>JAEWYP010000043.1 GCA_023395615.1 Bacillota bacterium
AACATGCTTTAATAGGCAAAACCGTTGAGGCGGAGATCACACCGAAAGCGCACTTCCAGAGAGCCGGGGCAGCTGAAAACCGGCAGGAAGCGGATCGGCAAATGGACCGCAGAGGGCGCGTTGAAAGGCTGCTTCAGCCGAGTAGACTGCGACGTAAGGCCGACGTTACACGGCCGCGGGTGTGTCGGCACCTGTACGAGGCGGACGGGAAACCGTCAAGCAAGGTGGTACCGCAGATGCAAGCGCATCTGTCCTTGAGAAGAGGACGGGTGCGCTTTTTCGTACCCCAATGGCAAACCGACGGCAACAAACGGGAAAAATGAAAGGATGGGACCCTCACATGAAAAAGCTGACCGCACTGATCCTGTCACTGGCTCTGGTACTTTCCTTCGCCGCCGCCAATGCCGAAACGACCGCGAAAACCTACAACGTCGGCATCCTGCAAATGGCCGATAACGGCGCATTCACCGACATGCGCGAAGGGTATATCGCCCGGATGCGCGAACTGGGTTACGCCGAAGACGTGATGACCTTTGACTACCGCAACGCACAGGGCGATATGACCAACCTCGCTTCCATCTGCCAGGCGGTGATCGACGAGAAAGTGGACTTTGCCGTCACTATCGCAACGCCCCCCTCGCAGGCGTTCCTGAATATGGACAGCGGCATCCCGCAGTTTTTCATCTCCGTTTCCAACCCCGTAGGCGCGGGATTGATTACGGACATGGCAAAGCCGGATAAAAACTGCACCGGCACCAGCAACGCGATCCCGGTGGATGAGATGTTCAAGCTCAGCGACCAGCTTACCCCCGGCTGCCAGACCTATGGGCTGATCTACTGCACCAGCGAGGTAAACTCCGTAACCACCATCAACAACGCCAAGGCGTATATGGACGCTAACGGGCTGAAATACGTGGAAGCCGTGGTGACCAACTCCGGCGAAGTGCAGCAGGCAGCGCAATCGCTGGTGGGCCGGGTGGACGCGATCTTTATCCCCAACGACAGCGTGGTGCAGACCGCGTTAAACATGGTGGCGGAAGTGGCCAAGGATGCGAAAATCCCGGTGTATGGCTCCTCCGCGGTCATGGTCAACTCCGGCGCGTTTGCCACCATCTCCATCAGTGATACCGACATCGGCCGCATGACCGCCGACATGTGCGACCAGTACCTGAAGGGTACGGCGATTGCCGATATCCCCGCCGTGGTGGTAAGCGACTTTACCATGGTGATTAACAAAACGACCGCCGACGCGATTGGCGTAACGCTGAGCGACGACGTGCTTTCCAAGGCGACGGTTGTGGAATAAGCGAAACGCCGCCGGGCTGCAGCCTATCCGGCGCGGCCCGGCGGAAGACCGCGCATGACGGCATCGCGCCGGAAAATCCCAAGCGAGGATGATCCAATATGGCTTTGTTGTTCGGTTCTCTCCAGCTGGGACTGATGTATGGGTTGCTGGCCATGGGGATATACATCAGCTTCCGAATCCTGAATATCCCGGACCTGACCGCCGAGGGCAGCTTTACCCTCGGCGTCGCCGCGTCCGCAATGGCCACGTTAAGCGGTTCTCCCTGGCTGGGGCTGGCGTTCGCGTTTCTGTGCGGTATGGCGGCGGGCGCGGTAACGGGGCTGCTGCAAACCAAAGTGGGCATTCACGCGATTCTAGCGGGGATTCTCACCATGAGCGGGCTGTATACCGTCAACCTCGCAGTGATGGGCGCCAGCTCCAACGTGTCGCTGATCGGCAAACCGACGCTGTTTCAGCAGCTGTTTACCGCGCTGGCCCCGCTGGGCAAGGACGGGGTGAAGCTGCTGGTGGGCGGAGCGCTTGCGATATTGGTGCTACTGGCGTTGATCTGGTTTTTTAAAACGCATCTGGGGCTGTGCATCCGCGCCACGGGCGATAATGAGGCGATGGTGCGATCCTCGTCCATCAATTCTTCCGCCATGAAGATCGCCGGACTGGCGGTTTCCAACGGCTGCATCGCGCTTTCCGGCGGGATCGTGGCGCAGTATCAGGGCTATGCGGATATTACCAGCGGCATCGGGATTCTGGTGGTGGGGCTGGCTTCGGTCATTATCGGCGAGGCGTTCTTCGGCAAACGGGGTGTAACGCTGGGGCTACTGTCTGCCATCGTGGGCTCGGTGATCTACCGGGTGATTATTTCGCTGGCGCTTTCCACCAATGTGTTTCCCACCTATTTCCTCAAGCTGATTTCCGCCGTGATCGTCGCGGTGGCGCTGAGCATCCCGACCGTGCGCGAAAACATGCGCAAGCGGCGTATTCGCAGGGAGGGGAAAAGCCATGCTTGAACTGAAAGGGTTACAGAAGACCTTTGCTCCGGGCACCGTGAACGAGCATACGGCGCTGAAAGACATCGATTTTACCCTGAACGACGGCGACTTTACGACAGTGCTGGGCTCCAACGGCGCGGGGAAAAGCACGCTGTTCGGTGCGATTGCCGGCACGTTCTGGCCGGACGCGGGGCATGTTCTGCTGGATGGCGAGGATATCACCTACCTGCCGGAATACCGCCGTGCCCGCAAGATCGGTATTCTGTTTCAGGACCCGCTCAAGGGCACCGCGCCCGACATGACGATTGCCGAAAATCTGGCGCTGGCCTATACGCACGGGCGGCGTTTCCCGCTGGCGCGGGCGCTGACCCGCCGGGATACCGAGGAGATGCGCCAGAAGCTGGCGGCGTTCGGTATGGGGCTGGAGGACCGGATGAAGATGAAGGTGGGGCTGCTTTCCGGCGGCCAGCGGCAGGCCATGACGCTGCTGATGGCAACGGTAGCGCAGCCGCGCCTGCTGCTG
The DNA here is from genome assembly GCA_023395615.1 of Bacillota bacterium. Lineage (GTDB taxonomy): Bacteria > Bacillota > Clostridia > Christensenellales > Aristaeellaceae > CAXXOK01. The sequence goes on from JAEWYP010000043.1 coordinate 2,816, forward strand.
CTGGACGAGCATACCGCCGCGCTGGACCCCGCCACCGCCGAAAAAGTACTGGCGATTACCGTGCAGATTGTGCGGGAGCAGAAGGTGCCCACCATGATGATTACCCATAACATGGCCAGCGCCCTGAAACTGGGCAACCGCACGATCATGATGGAGCAGGGTGAAATTATTCTGGATATCCGGGGCGAGGAGCGCGCCCGGATGCAGGTGGACGACCTGTTGAAACGCTACGCCGGGCGACAGGGAAAACAGCTGGATAACGACCGGATGCTGTTAAGCCGGTAATATCATAAAGGTAAAAACGAAAGCCGGACAATTGCCCGGCTCAGATTGCTGAAAAAGGCTCATCTGCGTTGTCAGCTACGGGGTGGCAAGGGGGATCACTTACGAACGAGTAAGCTCACCCCCTTGCCACCCCTTGCTTTCTGGCATCTGAACCTTTTTGAGCAATCTGCGTTTAGCAGCCTGCAAGCGGTTTGTCAGCTCTGTATCCGTTCCCGGTTGAGATGGCCTGCGATAAGCCGTTTACGGCGGCGCGGGCGGGTCGCACTTATTGCAGGGCTTTTTTCCGAGATACAGCGCCTCCTCCAGCGGAACGGCGACAGCGTTCGTAAGCCCCGAACAATCCGGCGTGCGGTGATAGCTCGCGTTGCCGACGGAGAGGTAAACGATCACGGCATTCGGAGAAAAGGTCGGATCTTCCAGTGCTACAGGCGCGGGCGGATGGCATTTACTGCAAGGGGTGTACCCCAGACGGCAGGCCTCCGCAAGCGACAAAAGAAAGGTGGTTTTTGTAGTTCCGCAATTGTCAATGCTGTGGTAGCACTTGCCGGTGGCGGTCACATAGATCAGCTCGGAACCTGAAAGGTAGAAAGGCTCGGAGGTGTTTTCAGGCGTGATCGGGGCGGCGTGGGCAGCGGATAGCCCCGTGCTTCCCACCAGGCACAACGCCAGCGCGGCGAGCAGACACAGCACCCGTAAGGCTGCCCGTAATCGGCGTGCCATGCAGAAACCTCCTTCCCGCAACAGGGTCTGGAACGTGTGATCTGTAATAGAAAACCAAAAAACAATTAGTAGTAATAGTATACCATAAGGACGATTTATTGACAAATTGATGATGAACTGGGAACGGGAGGATCGTCAGTAAAAACCGAAACAATGTAGCATGCCCATCCGTCGCCTGAAAACACAGCTTTACGACAGGCTGGGGGCTGTGTATAATAAGCAGGTAATGTATCGATAAGGCGGACTGTGTATCATGTGCAGGCCCATTTGATTCCCGGGAAACGGATCGCCGGGGCGGTGTAAAACCGACCTGTATTTTGTACATCTGTTTTTAGGGAGTCCATCATGATAAAACAAAAGAATATCGGGCTTCTCTGCGCAATTGCATTGCTGCAGGGAATGGTGTTTTATGGACCGATCGCCACGCTGTACCGGCAGGCTGCCGGGGTAAGCGTGTGGCAGATCACGCAGATCGAGGCTATCTCGCTTGCACTCTGCATGGCGCTGGAAGTGCCATGGGGTATTGTCGCCGACCGGATCGGATACCGGCGCACTCTGCTGATCTGCTGCGGATTATACTTTCTGTCCAAAATCATTTTCTGGAAGGCCGACGGCTTCGGGATGTTCCTGCTGGAACGTATTCTGCTGTCAGTGGTCATCTCAGGGCTTTCCGGCGTGGATACGACGATCCTTTATCTCTCCTGCCGAAAGGAGGATGCGCATCGGGTATTTTCGCTGTACCAGAACTGCGCAACCGCAGGGCTGGTGATCGCGGCGGGGGTCTACTCGCTGTGGATCGGGACCGATTACCGGCTTGCGGGATGGCTTACGGTCCTGAGCTACGGGCTGGCGGCGGTGCTGGCGCTATGGATTACCGAACCGACCGCCGCGCCGCGTACGGAACGCCGGGGCGATGCGCGGCAGGCCCTGAAGCATCTGTGGCGGGATAAGCGCACGCTGGCGCTGCTGCTGGGCACGGCGCTGTTAAACGAAACTCACCAGACCATAACGGTTTTCCTAAACCAGCTCCAGTATGTGCGCGTTGGCATGTCCGACCGGGCCATTGGCGCGGTCTATATCGCGGTGACGGCGATTGGCCTGCTGGGCGGGTTTTCCGCACGGATCACCGCCAGATGGGGCGTAAAACGGACGGGAGGCTTGCTGCTGCTGGGCAGTGCGGGGGCCTGCGCTGTGCTTTGCGTAACGCATTCCGCGTGGGCTTCGGTTGTTGCGATACTGGCGCTGCGGGTCAGCTTCAGCCTTTATCAGCCGTTGCAGACGGAACTGCAAAACCGGCGCGTCGTTACGCCGGACAGGGCGACCGCGCTCAGCCTGAATGCGCTGCTGATGGAAGGAACGGGCGTGGGCACCAACCTGATTTTCGGGGCCGCGGCGCAGACCGCCCTTCCGCTGGCAATGGGGATCGGCGTTTTACTTTGCCTTGCCGGCTATGTGCTTTTCCGCGTTGGCTGCGGCCGGGGAGAAACGACGGCGTAAAGGCGCTGGGCCTGGCACCCGTAAGGCGGGCCGCGTGAAAATACCTGCGGCTCGCTTTACGGGATGCGGGGCAATCTGTTATAATATAGAAAACAGTGAGGGGGGAGCTTCCATGCACACCTCGCAAGAAGTGAAGAATACTTTTTTCCGTCTTGGTGCGGACTTGTGCGGGATTGCGTCGATCGACCGTTTCTGCGACGCTCCGGAAGGCTTTCACCCCAGGGATGTGCTGCCGGGCGCACAGTCGGTGATTGCGATTGCCAAACGCTTTCCGGCAAGCACGCTGCGGTGCGCTACAACCGTACCCTATACGATTATTCGCAATTACCTCAGTGCTGAGCTGGACCGGATTACCTGCGAGTTCTGCGTGGAAATGGATCGGCTCGGCATTGACGCCGTGCCGACCGGAACGATTGGGCCAACGGAGTTCGATACCCGAACGGGCCGTTACCGCAATATTATCTCTGCCAAGCACGCGGCGCAGGCGGCCGGGCTGGGCGTGATTGGACGCAATACTCTGTTGATTACCCCGGAATATGGCAATATGATCTGGCTGTCCGCTGTGGTGTGCGAGCTGCCGCTTGCCCCGGACCCTGTGATGGAAGCGGATTACTGCAGCGACTGCCACCTCTGTGTGGAAGCCTGCCCGGTGCACGCCGTGGGGGAACCGGAGCTGAAGCAGAGCGACTGTTCCGCCTACGCGTTCGGCGGGGAAAACGGCGGCGAGTGGAAAATCAAGTGTTACCGTTGCCGTGAAGTATGCCCGCACTGTCTGGGCACAAGAAACGGCGGACTGCATCCGCGAAAGATACCGGTTACGTAACAGACGTTCCCAAACGGCTAGCTATCGTTTTTACAGAATAGTGAGGATGCAATATGCGCGGAGTACGGAAATTCCTGAAAGCTCTGTTGGGGGTCGTTCTGGCGATTGTTGTGGTTGCGGTGGGGGTGCTGATCTGGCTGACCGTGGCCGAATACCGCCCCGCGGATGTGGAAGCCCTTGCGGTCTCCGCCGGAGCGAGGCACGACCCGGCCAAGGTAAACCAGCGTTATAAAATCGTGACGCTGAACGTGGGATACGGCGGACTGGACCGGGACGAAGACTTTTTTATGGACGGGGGCACCAAAGTGCTGCCCAGCTCCAAAGAAGAGGTGCAGCAAAACCTGTCCGGCCTGCTCAGCGCGCTTTCGCTGCAGGATGCAGATATATGCTTCCTGCAGGAAACGGATATTTCCTCCAAACGCAGTTTTTCCATCAACGAAGTGGACTATTTCACCCGCGGGCTGGCGATGGGTTCGGCTTTCGCGTATAACTACCGCTGCCCGTTCGTACCCTTTCCCTGGCCCCCGATCGGGCAGGTGGAAAGCGGGATCACAACGCTGAATAACCTGGAAGTGATCGAGGCGACGCGCGAGAGCCTGCCCGTGCCGTTCAGCTGGCCGGTACGGCTCGCCAACCTGAAGCGCTGCCTGCTGGTGGAACGTATCCCGATCGCCGACAGTGACAGGGAACTGGTACTGGTGAACCTGCATTTGGAAGCATACAGCAGCGTGGAGGGGCGCACAGCCCAGATGAAGCAACTGGCGACTCTGCTGAAAGCGGAACAGATGAAAGGGAATTACGTACTTGCGGGCGGCGACTTTAATCAGGCGTTTCCTGGGTCCCTTACGGAATATCCGTTGCCGGCAAACCCCGACTGGGAACCGGGACAGCTGAGCGAAACCGACCTGCCGGAAGGGTTCAGCTTCGCGTATGATATGAGCGTGCCCACCTGCCGGGCGTTGAACAAACCCTATGATGGAAACCGCGAAGACCTGATTGCCTATGTGATTGACGGATACATCGTTTCCTCCAACGTCAAGGTGAACTCCGTGCAGACGATCGACCTGAACTTCCGCAATACGGACCATCAGCCGGTTGCGATGGAGTTTACTCTACAGTAAAATACGATCGGATCAGCCCCTGAAAAAGCGCCTCCGCGATCGACTCCGGAAGGCGCTTTTTTCGGTGCCTGCGTCTGCCGGAAAATTTGCAGGCTTCAACAAAATTTGAATAATGGGATAGAATGAGAACCATATTGGTTGGCGTGAAGAGCCAGAAACAGCAGAAAAACAATAACAGACAAAAATTCCCTTGTATTGCTTTTGCACTATGAGCGTTTACGGCTTGCAAAACGGGCTTCGTTCCTCTATAATGCGAGTAACCAATAATTCGGGAGGCGAAAGGAACACATGAAAAAGATCGTAGCGGTTGTTCTCGCTCTGGCACTGATCCTGTCCTTCTCGGCTGTCGCAATGGCAGAAAACGTAATCAAAATCGGCGTATACGAGCCGGCTTCCGGCGACAGCGGCGCTGGCGGAAAACAGGAAACGCTGGGCATTCAGTACGCCAATTCTGTGCAGCCCACCGTGGATATCGGCGGTCAGACTTACAACGTGCAGCTGGTATACGCGGATAACGGTTCGTCCGCGGATAAAGCGCCCTCCGCGGCCCAGCAACTGGTTAGCGAAGGCGTAAGCGTGGTGCTTGGCTCCTACGGCTCCGGCGTATCCATTGCCGGTTCCCCGTATTTCGCGGATGCGGGCATTGCCGCCATCGGTATTAGCTGCACCAACCCGCAGGTGACGGCCGGCAATACCCACTACTTCCGCATCTGCTTCCTGGATCCCTTCCAGGGCACGGTTCTGGCCAACTACGCCTATAAAACGCTGGGCGTAACGAATGCCTACTGCCTGGCGGAACTGGGCAACGAGTACGACGTGGGTCTGTGCCACTACTTCCAGGTCGCCTTTGAGGCGCTGGGCGGCACGGTCGTATCCGAAACATTCCCCACCGGCAACTCCGACTTTACTTCGTATCTCAACACTGCTACCACGCTGGGCGCGCAGGTGTTCTTCGCTCCGTGCTCCCTGTCCTACTCCACGCAGATCGTGGCGCAGGCTAATGCCCTGAATGTCACCTACCCGCTGCTGGGCGGCGACACGTGGGACAGCAACAAGGTGGTAGAGTCCGCCAAGGGCACCAAAGTAAAAGTATACATCGACACCTTCTATCAGGAAGGCGGCAACCCCGAGTTCGATGCCGGCTTTAAAGCCTGGTTGAACGCCAATCCCGATATGCTGACCAACAATGGCGGCAACGACATGGTAGCGGCAGTCAGCGCCATGGGGTACGATGCGTATTTCGTAGCGCTGGAAGCCATCAAGGCGGCAGGCACCACCGACTCCAAGGCCATTAATACGGCCATCTGGAATGTGGATTACACCGGTGTATCCGGCGAAATCAAGTTTGCCGATCCGGGCGACGCGGTGCGTAATGTGGCCTACATCAAGACCGCCAACACCGAGACCGGCGCCTGGGACTTCGTAACCGTACAGAGCGTGGAATAAGCCTGATCCCACGTCTGTTCTTTCGTAACGGGTAAGCGATATCGGCGAGGGCATCCCTGCCCTCGCCGATATCGTATGGTATGTGTATGATATGGCGGGCCTCGGGCCTGCCCGCGCGCCTCATCCTGCGCCCCTGTCGGGCAACCCAAGCGTCGAGGAGGTCTGCCTGTGCTCAGCACCGTCCTGCCTTATCTGCTTTCCGGCATTTCTGTCGGCGGGCAATACGCGCTGATCGCCATCGGGTATACCATGGTCTATGGTATCCTGCGCCTGATCAACTTCGCCCACGGCGATGTGTTTATGGTGGCCGGTATCCTGATGGTTTACATCACCGCAAGCGGCGCCCCGCTGTACGTATCCATCCCGCTGGTGCTGGTAACCACCGCGCTGATCGGCTTTGCCATCGAGCGTGTGGCGTACAAGCCCCTGCGGTCCGCACCCCGTATGTCCATTATGATTTCGGCGATCGGCGTAAGCTACACGCTGCAAAATCTGGTGCTGTACATCACGGGTGGCTTAAACCAGTTTTATCCCAGCATCCCCTTTATCTCCGATACCGTCACCATCGGCACGACCTCCACACGCATGGTAACGATTGTGACGCCGATTCTGACGCTTTTGTTGGTCATCGCGCTGGTGATGCTGATTAACCATACCAAGATCGGCATGGCGATGCGTGCCGTGTCCAAGGATTTTGAAACCAGCCGACTGATGGGCATTAAGATCAACTCCGTGATTTCCGTCACGTTCGTGATCGGCTCGTTCCTGGCGGCTGTCGGTTCCATCCTGTATTTCACCAACTATTCCACCGTGATCCAGACCTCCGGGTCCATGCCGGGGTTAAAAGCGTTCGTGGCCGCGGTATTCGGCGGGATCGGGTCGGTGCCTGGCGCCGTTGTGGGCGCGTTTATCATCGGCATCTGTGAAAACCTCATTAAGGGGCTGGATACCATCCTGGTCAAGGCGGGTATCAGCACCAAGATGTTTGGCTTTACGACCTTCTCGGATGCGTTTACCTTTGCCCTGCTGATTATCATCCTGATCGTCAAACCGACGGGTTTGTTTGGCGAAAAGCAGACCGACAAGGTGTGAGGTGACGGATATGAATACGGCTTCCTTAACTGCCAAACCACGGAAGAAGCTGGATCGGGCAACGGTGATCGCCATCGGCGTGATCTTTGCCATCTATGCGCTGGCCTTTGTGCTGGAGCAGGTGATCCCCTCCACCTCCATGCTGTTTACAGTGCTTAAAAAGGGTGCGACCTACGCGCTGGTTGCAGTCTCCATGAACCTGCTGAACGGGTTTACCGGCCTGTTCTCGCTGGGGCAGGCGGGCTTTATGCTGATCGGCGCATATACCTACGCGGTGTTCACCATCCCGGTGGCGCAACGCATGTCCGTTTACCAGTACTATAACGGAGGCATCATCCAGTTTACCCTGCCGGTGCTGGTGGCCATTGCGTTGGCCGGGGTGTTCGCGGCATTGTTCGCCTTCCTGATCGGCCTGCCGGTGCTGCGGCTGAAAAGTGATTATCTGGCGATTGCTACGCTGGGCTTCGCGGAAATCATCCGCGCCATTTTCCAGTGGGACAAGCTGGGCGTGGTCACCAACGGCAGCAACCTGCTGCGCCTGTTTCCCACATTCAACGATTTTAATATCAAAGACGCGAGCGGGAACGTAACCCTGCATTTGTCCACGTTGATCCCGTTCCTGATCGCCGGGGTGTGCATCCTGTTTATCGTGATGTTGATTAATTCCTCGTATGGACGCGCGTTTAAAGCGATCCGTGACGACGAGACAGCCGCCGAGGCGATGGGCATCAACCTGCCGCGGCATAAAATGATCGCTTTCTGCACCAGCTCCTTTTTTGCGGGGGTTGGCGGCGCGATGCTGGCGATGTATCAAAACTCCGTACAGGCCAAGTACTTTACCACTTCCATGACGTACGAAATTCTGCTGATCGTGGTGATTGGCGGGATTGGGTCGGTCACGGGCAGCTGCATCAGCTCCTTCCTGTTTGTAGCGTGCAGCGAGTGGTGGCTCCGCTTTCTGGATCAGGAGCAGACGATTAACGGCTGGCAGGTTCCGTTGCTTCGCAACGGCTTCCGCCTGGTGGTGTTCTCCCTGATTATCATGGCGGTGGTGCTGTTCTTCCGTAAGGGCATCATGGGCACGCGGGAGTTGCCGGACCTGTTCCGAAGGCGCAAACCCTCCGGGAAAGGGGGCGCTAAAGCGTGAGTCAGAACGTGCTGCATCTGGAAAACGTGACCATGCAATTCGGCGGCGTTGTTGCCGTAAACGATGTGAGCATGGATGTGAACGAAGGGGAGATTGTCGCCCTGATCGGACCCAACGGCGCGGGGAAAACGACCGTATTTAACGTGATTACCGGCGTGTACTCCCCAACCAACGGTCGTGTTTCCCTGCGGGGGAAGGTGATCGCGGAGGATCATCCCCACGGAAAAATGAAAAAGTTGTATGCTGCCGGGCACCAGTTTGAGTATGTGCATACGATTGATTATTCACCTGATCGTATCACCAAAATGGGTATGGCACGCACGTTCCAGAACATTCGTCTGTTCAGCAGCATGACGGTGTTTGAGAATGTGCTGGTAGCCAAACACATGAATATGAAAGCCGGGTTCTTCGTCTCGGCCCTGCATTTAAACGGGCGCGAGGAAGCGCGGATGCGCGAAGAAACGATGGAACTGCTGAAGGTAGTGGGTCTGGATGGGGTGTGGGATGAGATTGCCACATCGCTTCCGTACGGCCAACAGCGCAGGCTGGAAATCGCGCGCGCGTTATCCACCCATCCGTCCATGCTGCTATTGGACGAGCCTGCCGCGGGCATGAACCCGCAGGAAACGGAAAACCTGTCTGCTTTCATCCGGGAAATCAAGGACCGGTTCCACCTTACGGTGCTGCTGATTGAGCATGACATGGAACTGGTGATGGATATTTCCGACCGAATCTATGTGCTGAACTTCGGCAAGTGCATCGCGACCGGAACGCCTGCGGAAATCCAGAGCAATCCGGACGTCATCACGGCGTATTTGGGGGTGACGGAAGAATGAGCATGCTGGAAGTAAAGGATTTGCGCGTCAGCTACGGCGGGATTGAGGCGTTGCGCGGCATCAGTTTTAAGGTAGAGGAAGGGCAGATCGTAACCCTGATCGGGGCGAACGGCGCGGGAAAATCCACCACGCTTCGCACCATCAGCGGCATTGTGCGGGCCAAGGGCGGCTCCATCCTGTACGAGGGGCACAACATTCTGGGGTTGGATGCGCAAAAGATTGTGGAACGCGGCATCTCGCTGGTGCCGGAAGGTCGCCGGGTATTCCCGAACTTAACGGTTCTGGAGAACCTGCGGATCGGCGCGTACCTGCGTAAAGATGAAGCCGGTATCCGTGACGATCTGGAACGGGTGCATACCCTGTTTCCGCGCTTAAAAGAGCGCGGCTGGCAGCTGGCGGGCACACTTTCCGGCGGCGAACAGCAGATGTTGGCGGTGGGCCGCGCGATGATGGCGCGCCCCAAACTGATGATGATGGACGAACCTTCGTTGGGCCTCGCGCCGCTGGTGGTAAAGGATATCTTTGCGATTATCCGCCAGCTGAGCGAACAGGGTATCACCATTCTGCTGATCGAGCAGAACGCCAACGCGGCGCTGCACGCGGCTCATTACGGGTACGTGCTGCAGACGGGCACCATCATCCTGCAGGATACCGGCGAAGCACTGCTGAACAACCAAAGCGTGCAGGAAGCTTATCTGGGCCACAAGAGCAGGCATTAACATACGATATCCTTTTTACAGGATAACGGAACCCTGCCCGGATCAACCCGATCGCTTCAATCAGACGCGGTTTTCGCAAGGGCGCGTACCGTTCAAAGCGGCGCACGCCCTTGTTTTCTTTAATTTGACATCGCTGTGCCCCGGCTTTATAATACAAATACGACTCGACGGGGTAAACGGAAATGCGAGGATAACCGATGGATTATGTAATCAAAGGCAATCTCTGTTACAGTGATCGCCCGGAAAGTTTATGGACGCTTGAGAATGGGTATCTTGTAGTGGCAGGCGGCACATATGCCGGCGCCTTCTCCGAACTGCCGGCCGAATATCGCGGCCTGCCGATAACGGACTGGGGCGACCGGCTGATTTTACCGGGTTTTTCCGATCTGCACCTGCACGCGCCGCAGTTTGCCTACCGCGGGCTTGGGATGGATCTTGAACTGATTGAATGGCTGGAAAAGCGCGCTTATCCCGAAGAAAGCAAGTATAGCGATCTGACATATGCCAACCTTGCCTACGGCCTGTTTGTGGATGCGCTGAGGAAAAGCGTGACTACGCGGTTTTGCTGCTTTGCCACCCTGCACGCGCCCGCGACCCTGATGCTGATGGAAAAGCTGGAAGCCGCCGGAATGCGAGGATATGTCGGCAAGGTAAGCATGGACCGCAACGCGCCGGAAACGCTGTGCGAATGTGATGCCGAACGGGCGGCCCGCGATTGCGAAAACTGGCTGATCGAAAGCCAAAAGCGGTTTACCGCCATTCGGCCTGTGATTACGCCGCGTTTTATCCCTTCCTGTACCGACACGCTGATGGAACGGCTGGCCGCGCTGGCGAAAACATACGATGTGCCGGTGCAAAGCCACCTTTCGGAGAACCGCTCGGAAATCGAATGGGTAAAGCAGCTCTGCCCGCAGGCGAAAGGGTATGCCGACGCTTACGACCGCATGGGGATGCTGGGGCCGAGCACCGTAATGGCGCATGTGGTGTATCCTGAGGAAGAAGAAATTGCGCTGCTCCGGGAACGTGGCGTAACCGTAGCCCATTGCCCGGCATCCAACACCAATATTCGATCCGGCATCGCGCCGGTGCGAAAACTGCTCAACGCCGGGGTGAAGGTGGGGCTGGGCACGGATGTGGCGGGCGGACAGACGATTGATATGCTGCGCGCCGTAACCGACGCCGTTCAGGCAAGCAAACTGTACTGGCGGCTGATGGACCAGCGGGAGAAAGCGTTGACCCTGCCGGAAGCATTCTATCTTGCCACGAAGGGCGGCGGAGCGTTCTTCGGCCGTGTTGGCAGCTTCGAGGCCGGGTATGAGGCGGACGCCGTGGTACTGGATGATACCGCCCTGCCCCATCCGCAGGAACTGACCGTGCGGGAACGCGTGGAAAGAGCACTGTACCTTTCCGGCGAATGCCGCGTAGCTCAGAAATATGTAGCCGGGAAAGCGATTCTCTGATTTTTCCCCCGGCAAAGCGATCAAACACGAGGAGGAAACCCGTATATGGGCGTAAGGGAGAGCATCAAGCGTGTCGACGCGTACGATAAGGTGACCGGTGCGGCAAAGTTTACCGCCGACCTGCTCCCCACCGGCGCGCTGGTTGCCAAAGTGGTACGCAGCACTATTGCCAACGGCAAAGTGCTGTCCTTCGACTTGAGCGAGGCGCTGAAGGTGAAGGGCGTCGTTAAGATTGTTACCTGTTTTGACGTGCCGGATATTCAGTTTGCCACCGCCGGGCATCCTTATGTGCTGGATCAGGCGAAGGGCGACGTATACGACCGGAAAATCCTCAACCAGCGGGTGCGCGTATACGGTGATGACATCGCCGCCGTGGTGGCGACGGACGACGTGGCCGCGGCCCGTGCCGCGCGGCTGATGAAGGTGGAGTACGAGGAGTATCCGCCCATTTTAAGCACCGAGGCGGCGCTTGCGCCGGACGCGGCGCCCCTCCATCCCGATGTGCGGGAGAACAACATCCTGGGGCATAACCATTATCAGATTGGCGAAAAGTCTTACGATGAAGTCAGGGCGGAGGAACCGGACCTTATGGAGGTTACCGGCGAGTACGGCACGCAGACAGTGCAGCACTGCCACATGGAACCCCCGCAATCCTATGCCTATATGGAAGCGGGACGCATCACGATTGTCACCTCCACGCAAATCCCGCACATCGTGCGCAGGGTGGTGGGGCAGGCGCTGGGCATCCCGTGGGCGCAGGTGCGTATTATCAAACCCTATATCGGCGGCGGTTTCGGCAACAAACAGGATGTGCTGTACGAGCCGCTGAACGCCTTCCTGTGCCAGCAGGTGGGCGGGCGGCTGGTCAAGCTGGAACTGTCGCGGGAGGAAACCATGGCCTGCACCCGTGTGCGCCACGCCATCCACGCGAAGGTGAAAGCGCTCGTAAGGCCGGACGGCACACTGGTAGCGCGTAAGATTGAGGCATACAGCGATCAGGGTGGATACGCCTCCCACGGACATTCCATCTGCGCCAATACCGTAACGATGTTCAAACAACTGTACCATGACGAAAGAGTTAGCGAAGGCGACGGGTACACCGTATATACCAACCACACTACGGCGGGCGCCATGCGCGGATACGGCATTCCGCAGTCGGATTTTATCACCGAGTGCCTTGCGGAAGACATCGCCCGGAAACTGGGGCAGGACCCGCTGTCTTTCCGATTGAAGAACGCCATGCCGGTCGGCTACGTGGACCCCTCCACCGGCATCCATGCGTATACCAACGGCCTGAGAGAATGTCTGGCTAAAGGGCGCGAACAATTCGGCTGGGATGAAAAATACCGGAAGTATGCCCGGCAGACCGGCAATGTCCGGCGCGGGGTAGGCGTCGCGGCGTTCACCTATAAAACGGGCGTTTATCCGATTTCGCTGGAAGTATCCAACTGCCGCATGTTTTTAAACGAAGACGGCTCTGTAAATTTACAGATGGGCGCAACCGAGATTGGCCAGGGCGCGGATACGGTGTTTACCCAAATGGCCGCGCAGGCCAGCGGCGTAAGCGAAAAGAACATCCACATTATCTCCACACAGGACACCGACGTATCGCCATTTGACCTAGGCGCGTACGCCTCGCGGCAGACCTACGTGGGCGGTATGGCCGTGAAACGTACGGGAGAACTGCTCAAGAAAAAGATACTGGACTACGCGGCCTTCAAATTCAGGAAATCCGCGGAAGAGCTGGATGTGGAAAACGACCGGGTAGTGCGCAAAAGCAACCGCGAGCCGTTGATTTCGCTTGCGGACCTTGCAGTAGAAGCGCAGTACAGTCGCGACCGCGCCGAGCGCATCTTTGCGGAGTGCAGTATCGACTGTAAGGAGAACACCCTTGCCACCGGTTGCACCTTCGCCGAGGTGGAGGTGGATATTCCGCTGGGCAAAGTGAAGGTGCTCCGGCTGCTGAACGTACACGACAGCGGCGTGCTGATTAACCCCAAGCTGGCCGAGGGGCAGGTGCAGGGCGGTATGAGCATGGGCATGGGCTATGCCCTGTCCGAAGAGTTGCTGTACGACGAGAAGGGCAGGCCGTTAAACGACAATCTGCTGGACTATAAAATTCCCACGGCGCTGGATCAGCCGCCGCTGGAAGCGGCCTTTGTGGAGCTGGAGGACCCTTCCGGCCCGTTCGGAAACAAGGCGCTGGGCGAGCCGCCCGCCATTTCGCCCGCGCCCGCCATCCGCAACGCGGTGCTGCAGGCGACCGGCGTGGCGTTCGATACCCTGCCCCTTTCCCCGCAGAAGCTGGTGGAAGGTTTTGTGAAGGCAGGATTGCTCAAGGAGGTCGGCGGCCATGTATGACATTGAAAAATACTATCAGGCGGAAAGCGTTCAGGACGCGGTACGCGCACTGAGCGAGGACGAAAAGGCCGTGGTGATCTCCGGCGGCAGCGATGTGTTGATCCAGATTCGCGAGGGGCGGCTGGCGGGCTGCTCGCTGGTGAGTATTCACGGCATCCCGGAGCTGAACGGCATCGAGCGGACGGCCGACGACGAAGTCATCATCCGCGCGGCGACCGTGTTCAGCCATATCGCCAACAACCCGATCATACTGGAAACCATGCCGATGCTGGCCTATGCGGTGGATCAGGTGGGTGGGCCGCAGATCCGCAATATCGGCACCATCGGCGGCAACGTGTGCAACGGCGTTACCAGCGCGGACAGCGCCAGCTCCCTTTGGGCACTGAACGCCGTGCTGGAGCTTACGGGGAAAAACGGCGTGCGGCAGGTGCCGATCCGGGAGTTTTATACAGGCCCGGGCAAAACCGTTCGCGCGCATGACGAAATCCTGACGGCCATCCGCATTGCCAAAGCGGATTACGAGGGATTCGGCGGTTGCTACTTAAAATATGGCAAGCGCGAGGCGATGGAGATCGCTACCCTCGGCTGCGCGGCCATGGCGAAGCTTTCGCCGGATCGCAAATCACTGGCAGAACTGCGGCTTGCTTACGGCGTGGCCGCCCCGACGCCCATGCGCTGCACGGCCACCGAGCAGGCGGTATGCGGCGCGCCCATCAACGCGGAGCTGTTCGACCGGATCGCGCAGGGTGCTCAGGGCGAGGTAAAGCCCCGCAGCAGCTGGCGCGCTAGCCGGGAGTTCCGCCTGCAGCTGGTGGGGGAGCTGGCGCGGCGCGCGGTACAACAGGCCATCCAGAACGCGGGAGGCGAAACCGATGTATAAAACCCTGAACATGACCGTAAACGGCGGCGAGGTGAGCATCCCCGTAGACGAACGGGAAAGCCTTGCGGATACGCTGCGCACCCGGTTGGGGCTGACGAGCGTTAAAAAGGGCTGCGAGGTGGGAGAGTGCGGCGCGTGCACCGTGCTGGTCGACGGCGAAGCCATGGACAGTTGTATCTATCTGTCCGTCTGGGCGGAAGGAAAGCATATCATGACCGTGGAAGGGTTAAAGAGCCCCACGGGGGAGCTGAACCCCATCCAGCAGGCGTTTATCGACGAGGCTGCCACGCAGTGCGGTTTTTGTACCCCGGGACTGATTATGAGCGCGGTGGAAATCGTGGGCACCGGCAAACGATACAGCCGTGACGAACTTCGCAAGCTGATTTCCGGGCACCTGTGCCGCTGCACGGGGTACGAAAGCATTTTAAACGCGCTGGAGCGCGTGGTGGACCAAACTTACCGGCACGTCGGCAAGGAATAACGGTTCGGAATAGCGGGCTTACCGCCGCCCCGCCGGGCGGAGAATGGGGGATTTTCGCAATGCAGCCGATCCAATGGACGGTCAACCATATGCCCAAATCGGACGACCAATCCTTATCCATCATGAGCCTTACCAATGTGGAAAAGGCGTACCGTTTCCACCGCAGCTTTCCGCAGTACTCGGTAACGCCGCTGGCCAACCTGACCGGTATGGCGGCGCGGCTGGGGCTGGGGGCGCTGTGCGTAAAAGATGAAAGCTACCGTTTCGGCCTGAACGCTTTTAAAGTGCTGGGTGGTTCTTTTGCCATCGGGCATTACATCGCCGACCGCCTCGGGCGCGACGTTGAGGCGATGGATTATTCGTATCTCACCTCCGATACGCTGCGAAATGAGTTCGGGCAGGCCACCTTTTTTACCGCGACGGACGGCAACCACGGCCGCGGCGTGGCGTGGGCTGCCCGGCAGCTGCACCAGCGGGCGGTGGTGCACATGCCCAAAGGCAGCGTGAAAATCCGCTACGACAACATCGCCCGCGAAGGCGCGCAGGTTACGATTGAAAACGTCAATTATGACGAGTGCGTGCGGATTGCGGCGAAAGAAGCGGCCGCGACCCCTAACGGCGTGGTGGTGCAGGATACCGCGTGGGAAGGGTACGAAGAAATCCCCTCGTATATCATGCAGGGATACGGCACCATGGCGCGCGAGGCGGCGGACCAGTTTGTGGCGGCTGCGGGCGGCGCGCCCACGCATGTGCTGATTCAGGCGGGCGTAGGGTCGCTAGCGGGCGCGGTGCAGGGCTACCTGTTTAACCGGTTTGCCGAAAATCCGCCGGTTGTGACGGTGGTGGAAGCGACTGCGGCGGATTGCCTGTACCGTGGGGCGGTGGCCGGCGACGGGCGGCCGCGCATTGTGGAGGGCGACATGCCCACCATCATGGCGGGGCTGGCCTGCGGAGAACCCAACATCCTTTCGTGGGATATTCTGCGCAACCACGCCGCGGCCTTCGTGAGTTGCCCGGACTGGGTCAGCGCGCGGGGGATGCGCATGCTTGGCGCGCCGATGAAAGGTGACCCGCAGGTGGTATCCGGCGAGAGCGGCGCGGTGGGCATGGGCGTGCTGGACGTCATCATGACAGACCCCGCCTATACGGAACTAAAACAGAAGCTGGGGCTGAACGCGCAATCCCGCGTGCTGTTATTTTCCACCGAAGGGGACACCGACCCGGAAAACTATCGCAAAATCGTATGGAACGGCGCGGTTGCGTCGCTGTAAAGGAAGGGGCTATACAAATGGATTTTATCAAAGTGAAGGCGGCGGCGCAGGGCTACGAAAAGGCGATGACGGCGTTTTTGCGGGACCTGATCGCCATCCCCGGAGAAAGCAGCGGCGAGGAAGGGCATGTGCGCCGGATTGAAAAAGAAATGAAGGCGCTCGGTTTTGATAAGGTGGAAATCGACCCCATGGGCAACGTGATGGGCGTGATGGGTACCGGCGAAAAGCTGATCGCCTTTGACGGGCATATCGACACCGTGGGAATCGGCAACCGCGATAACTGGACGTTCGACCCCTATCAGGGGTATGAAACCGAAACGGAGATCGGCGGACGCGGTGCGAGCGACCAGCTGGGCGGCATCGTAAGCGCGGTATACGGCGCGAAAGTGATGAAGGACCTTGGTCTGCTGTCCGACCAGTACCGCGTGCTGGTGACCGGCACCGTGCAGGAAGAAGACTGCGACGGCCTGTGCTGGCAGTACATCCTCAACGAGGATCACATCAAGCCGGAGTTTGTGGTGATTACCGAGCCTACGGACGGCAATATTTACCGCGGCCAGCGCGGCCGCATGGAAATCCGCGTGGAGGTAAAGGGCGTAAGCTGCCACGGCTCCGCGCCGGAACGCGGCAAGAACGCGATTTACATGATGGCGGATATTTTACAGGAAATCCGCAGCCTGAACGAGCGCCTGCATTACGACCCGTTCCTTGGCAAAGGCACCGTAACCGTAAGCGAGATTTTCTATACGTCGCCCAGCCGCTGCGCCGTGGCGGACGGTTGCGCCGTGTCGCTGGACCGCCGCCTGACGGACGGGGAAACCTACCTTGGCGCGCTGGACGAGGTGCGCGCGCTGCCCAGTTGCCAGAAGTACGGCGCGGAAGTAACCATGTACCAGTACGCGCGCCCGAGCTGGAAGGGGCTTACGTATCCTACGGACTGCTATTTCCCCACGTGGGTGCTGCCGGAGGATCATCCCGCCGCGCAGGCGATGATAGGAAGCTATCGCGCGATGTTCGGCGAGCCGCTGGTGGATAAGTGGACTTTCTCCACCAACGGCGTAAGCATTATGGGCCGCTACGGCATTCCCTGCATCGGCTTCGGCCCCGGCAAGGAAGCGCAGGCCCACGCGCCCAACGAAAAAACGTGGAAAGCCGATCTGGTGCGCTGCTGCGCGGTGTACGCGGCGCTGCCCACGCTGTACTGCAAGTAAACAGCGTTTACCCGGCTATACCCCAAAGGAATCACGGATTACATCCTTGACTGTTTGCCGATTACCATTTCTGAAAGGAAGATCATCCGATGGCCGATTTGCAAAAAGCGCTGAATACGCTAAAAACCCTTGATTTTTCCAATATGTACGAGGGCAATTTCTTCCTGACCTGGGAAAAGACCGACGCGGAAATCCGCGCGGTGTTTGAAGTGGCCGAAGCTCTGCGCGCGCTGCGGGAGCACAATGTGTCGCCCAAGATTTTCGACAGCGGCCTTGCCATTTCCATGTTCCGCGACAATTCCACCCGCACGCGTTTCAGCTTCGCCTCGGCGTGCAACCTGCTGGGCCTGACCGTGCAGGATTTTGACGAGGGAAAAAGCCAGGTGGCCCACGGCGAAACCGTGCGCGAAACCGCTAACATGATCTCGTTCATGGCGGACGTGATCGGCATCCGGGATGATATGTATATCGGCAAGGGCAACGCCTACATGCATCAGGTGGTGGACGCGGTAACCGAAGGGTATCGGGACGGGGTGCTGGCGCAGAAGCCGACGCTGGTGAACCTGCAGTGCGACATCGACCACCCCACGCAGGTGATGGCGGACACCCTGCACCTGATTAACCATTTCGGCGGCGTGGAAAACCTGAAGGGGAAGAAAGTCGCCATGACCTGGGCCTATTCGCCCAGCTACGGCAAGCCTCTGTCCGTGCCGCAGGGCGTAATCGGCCTGATGACGCGTTTTGGCATGGATGTGGTGCTGGCGCACCCGGATGGATATGAAATCATGCCGGAAGTGGAGGATGTTGCCCGGAATAATGCTAAAAAGAGCGGCGGAAGCTACAAACGGGTGAAAAGCATGGACGAGGCCTTCGAGGGCGCGGACATTGTGTACCCCAAAAGCTGGGCCAGCTTCTCCGCCATGGAACGCCGCACGGCGCTGTACGGCCGGGGCGATACCGAGGGCATCCGCGCGCTGGAAAAGGAACTGCTTGCCCAGAACGCGCAGCATAAGGACTGGGAATGCACCGAGGCGCGCATGAGCCACACGAAAAACGGCAAGGGACTGTACCTGCACTGCCTGCCCGCGGACATCAGCGGCGTAAGCTGCAGCGAGGGCGAAGTGGCCGCCACAGTGTTTGACCGGTACCGTGAACCGCTCTACAAGCAGGCGTCCTTCAAGCCCTACGTCATCGCCGCGATGATCTTTCTGGCCAAGGTGCAAAACCCCGTTGATGTGCTCACTTCTATGGGCGCGCGCAAACGCAGCCTGTTTGAATAAGGCGGGAATGGACTATGCAGCGAACCGGCAAGCGACTGGTGATTGCCCTGGGCGGCAACGCGCTGGGGAAAACCCTGCCGGAGCAGATGGCGGCGGTCAAGCTGACCGCGAAAGCCATTGCCGATCTGGTAGAGGAAGGGCATGAAATTATCCTGTCCCACGGGAACGGCCCGCAGGTAGGCATGCTGCAAATCGCGATGGGGGAGTACGCCGCGAAGTACCGTGAGCCGCCCGCGCCGCTTTCCGTGTGCGTGGCGATGAGCCAGGGCTACATCGGCTACGACCTGCAAAACGCTCTGCGGGAGGAGCTGATTGACCGCGGCATCCACAAGGCCGTGTCCACCGTGCTTACGCAGGTGCGCGTGGACCCGGACGACCCCGCGTTTTTGAAGCCCACCAAACCGATCGGCCCGTTCATGACCCGTGAGGAAGCGGACGATAAAGTGCAGGAAAAGGGCTGGACCGTGATGGAGGACGCCGGGCGCGGTTACCGCCGCGTGGTAGCGTCGCCCAAGCCTGTGGAGATTGTGGAGATCGAAACGGTGCACGCGCTGCTTTCCGCCGGGCAAATCGTGGTGGCGGCAGGCGGCGGCGGCATCCCCGTGGTGGCGCACGGGCATCATTTAAGCGGCATCGGCGCGGTGATCGACAAGGACCTTGCCAGCGCGCTGATGGCGGACGTGCTGGACGCGGATACGCTGATCATCCTGACGGCGGTGGAGAAGGTGGCCTTGCGTTACGGGAAGCCGGATCAGCAGTGGCTGACCGACCTGCCCTGGCGGGACGCGAAGCGTTATCTGGAAGAGGGACAGTTCGCCGACGGCTCCATGAAGCCTAAGGTGCAGGCCGCGATCAACTTTGTAAGCGCGAAAGCCGGGCGAACGGCGCTGATTACGGAACTGCAAAAGGCGCGGGACGGTGTGCACGGCGAAACCGGCACAATCATCTGCTGACAACCGAATGACATACCGCCGGGGTTTCGGCGATACCACGGAGCAATCCGGGAAAGCGAGGCAGGCATGAAAATCGGCTGTGTCATCCTGGCCAGCGGCGAAAGCGTGCGCTTCGGCAGCAACAAGCTGTTGGCGGATTTTTACGGCAAACCGTTGTTGAATCACTTGCTGGACGCGTTGCCGGGCGGGCTTGTGACCGTGGTAGTCACCCGCAGCGCCGCCGTGTGCGAGCTGGCTAAAGCAAAGGGCTTTCGCTGCCTGCTGCACCGCCAGCCCGAGGTACGCGACACCATCCGATTGGGGCTTTCGGCCCTTCCGGATACGGACGGATGCCTGTTCTGCGTGGGCGATCAACCGCTGCTGACTGCCGAAACGATTAAAAAAGTGGTGGATGCTTACCGGGAAGACGCCACGCGAATTGTGCGCGCTGCGTATGGCGACCGGCAGGGCAACCCTGTGCTGTTTCCGCCATCGTTGTATAGCGAGCTGGAAACGCTTGCCGAGGGCGAGGCCGGGGTGACGGTGATCCGTCGGCATCCGGACCTTGTGCGCACCGTGCAGGCCGCCTTTGCCGAGGAACTGGCCGACGTAGACACGCAGGAAGCGCTGGAAGCGCTGCAAAAGTTGATCCAACCGAAGGAGTGAACGCTGATGCTGCTTCTGGGAAACGGACGCGTGATTACGCGCGACCCTGCGAAACCCTATCTGGCGAACGGTTGCGTCGCCATGGACGGCGACGCGATTGTGGAAGTTGGCGATACGGGAACGGTGCGCGGTCGGCACCCGGGCGCAGAATTTGTGGATGCGCACGGTGGGGTTATCATGCCGGGGCTGATCAACGCACACGAGCATATCTATTCCGCGTTCGCCCGCGGGCTGGCCATCCGGGGGTATCACCCCGAAGGCTTCCTGAGCATACTGGACGGCCTGTGGTGGACGCTGGACCGGCATCTGCTGTTGCAGGATACGCGCGCCAGTGCCGACGCCACGATGATCGACTGCATCGAAAACGGTGTGACTACAGTATTTGACCACCACGCCAGCTATGGCGAAATCGAGGGCAGCCTGTTCGCCATCGCGGACAGCGCCCGGCAATACGGTGTGCGCGTTAACCTGTGCTACGAGGTCAGCGACCGCGACGGCGCGGAGAAGATGCGCGAGGCCGTGAAGGAGAACGTGGATTTTCTCCGTTATGCCCGCGAGGACAAAACCGGCAGGATCGCGGGGCTGTTCGGCCTGCACGCCCAGTTTACCCTGTGCGACGATACGCTGGCCTACTGCCGGGAGCAGGCGCCTGCGGACGCGGGCTTTCACGTGCATGTGGCGGAGGGCATCGAGGATGTGACCCTGTGCCTGAAAGAGCACGGTAAACGCCCGGTGTTCCGCCTGCACGATTTCGGCATTCTGGGCGAAAACACCCTTGCGGGCCACTGCACGCATGTGAGCGAAGCGGAGATGGACCTGCTGAAGGAAACGCGTACCAGTGTGGCGCATAACCCGGAAAGCAATATGGGCAATGCCATTGGCTGCCCGCCGACGCTGCATATGCTGCACAAGGGCATCTGTGTGGGGCTGGGCACCGACGGCTACACCAATGATATGCTGGAAAGCCTGAAGGTGGCCAAGCTGCTGCACCAGCACAACCTGCACGACGCGAACGCCGCCTGGGCGGAGGCGCCGCAGATGCTGTTTGAGAATAACGCGAAGTTGGCAACCCGCGCTTTCGGCAGGCCGATCGGCGTGCTGCGGGCCGGCGCGGCGGCGGATGTGATCGCGCTGGATTATACGCCGCTCACGCCCATGGACGCGGGCAATATAAACGGGCACGTGCTGTTCGGCATGTGCGGGCGCAGCGTGGTCCACACGGTGATCGCGGGCAGCCTGAAAATGAAGGATCGGGTACTGACAGAGGTGGATAAACAGGCTGTGCTGGCGCATTGCCGCGAAACCGCCGCGGAACTGTGGAGCCGGATCAACGCCTGATTTTTTGGTAGACTGATGTTGTAACGTTAAGGAGCGATTCGCCATGAGCGACCGTATGCGGCCCATCCCTTTTCCGGAGCTGATGGAGCAGATATTGACCGAGTACCGCCGCGACGGTTCCGTGCTGGGCGTTCGCGCACCCTACCGGCATGAGAGCGGGAAACGGCTGGAGCTTTTCGGTGAGAAGCCGGAAACCCCGTTCGGCCCCGCGGCGGGGCCGCATACCCAGCTGGCGCAGAACCTGATTGCGGCGTACGCGGGCGGCGCGCGCTTTATGGAACTGAAAACCGTGCAGAAGCTGGATGGGGAAGACTTGCCCGTAAGCAAACCGTGCATTCTGGCGGAGGCCGAAGGCTACAACGTGGAATGGAGCACGGAACTGACGGTGCCGCAGGCGCTGGACGAGTATGTGAAAGCCTGGTTTGCGTTAAAGCTCATCAGCGCCGCCTTCGGGCTGGGCGCGCGGGACGGTTTCGTATTCAACATGAGCGTGGGATACGATCTGGCGGGCATCCGCACCGAAAAGCTGGATCGATTTATCGAAGGGCTGAAAGACGCAAGCCAGACCCCGATATGGCAGGCCTGCGCCGCGTGGGCGAAAGCCAATCTGTCGGATTTTGAGGGTCTGACGACCGACGAGGTGGACGCGTTCAGCCCGCAGGTATGCCGGAGCATCACGCTTTCCACCCTGCACGGCTGCCCGCCGGAGGAGATCGAGCGCATTGCCGCCTACCTGCTCAAGGACAAGCATCTGCACACGTTCGTAAAATGCAACCCTACGCTGCTGGGGTATACGTACGCGCGGGAAACGCTGGACTCGCTGGGGTATGCGGACGTGGCGTTTGACGACCATCATTTTAAGAACGACCTGCAGTTTGCCGACGCGGTACCCATGTTTGTGCGGCTGTCCTCGCTGGCGCAGTCGCAGGGGCTCATCTTCGGGCTCAAGCTGAGCAACACCTTCCCCGTGAAAATTACGCGCGGAGAACTGCCCGGCGAAGAAATGTACATGAGCGGCAAGGCGCTGTGGCCGCTGACGATCCATCTGGCGGAAACGCTGGAGAAGGCGTTTGAGGGCGAACTGCGCGTAAGCTATTCCGGCGGCGCGGATACCCACAACCTCACGGAGCTTTTTCAGGCGGGCATCTGGCCCGTTACGCTGGCGACTACGATGCTTAAACCCGGCGGATACAACCGCCTGCCGCAGATGGCGCGGGCGCTGGCGGCGCAGGAGTACCGACCGTTTACGGGGGTGGCGCTGGACCGGCTTTCCGCGCTGGCGCAGAAAAGCCTGACCGACCCGCGCTATCGCCGCCCGCTGAAGCCGGCCCTGCCCCGCAAGAACGACCGCGACGTGCCGCTGATCGATTGTTCGCTGGCTCCCTGCTCGGACGCGTGCCCCATCCATCAGGATATTTCCGCCTATATGGAGCTCGCCGCGCAGGGCCGCTACACCGAGGCGCTGGGCGTGATCTGCGATAAAAACGCGTTGCCCAACATCACCGGAAGCATCTGCAACCACCGCTGCACGGCGGCCTGCGTGCGCAACCAGTACGACGATCCGCTGAGCATCCGGCAGGTGAAGCTGCTGGCGGCCGAACGGGGCTTCCGCCCCTATCTGGACGCGCTCGCGCCTGTCGGCGACCGGCCGGAGCGCGTGGCCATCGTAGGCGGCGGCCCGGCGGGCATGGCGCTTGCGTTCTTTCTGGCTCGCGCTGGCGCGAAGGTAACGATCTTTGAGGAGAAGAACGCGTTGGGCGGCGTGGTGCGCAATGTGATCCCGGAGTTTCGCATTGCCTGCGACGCGATTGACCGCGACGCGGAGATGCTGGCCAAGCTGGGTGTGCAAATTGTGCGCAACACTCGCGCGGAAACCGCGCAAACGTTGCTGGAAAACGGGTTTACGCACGTGGCGCTCTGCTGCGGGGCGCAATCGCGCGGTAAACTGAACATCCCCGGCGAAACCAACGCGATTGCCTTTCTGGAACAGGCGAAGCGTTACCCGGACACGCTGGAGATCGGCGCGCATATCGTGGTGGCGGGCGCGGGTAACACCGCCATGGACGCGGCGCGCGCGGCCCTGCGCGTGCCGGGCGTTGCGGACGTAACGATCGTCTACCGCCGCACCAAACAGGAAATGCCCGCCGAGGAAGAGGAGCTGAACCTGGCGCTGGCCGAAGGCGTACGCTTCGAGGAATTGCTGGCCCCCGTATCGTTTGCGGACGCGAAGCTGACCTGTGAAAAGATGAAGCTGGGCGCGCCGGACGAGAGCGGCCGCCGCAGTCCCGAAGCGACCGGCGAAACAGTGACCCTGCCCTGCGACACCCTGATCGCCGCCGTGGGGGAAAAGCCGGACGCGGCGACCCTTGCCGAAAACGGCGTGAAACTGGACGCCAAAGGCCGCCCCACCGCCCGCAAGCAGAGCGAGCGCGTCTACGTGCTTGGCGACGCGCTGCGCGGCCCGGCGACGGTGGTGGAAGCCATCGCGGACGCACAGGCCACGGCGGAAGAGATTTTAGGGATTTCCACGCAGAAATGCCATTGCGAGACCTCCGATACGGAGCTGCTGGCCCGCCGCGGGATTGAGGCGGAGGCGGGTGCGCCGGATGCCGAGTTTGCCCGCTGCATGGGCTGCGATAAGGTGTGCCTCAACTGTGTGGATGTGTGCCCCAACCGGGCGAACGAGGCCGTATGGCTGAACGGAAAACCGCAGGTGGTGCATATCGACGGGCGCTGCAACGAATGCGGCAACTGCGCTACCTTCTGCCCCTACCGCAGCGCGCCCTATCGGGACAAGCTCACCTTTTTTGTTGACGAAGCCGCGTTCCGCGATAGCGGAAACCCCGGCTGGACGGTGCGGAAAGATGGCAGCGCCCTGGTACGGCTGGACGGGCGCGAGTGGCTGACCGCGCTAAACGACCCGGCCCTGCCGGAGGAGGTTTCCGCGCTGATGCGGGAAACCATGCGGCAGATGCCGTGGCTTGCGAAAGCCTGAACGATAACCCCGCGGGAGGTGACCCGATGTACCGGATGATTGTCAACGGCCAGCCTGCGGAAACGGACAGGGACCTGCCGCTGCTGGATTTTTTGCGCGATGAGCTGCGCCTGACCTCGGTCAAGAACGGCTGCGGCGAGGGCGCCTGCGGCGCGTGCACCCTGCTGGTGGATGGGAAGAAACAGCGCTGCTGTTTGCTGACCACGCAAAAAGCGGACGGAAAACAGATTACCACCGTCGAAGGGCTAAGCCCCCGGGAAAAGGACGTATACGCGCACTGCTTCGCCGAGGCGGGCGCGGTGCAGTGCGGCTTTTGCATCCCCGGCATGGTGATTTCTGCCAAGGCGCTGCTGGACACGAACCTGAACCCGACCCGCGCTGACGTGAAAAAGGCGATTCGCGGCAATATCTGCCGCTGCACGGGCTATGCGAAGATCGAAAATGCCATTTTGATGGCCGCGGATTATTTTCGCGAGAACAGGCCGATTCCCCCGGAAGCGGACAGCGGCCTGCTGGGGGTCGATCTGCACCGTGTGGACGCGAAGGAAAAGGTACTGGGCACCGGCGTGTTTACCGACGACATCATGCTGCCGGGGATGATTTACGCCAAAGCCCTGCGCAGCCGCTACCCGCGCGCGCGGGTGCTGAAAATCGACCTGTCCCGCGCCGAAAAACACCCGGACGTGGTGCGGATTTTAACTGCGAAGGATGTGCCGTTTAACAAGACCGGGCACCTGATCCCCGACTGGGATGTGATGATCGCCGAGGGGGACTGCACCCGCTACATCGGCGACGCGATCGCGCTGGTGGCCTGTCGGCACAGGGAAACGCTCGACGATGCGCTGGCGTTAATCGACGTAACGTACGAGGAACTGCCGCCTGTAACGACTCCCGCCGAAGGGCTGGCCGAAGGCGCGCCGATGCTGCACGAGAGCGGCAACCTGCTCACCCGCCAGCAACTAACGCGCGGCGACGCGGACCGCGCGATTGCCGAGGCCGCGTTTGTCGTAACCGAACATTATTCCACCCCCATGACCGATCACGCCTTTATGGAACCGGAATGCGCCGTGGCCGAGCCGGACGGGCAGGGCGGCGTGATATTGCACACCGGTTCCCAAAGCGTATACGATGAGCAGCGGGAGATTGCCCGGATGCTGAAACTGCCGCCGGAACGGGTGCGTTCCGTTTCCTCGCTGGTGGGCGGCGGCTTTGGCGGCAAAGAGGATATGAGCGTGCAGCACCATGCCGCGCTGATGGCGTGGGCGACCGGGCTGCCGGTGAAGGTACGCTTTTCCCGGCAGGAAAGCCTCAACTGCCATGTAAAGCGCCACGCGATGGAAATGGATATTACCACCGCCTGTGACCGCGAAGGTAACCTGACAGCCATGAAAGCGCTGATCGTGAGCGACTGCGGAGCGTATGCATCGTTAAGCGGCCCGGTGATCCAGCGCGCGTGCACGCACGCGGGTGGCCCCTACCACTACCAGAATGTGGATATCACCGGTTTGAGTGTGTATACCAACAACATTCCCGGCGGCGCGTTCCGCGGTTTCGGCGTTACGCAAAGCTGTTTTGCCGGGGAAATGAATCTCGATTTGCTGGCGGAAAAGGCGGGCATTTCCCCGTGGGAAATCCGCTACCGCAACGCCATCCGCCCCGGTGAAACCCTGCCCAACGGGCAGATCGCGGGCAAAGATACGGCCTACGCCGAGTGTTTACTGGCCGTGAAGGAAGCGTACGACAGCAGCCCGTATGCTGGCATCGCGGGAGCAATGAAAAACTCCGGGCTGGGCGTGGGTGTGCCGGATGTGGGCCGCGTGGCCATTGAGGTGCGCGGCGGAATCGCACATGTATACACCTCCGCGGCCTGCATGGGGCAGGGAATGAGCACCGTTTGCGTGCAGATGGTCTGCCAGACCACCGGCCTGCCCCCAAGCAAAGTAGTCCGGGATACACCGGACACGGCCAGCACCCCCAACTCCGGCACCTCCACCGCCAGCCGCCAGACCCTGTTTACCGGCGAAGCGGCGCGGCGCGCCGCAATGCAACTGGCGGACGCTCTGCAAAAAAACGGCTCGCTGGACGCGCTGGAGGGGGAGCGGTACTATGCGGAGTTTACCTCGCCCACCGACCCCATGGGCAGCCCCAAGCCCAACCCGGTCAGCCACGTGGCGTACAGCTATGCCGCGCACGTGGTGGTGGTGGACGAGAACAAGCGCGTTACCCGTGTGATCGCCGCGCATGACGTGGGCCACGTGGTCAACCCAAAAAGCTGCGAAGGGCAAATCGAGGGTGGCGTGGTGATGGGACTGGGATATGCCTTTACCGAAGATTTTCCGGTGAAGAATGGCTACCCGTTGCTCAATTATGGAAAACTGGGGCTGTGGCGCGCCACCGAAGCGCCGCCGATTGACGTGAAACTGATTGAGAAGGGCAGCGACGACCAGTTTGCCTACGGCGCGAAGGGCATCGGCGAGATCAGCGCCATTCCCACTGCGCCCGCCGCTGCGCACGCCTGTATGCGCGTGGACGGGAAACTGCGCAGCCGCCTGCCGATGGAGGACACCCCGTATCGGAAGGGATAGGGAGGGATTCCGATGAAACAAACGCCTCTGCACTGCGGGATCAGCCTGCGCCTGTACCGGGACGAAAAGGTTTTTGGCCCCGGCGTGGCAGAACTGCTGGAAACCATTCGGGAGATGCACAGCCTGCGTTCCGCCGCGATGAAAATGGATATGGCCTATTCCAAAGCATGGAAAGTGGTGAAAGCGGCGGAAAAGGGGATGGGGTATCCGCTGCTGGATTCCGCTACGGGTGGCAGCCGGGGCGGCGGCGCAACGCTGACCCCGCAGGCCGAGGAACTGCTGACCCGGTATCGCGCGTTCGAAAAAGAATGCAAAGAGGCGGTAGAGGCCGCCTATGGGCGATATTTCGGGCAGGAGTAACCGATCGTGTTTTCGAAAGCAACAAAACGGCCCCGTTCCGGTTGGAAACGGGGCCGTTTTTACGCCTGTTCTGTTTAAATCAGGGTCAATCGCGGGTTTCGCATATTTACGAACGGATACAGGGTTACTTGTCGATGGCGACGATGGCTTTAGCCTTCTTGATGCGCGGGAGCACCGTTTCCGTAAGGCGGAAGAGGTGGTTTAGGTCGCGCTGCTCCAGGTAGGCGGCGGCGATGTCCTGGCCGATGACCAGATCGACGTTCTCCGGCTGTGCGCAAAGCAGCAGCGCCTGATCCTTGCCAAGCACCGGGGACTTGATCAGGCGACCGTCCACCAGTTTGGATACGCGGTCGATCTCCATCATACCCAACGCCTGCTGCAAACGCTGCATTTGCAGGTACAGGCTGGGGCTGACCACCAGTGTGTACGCGCCGAATACGCCTTTGGACGTGAGCGTTTCAATGGCGGCGGCTACGTCGGTAAAGGCGTTTTCTCCCACGGACCAGTCGCCTTTTTTAAGCTTGTTCACGCCGGGCGCGTTCAGTAATCCGTCGTAGCCCAGCTTGGCGTGGCCGAAGTAGATCAGCCGATCCTCCCGCAGAGCCAGCGCCTGCGCGGCGTTCAGCACCGCGGAAAGGTCCGCAGGCGTCCCGGCTTTCTCGCTTTGCGCCAAATCACGGGCGTAGAGGGTAAAGTCCTCAAACAGGGCGGGAAGCTGGATCAGCTTGCGCCCCTTCGTGGTCATAATGCCGTCTACGGCGACTTCCGCCTTAGTTTCCGCGTCATCCACCGCAACGCTGTCCACCCCCGCGCCCAGCGGGCCGGTGAGGTGCAGAAAGCGCCTGCCGGTAAGAACGTTTCGCGCAACGCCAACCGTCGCTTCATCAATCTGCCGCCACAGTTCCGCGGCAACAGGGGATGTTTCTCTGCCTAGAAAATCCATAGAAAAACCTCCTTGTCAGGTTTGTCTGTATGTGAATATCAGAAGTTCATTTCATCAGGCTGCCCACGGTCGCCGGGCCGTTGTCCGATCCGGCGGGCTTGGACAGGCCTAGTTCCTCCATCATTTCCTGTACTTCGGCCCGGCCGGAGGCGAAGTGCTCGGCCTCCTGCGGATCCAACGTGTGCAGGAGCGTCATTAGTTCGCCCACGTGCGCCTTTTCCTCATCGCGGATATCGGCGATTACCTTTTTGGCAAGCTCAATGTCTGTCGCCTGCACATGTGCGTCGTACAGGAAGATCGCCTCCAGTTCCCCGGCAATGTCCAGCCGGATGGATTGAATCAGTTCTTCCTTCGTCATCTTACGGGGAACGTTCCCCTGAAACGGATTTGCAAAACTTGGCATTCAGATACGCTCCTTTCAAACGGTCCTTGGGTTCCATACAGCTATCATAACCGTTTCGACGGGGATTGAAACCTGTTTACTGCGCCTGTTCGCCGGCGAGGGCGGAAAAGCCGTCGCTGCGGAGGATGGAACCGTCGGGCAGCACCCACAGCGCCTCGACCCCGGGAAAACTTTGAAGCAATGCCTGCCCCTGATCCACCGACAGGGTGAAAAGCGCTGTGGAAAGCGCGTCCGCGATGCCGGAATCCTGTGTGACGACGGATACCGCCCATAGGGTATCGGCCGGGAAAAGGGTATCCGGATTGATGATGTGGTTGTATTGTTTGCCATCAACCGTATAATAACGCTGATAATTACCGCTGGTCACCAGCGACAGATCGGCAATGTTCAGGCTGGTAAGGCTTTGGTCGGCGGCGGCCAGATCAGGGTTTTGGATGTTGACCTGCCAGGCGGCACCATCGCCCCGACGGCCAATGGCGCGCACGTTGCCACCGATGTTTAGTAATGCGCTGGTGATGCCGTCGGCAATCATCTGCCGGGCCACCTGCTCCACGGCGTAGCCTTTGGCGACGGCCCCCACGTCCAGCCGCATCAGCGGATCGGCCAGGTATACGGTACCCGCTTCCGTGTCGATCTCCACCTGGCTGATATCGGTATGTTCCGCGGCGGCCTGCAACTCCGTAAGGGTCGGAAGCGTCGCGCTTTCGGGGTCGGCGATACCGGCTTCCCTGTGATCGTGCCAGATGGACAGAACGCTGCCCATGGCGACGTTCATCCGCCCGCCGGTGCGAACGTCCATCTCTTTGGCGAAGGTGAGCAGACCGGTGAGGCGCGCATCTACTTCGACCGGCGACAGCCCCGCGTTATCGTTGACGGTTTTCAGGTTATTCAGGCCCGGATAGTCGTTGTAAATATCGTACAGCTGGTGATAGGCCAGCAACTCCGCGTGCGCTTTGTCAACCGCGGCTTTCCCGTCCGCTTCGCTGGCGGCGTACACAGTAATCTCGGAGTAGGTATCAAAAACATCAAAAAAACTGTCTTTATAACGAACAGTCTCGTTTGCCGCGCCGGAGGGGATAAAGAACACAGCGGCTAATGCCAGCGCCGAGGCCAGAAGGAACAGAATCCACCATGGTTTGCGCAAGGTAACACCTCTTTTTGGGGGTTCATTCATGGTAACGCAGGGGGAATCCACCGATCAAATTGTACCATAGTGGCCGACGGGTTGAAACAGAAGCTGTGAACTGATCCGAAAATGTCGGCGTTGAAACCGGCGCTTGCGGATGGTATAATAGTTCGGATTAAATGCGGTATCCGCAGAGGGGATAATGAATGAAGCGAAGGGACTGGCTGATACTGGGTAGCGTGCTGGCTGCCAGCCTGATCCTGTTGCTGCTACGGCCGCAGGCCTTGCAAAACGCCGGAACAGCGTATTTGCGCATATCGGTACCCGGCCAGACCTACCAGCTGGTGCCGCTTACAGAAACGCGCGACATCGTGATTGAGCAGGATGATGGTTCCCGCAACGTTGTAGAAATCTTCCCCGGGGGTTTTCGCATGAAGGAGTCCAATTGTAACAATCAGGACTGTATCCTTCAGGGAGATGTGACCACCGAGAATGTGGGGAATCGTGCGCTGACCAATGAGGTCATCTGCCTGCCGCACCGGGTAGTGCTGGAGCTGGTAACGGCGGATGGGCAACCTGTTGAAAGTAACGCTTCCGCACAAACGGCACAGCCCGTGGTGACGGATGGGGCAACCTTGAACGACCTGTCGAAGGATACGGCAACCCCTGCGGAGAATACTCCATGAACCAGACGAGGAAACTGTCACTGGCGGGGATTTTGGTATCGGTGATGCTGGCGCTTGGCTATCTGGAAAGCATGCTGCCGGTTTCCGGCGTACCGGGGATCAAACTGGGCCTGTCCAATTGCGTGCTGGTTCTTTCGCTTTATTGGCTGGGCACGGGCGTAAGCTTTGAGATGATGGTGGTAAAAAATGTGCTTCTGGGCCTGATGCTGGCTAATCCCATGATGATTGTGTACAGCCTGGCGGGCGGCACGCTGAGCCTGACCGTGATGAGCCTGCTTGTGGGACGGAAAGGTGTAAGCCCGATTGGAGTGGGCATTGCGGGCGGCGTTATGCACAATATCGGGCAGGTGGCCGCGGCAATACTCATCCTGCAAACCCCGATGTTGGTGTATTATCTTGCGCTGCTAATGCCGGTGGGAGCGGGCATGGGTCTGATCACCGGCACCCTCGCGAAATTGCTGATGCGACATGTGCCGCCGCTGAAACGCTTTCAGTCGACGGAGGAAGATCGAAATACAGGAGGAGAATCATCGTGAAGAAACCCGCGTGGCTGGTACTTTGCATCATTACCGTTGTGGCAGGGCTGGCGTTAAGCGCAACAAACCTGCTGACCGAAGGGTCGATCGCCGAGCAACAGCTGCTGGCCAGCAACGCCGCGCGTATCGCGGTGTTTACGAATGCCGATGCTTTTGAAGAAATACCGGTGGAAACGGACAGCAAGATGGACAGCGTGTATGCCGCAAAACAGAAGGGTGAAACTGTGGGCTATGTGCTGCAAACAACCGTGACCGGTTACGGCGGGCCGATTGAGATTGTGATGGGCATTGATAATAATGGGAAAATCACTGGGATTTCAGTAGGCGGAAGCAATTTCGCCGAAACAGCCGGTTTGGGTGCGCGCACCCGTACGCCCGAGTTTACCGATCAGTTTGTCGGGCTTAGCGAAGCGCCGATTCTGAAGCAGAACGTGGATGCTATCAGCGGTGCGACCATCAGCTCCACCGCCGTCACCTCCGGCGCGAATCGCTGTTACCTGTACTGGCAGCAGATGGTTGGTCTGCCACAGAGTGAAGCGCAGCCGGATGCCGAAACCGCAGCAACGTCTGGCGCAACTGAGAAGAACGATGGTACGGGTGCAGCCACCGCAGAAACAACTGCCGCTCCCGGTGCTGACGTGGCAACCGGCGCAACAGCGACGGGCACGGTAACCCCGGAAACAACCGCCACCCCCGGCGCTGACGCGGCAACCGGCGCAACAGCGGAAGGTGACGGCACAGGCGCGGCTACCCCGGAGCAAACGACAGCTGCACACTAATCTCAATACGAAAAGCCCTCGCAAGCCGTTTTTCGGCCCGGGGGTTTTTTTCATATCCGGTGTGGCTTTACACTTACACAGATATCACGTTTACCGGTTGGCAAACGCGAAACTGCGATCGAAGAAAGCCATGGGCTTTGCAGATATGTAGTTTAATTTTTTGCGTCCTGCAATCGGGCGCCCAGAACCCGGTGGATGGTCTTCAGGCTTTCGTTCAGCGCGCGCAGGTCCGCGGCGCTCAACCCGACGGCCCAGTCCCCGACCTGATCCCGCATTTTTTTGCGGATGGTTTCCAGCTCGGCAACTCCGGAGGGACAGATGCTTACGTTCACCATCCGGCGGTCCTTTTCGTCGCGTCTGCGCTCCACATAGCCTTCCGCAATCAACCGGTCGATCAGGGGCGTAATGTTGGGCTTGGCAATGCCCAACTTGCGGGAAATCTCGCTTACGTTCATCGAACCGTTGTCAAACAACATGGCCATAACCTGCACATGCGACAGCGGAATATTGAATTCACGCTGAATCACATCCATATGCAGCAGACGCTTGCGGAAAATTGGCAGTGCCAGAAACAGGTTCCGGGCAACGCTGTCGATCAGTCCT
Source organism: Bacillota bacterium (assembly GCA_023395615.1). Taxonomy (GTDB): domain Bacteria; phylum Bacillota; class Clostridia; order Christensenellales; family Aristaeellaceae; genus CAXXOK01. Next base: position 35,398 of record JAEWYP010000043.1, read on the forward strand.
TCGTTTACAGTTTGTTTACGAGGCATATGAAGCACCTCCTGCGAAGATCGTCTCCCCCTCATTGCACAATTATAGTAAGAACTGCTATGATTATAATAATTTTTTTGTATAAAAGCAAGGATAATTTTAAGCCCTGATTTTTGGAAGCTCGTGGATGAAACCATTGCAAAAATCGGGCGGTTGTCTGGCAGGAAGTTTACAGGATGTGAAAAAAGTGTTAAGATAAACCTGATAAGCACAAAGAGTCCTTGGGGGTGACGGCATGATCGACGATATTATCGCCCAGCTGGTATCCCATATCAGCGGTACCCTTGTTTACGTCGCCATCGCGTTGGTAACGCTGGTAGGGATTCTGAAATGTATTTATCCTGTATTTCGCAACAGCGCATTGTTAAACCACGCGATTACCAAGCTGGAACGAAGCGCCGGAGCAGGGGAACGACCGGCGTGGCGCGAAGCGCGCTTCCTTGGGCAGGCGCTGCGGCCGGACTGGCAGCGTTTTCTGCTGAACGCCGGTCAACTGGATATGCGTGGGATCCCGTGCAATACGCAGGAATATATTAACGAAGACACCGTTATTTACCGGCCGGGGCATGCACAGCTGGCCGAACTGATTCCCAGCCTGCTGACCTCGCTGGGTATTTTGGGTACTTTCATGGGTCTGATGTCGGGCTTATCCAATCTGGACCTTACCGACGCGACCAAAACGATCGCCAGCATTCCCACGTTGCTGAACGGGATGGAGTTTGCCTTTGCTACGTCTGTAGCAGGCATTGTCTGTTCGTTGACATTTAACATGATCAACCGGATCGCGGTCGGGCGCGCGTTCAAAGCGTTGGACGCATTTGACGAGGCTTTTTATGAGCTGGCCATGCCTCGGCCGCTGGATGCGGAAGTACAGATGATCTGCCAGAAACAGGATGACGAAGCCAACCTGCAACGCGCCGCCGACCAAATCGGCAGCCAGATGGCAGGCGCGGTTGAGATGGCAGTGAGCCGCGCGGTTCATCCGCTGACCATGTCGCTGGATAATTTTATCCAGGGTACATCGCGTGATCAGGCGGAAGGCATGCAGCGGGTTGCGAACCAATTTATTAAACAAATGAATCTGTCAATGAACGGCCAGCTCACCGCGCTGGCGGACACCCTGTCTCTGCTGAACCAGAATCAGGCAAAGACCCACCAGAATTTGCAGCGTACGCTGGCGATTGCGGAATCGCTGGTAGACGATATGAAACGGACGCAGATGAATGCCGGCCGCCTGCCGGCCGCAACCGACACCGAAGCGCAGCGGCGGCAAAACGAGCTGTTCACCCTTTTAAAACAGACGGCAGAACAGCAGGCCGCCGCGGCATCTGAACTGCGAAAAGCGCAGGCTGAAATGTTGCAGGCGCTGCGGGAAACGGAAGAGCGGCTGAAACGGGAAACGACAGTTGCCCAGAGCGCCGCGCTGGCAGAAGAACTGCGTCGCACCCGAAAGGCAATTGAAGCCTTATCCGCAGGCAGAGAAAATCCGGTTTTATTGGATGACGCGAACAAACGCCCCGCCGCTGAAACGGCAGGGGAGGCCTGATATGGCACGCAGAACAACGTCCCGGCGACGGGCTGGTCGCGCGGATGCGGGTGCGGCCTGGATTTCATATTCGGACATGATGGCGGCGCTTCTGCTTGTGTTCGTCCTGGTGCTTACATACAGCGTATATCAGTATTTCTCGATGCTGCAAACCAAAACTGCGGAGCTGGATGCGCAACAGTCCCAGTTGCTTAGCAAGCAGAACGAACTTGCGGGAGCGTTAACGGCAATCGAATCGCAAAAAGGTCTGCTGAACACACAAACGCAAACCCTGAATGAACAGGAAGCGACCATTGCGGCTGCGCAGGCTGCGCTGAAAGAAAAGGAAGATGCGCTGGCCTCCGCACAGGAGGAACTGGATAAAGCCAAGTCGCTGGTGCAAACTCAGCAGACAACGCTTTCGGATCAGCAACAGAAACTGGATGATCTGGTTGGCGTGCGCACGAAAATTATCCGTGATCTGAGCGCGGCGCTTGCGTCCGCGAACATCAAAGCGTCGGTGGACGCGCGCACGGGCGACATCATGCTGGAAAGTACGGTTTTCTTTGATGTTGGCAAGTATACGATTAAGGATTCCGGGCAAACCTTTCTCAGCCAGTTTGTGCCGCTTTATTTATCGGTTTTGCTCAGCGATAATTACGTGGATTATCTGGGTGAAATCATCATTGAAGGGCACACGGATACGCAGGGGTCGTATCTGACCAACCTGGAGCTTTCCCAACAACGGGCGTTAAGTGTGGCAACGTATTGCCTGCAAATGCCGGGCCTGACCGAGCAGCAGCAGGAAAAACTTCGGCAGGTGCTTACGGCCAAGGGCCGCAGCTATTCCGACCCGGTATACGCGGCAGACGGCACGGTGGATATGGACGCTTCCCGCCGGGTGGAGTTTAAATTCCGCCTCAAAGACAGCGAAATGATTGACGAAATGCGCGCCATCCTTGCTTCGGATGATCAGTCCGCGCAGGGAACGGCAACCCCGGCAGATCAGGCGACCGCAACCCCACAACCGACCGCCCAGCCGTAACCGAAAGGGGAGTCACGTTTGCGAATCCTGAAAACCGCGATGTACCTGATGATTACGCTGGTGGTTCTGGCGCTGGGCGTGGTGGGTTACTTTTTCGCCACGGCTAAAGTTACGATTACCGCTTATGACGCTAAGGGCGCGCAGGCGACTCAGAATCAGGCGCTTTTCGATCAGTTAAAAAACGACGTGGCACAGAATACACTGCGGGGTACACTGTTTAAAACGGCTACGCTTGGCAACGCGACCGATTATGCGTTCATTACCTACACGGTTCGCCTGAGTAACCAATGTCTGGTGCCGATCGACATGGTGGAGATACAGGTGGAACCTGATCCCGAAGATGTGTTGCAGATAGGCGATACAGCTGTACATTCGCTGAATGCCCGGTCGGTGGGAGACATTACCGCCACCATCCTTACCGCGAAAGACAAAGACGCAGTTCGGGAAGTAATCGTTTCCTACTACGTATGGGGTGTTAGCTTCACCATTCGGCAAACAATCGGGGGCTAAGTGGGGGAGCGGGTGAAACCGCATATTGGAGGAAGAATGAAAGTTCTTCCTCCACTTTTCTTTTATCGTGTGCCTGAAGGCACAAGGTTTCGCACCTGTAGGTGCTGCGAGCAGGGGCATGTGTCTGCGGACACACCAAAGGGCTTTCCGCTCGCGCGGGGCGCTAGGAGCGCCCCTTTGGGGAAGGGATTTGCGATCCCCTCCCCAACCTTCCCCGGAATTACGGCAGGGGTCGCTCTCAGAGTACTGGAATGTCGTCCGCTGCTACCTTCGGTAGCGCGACCGACGATCCAGTCCATCCTTCGAGGGAGCCTTTCGCCCCCACAGCAACAATGTGCATGCGAAGAAAAACAGGAAACGGGAAAGAGAGCCGTTCACCCACATAATAACAATGCACGTGCGAAAGAAAAACGGGGAAACGGGAAAGAGAACATTTCGTTTTTTCCCATACAACACCTATATATGTCCGAAAAGAACGGAGAAAGAAATAGGAGTACACGATTCTCCGGGCCGTATTTTTGCCCATCGCCTGAATACCAGCAGGCGGGGCGCGGCAAGGGTCGCTCGATGGATGGATGGGCTTGTCGGTCGCGCTACCGAAGGTAGCAGCGGACGACTATCCCGTACTCCGAGAGCGACCCCTGCCGCGTAGCCCGCCGTGTAAAAAGGCGATTCCGAAGGATGCAGGGGCGAGCGGAAAGCCCCTGCCCAT
>JAEWYP010000044.1 GCA_023395615.1 Bacillota bacterium
CATTAACAATACGATCCATCAGCCAGGACCGGAAAACTGTGCAACAATCCGTTCGCAAATTATTAGTTCTTCCAGTTACACGTTCCAATCAGCAAGAGAAGACGCCGAACCGCAGCAATCCGTCCGGTATTCAGATGGGCCTTGATGGGCACGCCAGGCGTGACGAGGGGAGATGGGGATACTGGCATATAACGAACTGATTAAGAACTTTGATCGCATCCGCAACTACATGCGGGAGTTCTATGTGTGTGGTTTTAAGAGCCGCGGGGAATTTACAAGTAAAAGCGCCCGTTCCTATGACGACGAACGCCGCCGTGTGGAGAGTTGGCTGGGAGACTACCTTTGTTTCCGGCAGACGGCGGAGGGTAAGAATATCTTCCTCTCCATCAATTGCCGCCTTACGCGCCACAATCCCCTGTATCAGGCATGGAAAACAAAAAGCTTCACCGATGGAGATATTACCCTGCATTTTTTGGTCTTTGATCTTCTGCCTGATACAAATACCGTGCTGTCGCTCAATCAGATCACCGACGAAATGGACCGACGGCTTTTATGTTTTAACCATCCGAAAACATTCGATGCTTCCACCGTCCGAAAAAAGCTTAAGGAATATGTGGAACAGGGGTTGCTCTGCACAGAAAAAACCGGAAAAACAATGTTATACAGACGGGCAAACACAGTGGAACTTGCCTGCACAGACGCGCTGGACTTTTTTTCTGAGGTCGCGCCCTGTGGAGTGATCGGCTCGTTTTTGCTGGATAAAATCGGCGTTCACAATGAACCCTTTGCTTTTAAACATCACTATATCATCTGGACTCTGGATAGCGAAATCCTGTGCGCGCTGTTTGAGGCCATGCACGGCAAACAGTTTGTCCGTATCCAAACCGTGAACCGGCGCGGGGAGCATGCCGCCGTACAGGAGGTGATTCCCCTCCGAATTTTCATCAGTGTACAGAACGGCCGCCAGTATTTAATGGCTTATATTCCACGCGGCGGACGGATCGGCTCCTTTCGGCTGGATAATATCCTGTCGGTTCAGGCATCGGAACGCTGTGAAAATTACGATGTATACCGGGCAAAGCTGAACCGGATGCGGCAAAACCTGTGGGGAGTCAGCACCGAAAGCGGAGCGGAACGGCTGGAACACATCGAATTTACCGTGCGTTACGATAGTGATGAGACGTATATTCACACCCGGTTGGAACGGGAAAAACGATGCGGACAGGTTGAGCGGATCGACGATCACACCAGCCGCTTTTTTGCCGATGTTTACGACGCAGGGGAATTGGTGCCGTGGATTCGTACTTTTATCTGCCGAATCGTCAGCATCCATTTTTCCAATCCGGAGCTGGAAGCACAGTTTAAAAGAGATATCGATGCTATGCTTAGCCTCTACGGGCTGGGTGGAGGGTACAGACCATGATTTTCAGCGAACTATACGGCACCTACTACAACGCCGTTGCGGCCATCCTGAGAGAAGCGACTCAACACCCAATCACAAAAGAAGAACTGCGCAACATCATCCATGAACAGGCGTTTTCAGAAAGCATTCTGTCCATAGAGCCATGTCTGGCCGGTGACCGATGGCAGTTACTGAAGCCGGACGGCACAACTCCCCTCAAAAACCCGCCAACCCTGCCGCTCACCCTTTTAGAAAAACAATGGCTGAAGGCAATCTCTCTGGACCCGCGCATTCGCCTGTTTCGTTTTGATACAACCGGTCTTGAAGACGTTTCGCCGCTGTTCACGCCGGACGATATTGACCTGTTTGACCGGTATGCCGACGGTGATCCGTTTGAGGATGAAACTTATATACAAACCTTTCATATGATTCTGGATGCTGTTAAGGAACACCGTCCCCTGAGCGTTGTCGTAAAAAACCGTAGCCATACAACCACTCCCATGAACGTCATACCGGAATATCTGGAATATTCCGAAAAGGATGACAAATTCCGTCTCATCACCTCCGGCTGCCGATACGGCCACATCATCAATCTGGGGCGCATTTTATCCTGCAAGCCGTTCCTGGGGAATTACCGCGAATATCGGAAAACGCCGGAGATCATCGCGGACAAATGCGTTACACTCGAGCTCTATGATGACCGCAATGCGCTGGAACGTGTGCTGCTTCATTTTGCGCACTATGAGAAGGAAGCCCAACGCCTTGATGAAAAACAGTATCGGATCCTGATTCGTTATCAGCAGGATGATGAGACTGAAGTTGTGATCCGGGTTCTCTCCTTTGGTCCATTTGTTAAGGTAACCGAACCGGAAAGTTTTGTGGAGCTAATCAAAAGCAGACTGAAAATGCAAAAAAGCTGTGAACTGAATTAAGTTCGCAGCTTTTTTTCCGTGATACGGCGGAGCCATTTTGGTATCCTGTTCCTGCAAGTAACCAATGCGGGTGTTTGGTTCCACTTCACCGCGGTGCACGAGGCGTTTCCGAAGTGTATGCCGGTTATGTTTGCACGAAAGCCGTGAGTGCGGCAGGGAGGTTATTCTTCCCACATTGCAGGTTCGACTCCTGCCATACATCCTGATAAGGTGTGTGCCACGGTTTGGCAGTATCGCCCCGAGCGGCGGCTGACTGCGCCTTCGGGCGCAGATACAGCGGTATTCGTTATCCGGCAAAGAATGCTCCGGACGTCTTCGGATGCAAAGCATTCTGAGCAATGTGGATCCGGCCCTGTCTGAAAACGGATACCGCGCATGAAAGAAAAGGCCAGGAAGCGATTCTCCGCCGATTCTGTTCCTGCGCTTAAGGTTTCAGCCGCCGAATGAGCATGGATAACGAATCATGAAAAAAACCTAAGGAGGTCTATATATGAAAAAGGTCATTATCAACGAGAACCAGAAAGGCTTTTTATTCCGGAACGGACGGTTTGTGAAGCTCCTGAGCGCAGGGAAATACGCCCTGTACGGAGACCGGGAAGTTGAAGTTGTCTCCCTGAGAGAGCAGATTATCTCCGCGCGATGCGAGTTGCCTACCCTGCTTGCCAACCCTGAAATTGCCAGGCAAGCCTCTGTGATTGAGGTTGCGGATCAACAGCTGGCTTTGCATATTGTGGGTGGCAACTATGAAAACATCCTCCCAAAAGGCAGGTATGCCTTCTGGTCTGTCATGAACCGTCACGAGTTTCAACTTGTTGATATTTCCACACCCGAAGTATCAGTCGACATACCCCGGCATCTTATTGCAAGGCTGCCCTCAAGCATCTGCACCAAGGTGGAGGTTGCCCCGTATCAGAAAGCGCGGCTGTACTTCGACCAGAAACTGGTTCGTATTCTGGATGCGGGCGTCTATTACTTTTGGAAAAATAACGTTCAGGTGGATGTGAGCCTTGTGGATACAAGGCTTATGCAGATGGAAATTACCGGGCAGGAGATCCTGACACAGGATAAAGTCAGCCTGCGCATCAACTTTGTGTGTAATTACCGTATCACAGACTACGTAAGGACTCTTACGGAAATTGATGATTATGCAGAGCAAATCCACATTGCGGCTCAGCTCGCGATGCGCGATTACGTAGGCAAGCAAAGGCTGGATGATATTCTCGAAAGCAAGGACGAAATGTCAAAGTATGTTTTTAACCGTCTTAAGGTAAAAGAGAAAGACTTCTATGTGGAGATTACCGACGCAGGCGTGAAGGATATCATCCTCCCCGGCGAAATTCGCAGCATCATGAACACGGTGCTGGTAGCGGAGAAGCGCGCGCAGGCCAATGTCGTCACCCGCCGCGAGGAGGTTGCTTCCACCCGGTCTTTGCTGAATACCGCCAAGTTGATGGAGGAGAACCAGACTCTTTATAAGCTTAAGGAATTGGAATACATTGAGCACATCTGCGAGAAGGTAGGCAACATCAACCTGAACGGAAACGGCGACGTCCTGTCCCAACTGATGAAGCTGATACATGCAGAAGCAACTTCCTGACCGTTAAGCGGGAGCATCCGAAAACGCAGGGTTCTGGCGCATCTTCCCAAAGAAAATATCGGGAGACTGAAAACTGCCAGTGATTTGAAACAAGTTATTTCTGGTAAAAACACGTTCCTTTTTATGCCAAGCGGGCCTGTGGAAGTTGCTTTCCACAGGCCCGCTTTCATCCATCAATGGTTTCGGCTTTATTCTTCCGCCGGGTCGGCGTACACGTTCGGGTTCAGGCGGATTCGCACCACCTGCGCGTTATGGGAGAACAGGCCGAAGTTGGTTTCGTCACCGTTGCGGTAACGGTCGGTCACCCACGTGTCACCCTCAAAATGCCCCTCGTCCACCGTGAGGAAGTTGAGCTGGCTGCTCTGGCGGGAGATCAGGTGCGCGTAACCGCGCGGGTCGTCCGGCTCCGGGCGGCGGATAAAGTATACGGAGATGCCGCTGCCGCAAAGGTAAAACTCATCCTCGCCGGTCTGCACCAGCAGGCCACGGCCCCGCTCGGCCAGCATCCAGCGGTTTTCATCCGCGCGCAGGTTGATGAACGAGCCCAGCCCCGGCATGGTTGGGTTGGCGCGGGTGAAGCGTGCGTCCACATGGTAGCGCGGCAGGCGCAGGTACTGGTGGAGCGCGTACTCGTCCTGCGTAAAGGCGTGAACCCGGCCCGTGCCCCGGTAGCGAATCAACAACGGCGCCATCGCCGCGAGGATGCGCAGGCTGACCGCCACAGGCCGCGCCTCGGGCAGCAGCGCGCCGTCGTCCGCCAGCGCGGTTTCGCAGCCGAACACGCTCACGCCAACAGCGCCCCGGCCCGCGGCCAGAATGCTGTTCACGGCATTCGCCTCGCCGCCCCAGGGAGATTCCGGCACAAACAGTGCGTTATCCGCCCGGTCGTATGCGGTGATGATGCGCAGATATTCGGCTTTGGGTTCGTTGTAGATGTCCGGGGCGATCAGGTCCAGATGCGGAGCGGCAATCTTCCACACATCCAGCATCCGGCTGACCGGCGAACCGCCGTTGTAGCTGAAACCGGATTCCTCCACGCCGTTCTCGCCAATCATCACATTGGTATAACAGCAAAGGTCATACTCCCGCTTGCCCACCTCGGCAACGCGGTCGATGTAGCGGGCGGTATGCCAGGCGCTGAACGCCTCGTTGGCAAACCGGCCGAAGTGCCCGCGCCACGTGGGGCCGCCGACGGCGTCCGCGTCCGGCAGATTCACCGCCAGCAGGCGGGCATCCGGCAGAGCATCAAAATCCCGGTCGGCCGCCTTGCCGTAATCGCGGTCGGTATTCGCGTAGCCCATCTCGTTTTCCACCTGCGCGGCAAGCACCGTGCCGGTTTCGCCGTCGTACTCCTTTAAAAAACGCATCACGCGCGAAAAAGCGAGGGCATCCCGTTCCAGTGTCGCGGGGCAGTGGGGTGACAGCGAAGCGACGGGCGCGCCGTCCGGCCCGGAAGCGATCCAGTAGCATTCCGGCGCCAGTTTGATGTATTCCGGCACATAGTTCGGGTGGCCGTTCTTGCTGGCGCCAAACCACAGCACGATCAGCCGCAGGTTTGCCTGCCGTGCCCGGTCTACCAGCGCGCGCAGAGAATCCATACAATACTGATCCTTTTCAGGCTCAATCTGATACCAGTATACCGGCGCTTCCAGCGTGTTGGCGTGGTACTGTTCCGCCGCCGCCACCGCCCTGTCCAGCATATCGGTGCCGGTGGAGGAGTTGTGCGCCTGCACACCTACAACGTATACCGGCTTGCCCTGCCGGTCTCTTAAAAAATCATTCATGCGGTTACCGCCTCCCTGTGTTATCAGGCTTTCCGGGTCTTGCCGCGCTGCACCCAACGAATGGCCATAGGCATCCAGTTGGCGTTATCCGGCATCAGGTGCTCCGGCCCCTGCGCGGTGACCTGCTCGCAAAGGGACAGTCCATGGCCGCCGTTTTCGTACAGGTGCATTTCAAACGGTATGCCGTTTGCGCGCAGCGCCGTGGCAAACTGCAACGAGTTTTCCACCGGCACCGCGCCGTCCTCCACCGTGTGCCAGAGGAACGTAGGCACAGTCTTGGCGCTTACACGCTTTTCCAGCGACAGCGCGTCGATCATTTCCTGCGATGCGTTTTTCCCAAGCAGGTTACCGCGCGAATCCTGATGGGTAGACCGCCCCATCGTAATCACTGGGTACCCTAAAAGCTGGCTGTCGGGCCGCCACTCCCGGCTCTGGCCGCCCAGCGCGCGGGCAAAAACCGGTTCGTCCCACAGGGTACCCAGCGTTGCGCACAGGTGCCCACCCGCCGAGAAGCCCATGATGTGGATTTGATCCGGAAAGATGTTCCATTCTTTCGCGTTCTGCCGTACCAGCCGCACCGCCGTCGCCAGCTCCAGCGCGGCGCTGGGATAGCGGGAAGGGGCGACGCTGTATTGAAGCACAAAGGCGTGGATCCCCGCCGCCAGAAAGCGCATGGCGATTGGCTCTGCCTCCCGGTCGGACCGGAAATAGTAAGCGCCGCCGGCGCAGATGATCACCGCCGGGCGAACGGCATTTTGAGGCAGTTCCGGGCTTTCATCCAATAGATAGGCCAGCAGTTTGGGCTGTGTTCCGTCCTGTTCGGCTCCGACCTTTTGATAATCCACATGAATGTCCAAGCATTCGTAACGCATGGCAGTATATCCTTTCGCAACGACGCCCTCCGGCCGTCTTTCGCCAAGCAGCGGCCGGAACCGGCATTTTTCTTATTTTACCATACCGCAGGCTCGCTGGCACAGGCTTTTTTCAGCATTGCTTCCAGCCCGGCGTTCTTTTCGCAGCGAGACAGTGTAAAATCTTCCGGCAACGCCGCGCGCTCTTCCGGCGGCAGACCTTCCAGCGCCGGCGGGAGTAGATGTGCCGCGTCCGCGTGTGCCGTCATCGCCCGCAGAACGAACTGCATACGGTATTTTTCCTCCGGCGTAAACCGGTAAGCGCAAAGCGCTTCCAAAGCATCCACCGCTTCCTCCCCCATCCGGGAAGCGGCGTGATGGTTCCAGCTCTTCCGGATTTCTCCCGCAAGCTGCATCCATCCGCTGTGCTCCGAAGGGTAGGTAAGCCCCATAAAGCGCGCGTCTTTATAACACCACAGGCACCAGCCGCTTCCACGTTCTTCCACTGTGTACAGCGTATCCTGCGTCAGGCGGATGCCGAACGTCGGGTCAAGACAGCTCAGTTCATACCCCAGCTCCCCGCACAGCAGCGGGCCTTCATATTCTCCCATCGAATCCAATATTTCGCCCAGCGCCGAAGCAAAAGCTTTGCGCCGTTCCTTTTCGTCCATCGCGGGGTCCAGCAACCGCTCGTTCCACACGCCGGGGTAAAAATGGTACGCATATGCCCAGTTCGGGTCGCAGGGCGGGGTGATGCTAGAAAAATCCATGGAAAACCGGTCGCCTTCCAAAAATACAAGATGCCGCGGATCCTGTTTGCGGATGGCGGTAATTGCCCGACGGTAAAACCGGTTCAGCAATCCTGCCTGCCCCAAAGGTAACACCGGCTCGTTGAGCAGGTCGTACCCTAAAAGCGCGGTGCAATCCTTCAGCCGTTCGGCAATCGCGCTCCATATTTTTACGGCGCGTTTCTGGAACGCCTCAAACTCCCAAAAAAGCGGCGTGCCGGTGCGGCACTCACTGTGCCAGTCCGGGTTCTGCCCCCCCGGCGTAGTGTGCAGATCCGGCAGAAAATACAGCCCCTGCGCGACGCAGATGGACGCGAGCCGTTCCAGCTGCTCAAACCCGAACGGGTTGGGTTCGTCCATCTGATCGTTCCAGAACAGGTGATGGTTAATCGGCACACGGATCAGGTTGATCCCCAGAGAGCGAAGGTAAGCGGCATCCTCATAACCGAAAAAAGCTTCGGTAAATCGATCCGAAAAATCGGGGCATTCACGGTTCAGGCAGGCGCGCATCTCGCCATCCCAACCCGGCACGCCCATCATAAAATGCTCCAGATTCAGCCAGCTGCCAACCCCCAGGCCCCGCAGGAAGATCGGCTGACCCTCCAGCATAAAGCGGCGACCCTCCGCGTATACAAAGCCCTTGTCCATAGTCCCTCCGGTCTGTCCAATTTACAGAAAGGCGGCCACGGGAAACGGCTTACCGCTCCCGGGCCGCCACGCTTTCAGCCTTTTACGCCCGAAAACGCCACACCCTCCACAATCTGCTTTTGCGCAACCGCGTACATGATAATCACGGGGAGGATGGAGCTGACGGTGCCAGCCATAATCGCGCCGTAATCCGCGCTGTACTGCTGCCGGAAAGACGCCAGCCCGATCTGGATGGTGAACAGACTATCGCTGTCCAGGTAGATCATCGGGCCCATGTAGTCGTTCCATACGGTGTTAAAGGTAAGCACCGCCAATGTGACCAGCCCGGTCTTGGTCAGCGGGATGATGATGGTAGCGTAAGTGCGGAACCACCCACAGCCGTCAATTTTGGCTGCTTCCGTAAGGCTGTCCGGGATGGAGAGCATGTTCTGCCGCAGGATAAACACCCCGAAAGCGCTGAACGCCTGCAACAGAATCAGCGCCAGATGGGTGTTGAACAACCCCAGTCCTTTGACGATGATAAACTGCGGGATCATGATCGCGTGCCACGGCACCATCATCGTTGCCAGATAGGCCACAAACAGTTTATCGCGCCCCGGATAGTGCATTTTGGTAAACGAGAAGGCCGCCAGCGAACATGTAACCAGCTGCAGCAGGGTAATACAAACGGCCAGCTTGGTCGTATTCAGGAAATACTGGGGAAAGGCGATGTCCTTCCACACCTTTTCGTAATTCAACGTGCGGAATACTTCCGGGATCCATTTCGTCTGCGGCTGGAAAATCTCCGTGTTCAGCTTAAACGACGCACTGAGCATCCACACAAACGGAACCACCATGATAAAGCCGATCACCAGACAAAACAGAAAAATCAGGATCTGGCTGATATGAATCGGTTTTTTTCTTTTCGGCAAGGATTTGATCGCATCCAACGTTTATACCCTCCTTTCGCTCAGTCGTCATTCACCCATTTTTTCTGCCCGCGCCACTGGATCAGCGTAATAATCAGAATGATGATGAACAGCACATAGGCGATCGCGGATGCGTAGCCCATTTTCCAGTTTTTAAACGCTTCTTTGTAAATGCGGAAAACCAGCACGCTGGTGGCCCGTCCCGGCCCGCCCTGAGTGGTGACGTTGATAATGTCGAACACCTGAAAGGAGTAAATAAAACAGAGAATGGTGACCATAAAGGTGGTGGGCGAAAGCATGGGCCACGTTACGTTCCAGAACACATGCCAGGAGTCTGCGCCGTCCAGCCGCGCCGCCTCGTACAGGTGGTTTGGGATGCTTTTTAAGCCGCCCATAAACATAATCATATAATAACCGGCCTGTTTCCACACCACCAGAATAATCACGGTCGCCATGGCCGTTTTTGTGGAAAAGAACCATTGCGGCAGGTTTTGTTCCGCCACACCGAAAGCGCGCAGCATATTGTTGACCGGGCCGTTGGCAGGCATAAAAAGCAGCATGCCCACGCAGCCTACAGCCACCATGGAGGTGAGGTTCGGGAAAAAGTAAATCGTCTTAAAAAAATCCGCGCCGATCATCTTGCGGTTCAGCGCCAGTGCAAACAGCAGCGCGAACAGGATGGTGAGCGGAACGCTGACTGCGGAATAGACAATATTATTAACAAACGCCGATTTAAACTGCGTATCCCGGAACAGTTTGGCATAGTTGGCAAGCCCGACAAAGGTGCCGTTAAATCCGTTAAAGTCCGTAAAACTGATGATAAAGCCCGCGATGATCGGGATAGCGGTAAAAATTAAAAAGCCGATAAAGTTGGGCATCAGGTACAGGTAGCCGACCGCGGCTTCCCGTTTGGCGGCCTTGCTCATCTTATGTTTCCCGGCCAGAGCGGGGATGGCTTCTTGGTTCAAGGGGGTTCCTCCTTCGTTTGAAATGGCGGGGCGTCAGCCCGCTTCAAAAGCCCCGCCGCGCAGGGCCATTGAAGCAGGCTGAGGGACGGGCGGCCACCGGCGCGCCCGTCCCCGACAGTGAACCCGTTACTGGTTCATCGCTTCCGAACGGAGAGAGTAATAGTTGGCAAACGCGTCGTCCAGCGATTCCTCATCCAGCAGATACAGGGTCATCTCGCTGTTGAAGTTATCCAGGATTTCGGAATAGTAGTCCGCGGTGCCCTGCTCGGCGCGGATGGTGGAAGAGAAGCGATATTCCACACCGGGAACCTTCACTTCCTGCTGATACACGGCCATCGCTTCAGGCGTGGCGTAGGAAGGTACGTCGTGGTTCTTGGCGATAATGGAGGTGCCATCCACAGACGTGGTGTAGTATGCGATAAAGTCATAGGCTTCCTGCTGTTTGGTCGAACCCTTGTAGATGGACAGCACGGAGTTCTGGCCGCAGCTGTAACCAGCCTGGCTGGCATCCAGCACGGGCAGCGGAGCCGCACCGTAGTTGAAGGGGGTCTGCAGGAGACGGAATTCCCAGTCGCCGTTAATCATCATGTAGATATTGCCGGCGGCAAAGTAGGAGTTCACATCGAACGTGCCGGTGCTCATCTCGGCGATGGAAGGATGGCTGGCGTCGTCCACATACAGGCGGTGCAGAATCTTCATGTACTGCATGGTCTTTTCCATGGGTTCGGGCGCATCCAGATATTCGCCCATGGCCGCGGCGCCCAGGTTGGGCGTCCAGAAGGGCGCGACGCCGCCCCAGTACTTGGTGCCCTTGTCGTCGGTGTAGGTAAGCTGTTTGGCAAGATCGGCGTACTGATCCCACGTGATGTTCACGGGGTAATCCAGACCCTTGGCGTCAAACAGATCCTTGTTGTAGAACAGCATCCAGCAGGAACCGGAAATCGGCAGGCCGTAGTAGCTTCCGTTCGCGTCGGACACAGCCTCCAGCGGGGTAGCAATGGGCGTGGTGTCCAGCCCGGCCGCATCCGCAAAGGGCTTCAGGTCTACCAGAACGCCGTTTTCCATGTACTTCTTCACCTGCGCAGGCGTACGGACCCAAAATACGTCGATGTCGCTGTCGCCGGTGGTAAGCACCTTCATCTTGTCATCGTATCCGTCGTTGGGGATCACGGTCAGTTTCACTTCCACCTTATCCTGGGAAGCGTTGTATGCGTCGGCGATCTGGCCCGCGGTGGTATCCATGTCGCTGGCGATGTAGAAGTTCAGCACTTCCTTGGTGGTTTCGGCGCCGGCCATACCGGTAAACAGAGTTACCATCATGGCGGCTGCCAATAACGCGGAAAGAACCTTTTTCACAGCAGAAACCTCCTTCAATTTTCCGGGATTTCACCCGTCTGCCCTGATTATAGTAAAATCGCCCAATATAACAAGGTTGAAATTGTGCACACCTTGGCGGATGTTTTCACAGAAGGTACAACTTCCCAAAGAAACCCCTTTTACCGGTCCACCGCCTCCGATTTTCCCGAAAGAGCAGGGTCGCCAGGGTGTAGAATATCTACACCCCCCTCTCAGAAAAGTCCGAAACAGCAACCATAATCTGCCTTTGAGGTGGTCTTTCTTCCTTCGTTCCGGGCCGGACCAGGACAGATCCATCGCTTTTGCCTGCAAATTACGCACTTTTACCTGTTGATCTTCCCGTTTGGTCTGCCATACGAGATGAGCAAAGGAATTATCCCATGCAAAAAACAGGAGCGTATACAAATGTACGCTCCCGTATCCTTTACTGCCGGCAACGTGGCGGCGCTTTTTACCCTGTAGGCCGATTGATGGACCTCTATGGCATCCTTCCGGATCCGCAGGGTCTGCGGATCGTTATTCTCCCGTACCGCTCAGCAATGGCAATCGTTCGGATTCAAACTGTTCAAAGGCCGCATCCAGCGATACGTTGCCACGCAAATATTCCAGCAGGCAATCTTTAAACGTGATGTTCAGCTCACGGTACCGCACAAAAGCGCCTTCCTCATTACGCACCAGCGAATCGAAAATGTAGTTGGCGCCAGGCACCCCGGCATTTTGCTGGTAGCGTTCGGCGCTGCGGTCGGTGTAGTACGCCGGGCAGGTCGGTAACTTTGCCAGCATGTCCGCAGCCGTCGCACCCGCAAAAAAGGAAACAAATTCAAAGGCATTCGCCCGGTGGGGGCTGCTTTGCGGGATCGCCAGATACGAGCAGCTTCCGACCGCGGTTTTTTTGGGTACATCGTCAAAAACAGGCAGGGTCGCAATTCCCCACCGGAAAGCGGAACTCTGTTCGGGATACGCGTTATTAAAAAGGTAAACGACCCAGTCCCCGTTGATCATCGTGGCGATCTTCTGATCCAGAAAAACAAGATTGGGCAGATTATATTCCCCGTCCATCTGCGCAATGTCGGGCACACTGTGATCCACATTGTACAGGCGGTTGAGCAACTGCATATATTTCCGGGTGTAGGGCAGTTCGTCGTCGTACAGGTATTCGCCCGCGGCGATCGCCCCCAGGTTGAGCGTCCACGGCGGGATATAGCCGCCGTATAAAACACTTCCATCCGCCTGCGCAACGGTCAGACGGCGGGCCAGGTCGGCATACTGGTCCCAGGTCAGGTTGCTGGGTTCCGGAATATTGTACCGGTCCAGAATATCCTTGTTGTAAAACAGCAGCCACACGCTCTTTGTGCGCGGCAGGGCCGGGATGGTGTTGGCGATGGAGATAATATCCAGCGTCTGACCGTAAGCGGCGGGGTCCAGGTCGCTGCGGGCCACATCATCGGTCAGGTCGGTCAATAACCCTTCTGCGGCAAACTGGTTCACCTGACAGGGCTGGCGGATATACAGGCAGTCGATATCGCCGCCGTTTCGCAGCATATCGGCAATCGTATTATCATACTCTTCGTTATCAATCAGGTGCAGTTGCACAACGGTGTTTGCGCTTTGCGCATTAAAAGCGGAAACGATCGCGTTGGCAAGCTGGGTGCTGTCGGTGGAATCATAATACTGGATCACAGTCTTTTCGCTGTTCTCCATATGACCGGGCACCGAAGGTTGCGCGTCCTGCGGCTGCGCGGAGCAACCGCTGAGTAAAAGAAGCGCCATCAACAACGCCGTAAACCGCGCCTTTTTCATCTGTGCCCCGCCCCCTTCCGCCGCCATGCCGCGTACCGCTATTGTAACCGGTTTTCACCCGCTTTTCAAGCCGGGCCTGCTGTTCGCTTCGGAAGCGCGTTGCATCCGTGTTCCAAAAATGATAAGATGAGCCTGCGGAATACGGGCGGAAAAGGGGGAACGGTCGGATTGATTTATCTGGTACTTCTGGCCGTTGCGATTGTAGGCCTGTTTTATTATATCTTTTCGGAGTATAAAAGCAGCATGACCGCTTCGGCGGTCACGCTGCTGGTATCGCTCAGCTTCTGTTATTTCACCTTTATGCTGTATGTGTGCAAGGTATCGTTCCACCTGAGCCTATTCCAGCGGTATTTCCCCATTCCGCGCGATTTGGTGATGTTCTTATACTCCTTTCCCATTACGCGGCAAGCGGTGCTGAGCCTGCTCAATTTTTTCTGCGTGCTGTTTCTGGCCAGCAATGTGTGGATGTCTCAGACTTTTTGGCCGGAACGGTTGAAGAAACGTTCCCGGGGTATTTATATTACCATCGGGATCATTTTTATACTGGAACTGGCTTTATACGACCCTTTCCTGTACCCGTTGCTGTATCGGGCGCTGTACCCCGCCGTGCTCACACGCGAGTCCATCAAGCTTTTTTACGCGGCTTTCCACATCGTTACCCAGGTTGTCAACGGCGCGGTACTGCTGTGCTGCATCGCAAGCATATTGTACAGCTACTTTACGGCTCCGCCGCTGAAGGTGATGCGCGCCGCGCTGGGCCTCTTTCTGCTGGCTTATACTACGCTGGTGATTACCTATCTCACCTTCTTTGAAAGCCTGCCTTCCCTGCTGATCGACTATGCCGAAAAGGCCGGGATCGTCACCTATCAATTGCTTTTTGTCGGCGACTACATCCCCTTTTACGGGATGTACCCCTACATTCTCACGGCGCTGGTTGCTTTGCTGATTTACACCGTATATAAACTAGCCATTCTGCGCCGCAAAGTGGATACGCAAAGCCTGAGCATCGCGAAAAATATCGAAGCCGCCAACATGCCCGCGCGCACCTTTTGCCACTTTATGAAGAATGAGGTTTTATCCCTGTCCGCGGAACTGGAAGAAGTGATTGCCGAAACGGGTGACGGGCAGGCGGCGGAGAACATGAACCAGCATCTGAAATGGTTATTCGACCGGCTGGACGATATGCACCGCGATACCCGCGAAGACACCCTGCAAATGCAGCAGGTACCGCTGGATCAGGTGATTCTGCGCTCCGCAGAAGCGGTTAGGGCCACCTGCGCGGCTAACGGTATCGCGCTGCAAACCAACTTCCCCTCCGTGATTCCCGTGGGGTTTGTGGACCCGCAGTATATGCAGCAGGCGCTGATCAATCTGCTGCAAAACGCCTGCGAAGCGCTGATCTCCGTAAGCGACGGCCGAAAAAAGGTAATCTCCGTAGGCTTGTATCCTAAAATGCGGTGGACGCTTCTGGACATCAGCGATAACGGCTGCGGCATCCCGGAAGCCAACCTGACCAACATCTTTTCCCCGTTATTTTCCACCAAGCCCATGACGAAAAGCTGGGGCATCGGGCTTTCTTTAACGCACCGCATCATCACATCCATGGGCGGGCGCATCGAGGTGGAAAGCGGGGTCGGGAAGGGAACGACCTTCCATATTCTGTTGCCCAGCGTGAAATAACCGGAAAGAGGTACCTATGATCAACGTACTGATCGCGGAAGACATGCCCGCCCTGCTGCGAAAATACAAGCGGGAACTGGATAAGGAAAGCGATATTCACGTCGTGGCCGCCGTGCAGAGCGGCTATGAAGCCGTGATGCAGTCCGCGCTGCTGCACCCGGACATTGTGCTGATGGACATTGAAATGGAAACACGTACAGCAGGGCTGGAGGCTTCCACACAGATACTAAACCAGTTGCCGGGCGTGAAGATTGTGATTCTGACCGTATACGAGGACGATGAAAGCGTGTTTAAAGCCTTTCAGCTGGGCGTGAGCGATTATGTGCTGAAAAACAGCGATCACAACGAACTGGTCGCCTGTATCCGGGACGCGTATTTCGGCCGTTCTCCCATTCGCCCGGTTATCGCGGAAAAAATCCGCCGGGAGTTTCAACGGGTAAAAACCAGCGAACAAAGCCTGCTGTATTACCTGCAAATCGTGTCCCAGTTAACGCCCGCCGAGCTGGACATTCTCACCCTTCTGCACAAGGGATACAGCCGGCAGGCCATCTGCGACCTGCGCTGCATCGTGCCCAGCACCGTAAAAACGCACATCCACAACGTGCTTCGCAAGTTCAATATGGATACTGCCGCCGAGGTAATCGACCAGCTGGACGCGCTGCATATTTTTGAGTACCTCACCCATCGGGACGGCGCGCATGCGGAGGAACCGCCCCGCGCCTGACGGCGGACAATGCACCGGATTTTCGTCGCAGGCCCTATGAAACAGCCCTGACCGGTTCTGTACCGGTCAGGGCTGTTATGGTATAGTTTGCGATTCCAACCGGTTATGATTTTCGCAGAGTGCCGTACCCAAACCGGATCCGGTACCACAGCACGGCCAGCAACACCGCCGCGCCCGCGCCAAACCAGCCGATCACCATGGCAAAGTAACGGATACGGCACAGCTCCGGACTGCGAAGCTCCTGCAGGCTGGCCGCGCCCTGCCACACCTGCCAGAAGGCGGTGCGGATATCCTTCCACTCCACCAGCACGGCGGGCACCCACTCGGTAAAGGTATACACCGGTTCCACAATATAGGTTACCAGCGCCGCCACGCCCGCCGCGAGCAGCGCATACCCCGCCAACAGACTGATGATTGCGATCAGCAGCCTTGGCAGCAGCCTTACGGCATACTCCCCTTCCAGCCTCCGGCGGTAATCTGCCGCAAACCGGCGCAATTGCCCATTCCAGAAGCCCAGCAGGGTAAAGAACAGCACACAGCCCGCCGCAAACAGCAGCACGCGGATAGGCATCAGCGCGCCCATCCCTTCCTTGCCCAAATCAATCAGCGTTCCGCCCGCTTTCCAGCTCTGCATAGCGGTGGAGAAGGCAGAACGCGCGCCCGCGCCGCGCAGGGGGCGCGCCGTGGCCTGAAGCGCCTGCAACTGGATCGGCTGGTTCCACAGGTACGGCAGGGTGATCAGCGCGCCATAATCCTCGCCGTCGCCTACGCGAAGCGAGTGACGGATCACCCCCAGTACGGTAAATTCCACGTTGGAGATGGTTACGGTTCTGCCAATCGGTTCCGAAATTTTAAACAGCGCCAGCGCCAGTTGCTCGTCCAGCAAAATACCGTTGCAGCCCTTGGACAGCTCCTCCGGATAAAACAGCCGCCCAAACTGCACGTATTCCGGCGTAAGGGAAAAGGCGTTTTCCCCGATGGCGGTCAGGCGCGCCTGTTTCGTCTCCCCCGTATCGCCGGTCATGCTGGTTTTCTCGGCCACCCCGCTCAGAGTATAGGTCTGCATAATGCCGTCCCAGTCCGCGGCCGTCGTGCGGAAGGATTCCCACAGTTGCTCCGCGGCCTGGTTGGGCGGGGTCGACTTCTGGGGTTGCTGTTCATCCTGCGCGCCGTCGGCGTCCGGGTCTGTCTGGTTGCTTTGCTGCGAGGACGGGTCCGCCACGGTGATCTGCGGGGCGGGGATCAGATATTGCAGATCCTCCCCCGCCGCCGCCACCTGCGACCACGCCCAGGCCAGCACAACCACGCAGACCGCCAGGGCGATCAGACCCCTAACGATGCTTTTTTTCATGCTTCTCTCCCGCGGTTCATTCCACATATTCCATCACGGTGCAGCCATCCTTCAGCGCGCGGTCTTCGCGGTCCGCGATCTCCTGATAATCCAGCTGCTGGCGCACAGACACCATGGTATCGCCGCGCTCAATCACATCTACGCTGGTTTTCACCACCGTCATGCTGCTGGAACCCAGGAAGCCGCTGCCATTGCGCTGGATCATATACACATAATCCTTGCCTTCGCCCTCGTTGCGCACGGCGCTGGCGGGCAGCAGGGTGCTGGCGTCCTTGGCGCGGTACGACAGCGTAACGTTCACCGTACCGTCGGCCAGCATCCGGGTGATGCCGCCCTTCAGGGTGATGATGTCACTGGTGAGGGTGACGTACAGGTATTTCTTGCCGTCGGTGTCCAATTCGGTCTTTTCCACCGTGGTCTTTTCGCTGCCGTAGTCCCCCGCCACTTCGACCTTTGCGCCGTCGGCGACCGTTTTGTTCAGGCTGGTCACATCCGCGCGCAGAACGGGCGCGTCCTCGTCGCCGCTGAGAGTAAAGGCAGCCTTTTTGCCATCATAGCTGTCGCCGCTTTTCACGTTTACAGCCACCACGTACCCGGCCTGCGGCGCGGTCACGGTGCTGAGGGAGATTTTCCGTTCGGCCAGCGCCGTAAGGTCATCGGAAAAGCCGTTCATTTCCTTGATGATCGCCCGGCGTTCATTAATAAACTTGAAGGTGGCGTTTCGCACGCGGATCTTCGTGTTGTCAAAAGATGCGAAGAAATCATCATACGCTTTCTGGTAAGCGGCTTCGGCATCCGTAGCGGCCTTAACGGCTTTCAGCAGGTCGGCCTTTCCGGCGGCCTGCGCCTCCCACTTGGACGAATCCGTATCCAGCGTAATATTCTGCTGGTATGCCAGCGTATGGGCGTTCTGCTCCGCGACCACCGCTTTCCATTGCACGTCCAGCACCGCGTCGTACATATCGTTTTGCGTGCTGTTTCGCGCAAAACGGCGGTTTTCCACATCCTTATCCATCAGGGCTTTGGCTTTCTCGGCGTACTTGCCCTGCAGGTCTTTCCAGTCCTTGTCGTAATCCGTAAGAACAGCGGTAAACAGCGTTTCACCCTTCTCCACATGGTGGCCGGGTTTCACATATACCTTGTCCACGGTGATGGCGCTCTTGGTTGCGTCGGCCAGAGTATAATCCGTCGTATTGGGGAAATATACCTGAGTATCCAGCTTCATTTTCTGTTCCAGCCGCCCACGGCTGGCCTGCACAATCTGTACCTTGGGGGTGGTGATGGTCAGCACCGTATTGGCGAAAAACATACACAGCGCCACGATCACCGCCAGCGTAATCAATCCGCGCAGGGCAAACTTTTTCAGTTTCATTTCGGATGGCTCCTCTCCCGTCTATTTCAGCTCGCTGAGGGTAACGCCCAGCAGAATATCTTCCTGGAAGTAGAAATATACAAACAGCGCCGGCAGAATGTACAGCGCCGCGCCCGCGAAGGCGACGTCCGCGCCGTCGATGCTGATCTGGTTAAACATCACGGACAGAGGTTGATCCCCCGCGCGGTTGGCCAGATAAACCAGCGGCTGTTCCACCATGTTCCAGCAATCCGCGAAGGACAGGGCTACCGCGGCGCCCAGAATGGGCCGGCAAACCGGAAGCACCACATGCAGGTAACAGCGCAGCGGGCCCGCGCCGTCCATCATGCCGGCTTCCAGCAGTTCGTTGGGCAAACCCATCATAAACTGGCGGATCAGGAAAATATAAAACGGGGAGAACCACATGGGCAGGATGACCGCCCACGGCGTTTCCATAATGCCCATAAATCGAAGCGAGATCACGCTGGGCACCATCGTAACCTGAAAGGGCAGCACCATCAGCATCAGGATCACGAAAAACAGCGCGTCGCGGCCCTTAAAGCGGAAGCGGCTCAGCGCGTAGGCCATCATCGGCACCACGGCCGCCTGCCCCAGCAGGATGGCCGCCGTATATACCACGGAATTTACGAACAGCTTCAGGTACTGCGGCTCCTCAATCAGGATTTTGTAATACTGCCGCACGGACGCAACCTTGGGGGAAATCAGCACGTCCATCCATTTGGCAGCGTCGTAATTACCCCTCAGCTTCAGGTATGCTTCCATCTCGCTCTTGGGAAAGAACGAGTACAGGAAGGTAAATACGATCGGCAGAAGAATCAGCACCGCCATCAGGGTTAAAAATACCACGGCCACCGCCTGCCCGGGCTTGATTCGCCTGTGCCGTTTCATCGCGCGTGCGGGGCGAAGGGTTTGCTGTGTCATCTGTATCTCCTCCCTTTACACGTCGCTGGGCGCACGCACGGCCCGTGTGGAATACATCAGCCCGAACAGAATGAACACGATAATGGCAAAGCTGTATGCCGCCGTAGTCACATCCTGATAGTCCAGATGCGTGAACTTATTGTTCATAAAATGCTGCAGGGTATACACCGTCTGGTCCGGGTACGCGCCGCCGATAAAATAGACTTCCTTGAATATTTTAAAAGCGTTCACCCATGCCAGCAGAAACACCAGAAATGAGGTGGGCGCCATCAGCGGCAGGGTAATTTTCACTTCCCGCTGGAACGCGCTGGCCCCTTCCAGGCTGGCATATTCGTAATACGCTTCCGGCACCGTTTGCAGCGCCGCGGCGAAGATCACCACGGAGAAGCCGAGGTTTTTCCACACGTATAAAAGCACCACCGGCACGCGCAGGGCGCTGCCCTCCAGCCACAGCACGCGATCCAGCCCCATCGCCACGACGAGGCGGTTGACCACCCCGCCGTAGTCAAACATCAGCAGCCAGATTAAGAGCATCGCCGAGGACGGCATCAGGTAGGGCAGAAGCAGGGCATTACGGAAAAACCCGGCCCGGCGGCCCAGCGACTTCAGCGTTACTGCCAGCAGAAACGAGAACAGCCAGATAAACGGCGCGCACAGCAGCGACAGCTCCAGCGTGTTCTTCAGCCCCAGCAGGAACATCTCGTTATGCCAGATGTCCACATAGTTTTGGATTCCCACAAAGCGGTTCTGGAAGGTTCCGTCCGTCAGGCTGTAATACACGCCGCCCAGAAAGGGCACCAGGTAAAAAGCCGCGAGCCCGGCCAGCCCCGGAAGCAGAAACAGCAGAACGCTTTTCTTATGTCGGAACAAGAATTCGTTCCTCCTTTGCGCAATGAAGGGCCGGCCGCACAACCGTACAACGCGCGCGGCCGGCCCGTGAACCGTTATTGCCGTTCCATCTGGATCATGCGGATTTTCTGGTCCGCGTCGTTTAAGAACTGATCCAGAGACACCTGCTTTTGCAGGTAGCGGGTAATCAGGGTGGAAATATCGCTATCCCCGTTGTTCGCGTTCAGGTTGATCAGGTTAGGCGTAGCCGTGAAGCACAGCGGCGCAATGGCGCGATACTGGTTGATGCCATCCTGCGAAACCTGCCAGCGATACTTGTCCTTATTCGTCAACAAATCCTGCAGATTGTCGATCGTCGCCTGAATGTCTTTCACATCCTCGGGCTTAGCGGTCTTGATCGCTTCCTTCTGCTTGTCCAGGTTCGTCTGCCAGCTTTCGACCATCTTGTCGTAATTCTGCACGGGAATGGGGTTGTTATCGTCCGGGAACATCATGATATGTTGGGCTTTATCCATGTGATCCAGCATATTTTCCAGATACTTTACCGCCATATCCGGGTTTTTCGTGTTGGGGTTGATAAACACGACGCTGACATATACAGGGATGTGCTGCGCGCCCCCGTCTTCCAGAGACAGAATCAGGGGCTTATTGTACACATAACCACCGTTATCGTAGATGTTCAACCAGTCGCCGTAATTGGTGAACAGCGTGCCGTCGTCGCCATCCATCATTACTCTGCCTCCGGTAGCATTGTCGTCCGCGGCGGGCAGGGTGTCGTTCAGCGCATCTGTATCCAGGCTGTCCAGAGCAGTCAGCATTTCCTTAAACACAGGAGTGTTCAGGGTCAGGTCCTGTCCGTTCGCCTGACAATCGGTCACGTACATGTTCAGCGCCATTTCAAACAGCGTCTGGCGGAAATCCGTTACCTGATCCATCAGCTGCAGGTCCGGATGCGCACTTTCGCCCTCGTCCAGCCACCAGTTCAGAAAATCGATCAACCCCATAAAGGAAGTCGGAATCTTATCCGTTATCCCGGCCTTTTCCCAGGCCTGCGGCACAATGCTGAACCCATAGGCATACAGCGACGTAGGAATAGCGTAGTACTTGCCGTCCTTCTGCACGGGGGTTTGCAGGAACGGGTACATCTTGCCCATTTCCTCCGTGATCTTCGCAGAACCGGACAGGTCCATGCAGTAGCCCTTGTTCAGCAGACTCTGAAAATCCTGATAACTCAAGTCGACATTAAAGATATCGAAGGTGCTGTCGCCAGAGGTCATGGATTGGGCCAGCTGTTCGGCAGTGTTAAAGTAGACGCTCTGGTTAAAAGTAACGGCCACCTGCGGGTTCTGCGCGATAAATGTGGTGGTGGCATCATCCAGGCTGCCGCTGTACACCGCCAGGGTGCTCGTCGGCAGATACTGCGGATCGGTGCTGCGCACGTTCAGACCGTCCCAGCTGTTTAACACATACTTACCGTCGGAAAGCATCGCCACATCGGCCGTATCAGTATAACTGGCGGGCATGTAGGCAACCATTGCCGGCTGGCCAAACGCCTGCATGGACATTACCTGATTATTATCGGTATAGTACAGGGTATCTGTCGCCGCCTGATATGAAAACCCGAAGCAGTTCGTATCCGGCAGGGTTGCTACTGTTTCGGTGCTGCTGTCGGCCGGGTTCATCACAGCCAGCACAGGGTGATTTTTAAGCGTTCCGTCATCGGAGTAAGCGTTGGAGGAATCGAACAGGTACGCAAGCATCTTGCCGTCCTTATACGGGTAGAGATCCTGCATGGTCGGCACCTTCAGCTCCTGCCGCGCGCCGGAAGCCAGATCAAAGCAGTACAGAATGGGTTGATCGTAATTTTGATAGTCACGCACCAGAAGGTATAGTTTGCCTTCCGAAATCAGCACGCGAACGATATCGCGATAGTTGTCGCTGTCGGCACTGGGGGTGACTTCGATATCTTTCCAGTCCAGCTGCACGGGGGTTCCCTCCACAAGTTTGCCGTCGGCAAAGGTAAGGGGGAACAGCTTGCCGGTATGGCGGTTCAGGCCGTAAAGCGTGGTGCCGTCGCTGACCAGTTTGTAGATCAGGGAATCCGCGACATCGCCAACCTGCTCTTTTGCCTCGTCGTAGCTATTGTAATAATCCTGCGTAAGACCGGTTGCAACCGCCTGCGGCAGGTCCTGCCCTTCCTTCCAGGCGCAGATGCTGGCAGACCACAGGGTGTATACCGTATCGTTCGCCACAGCCATGGAAGTGCAATAATCATTCTCCATACTCATCTGCGTTTTCTGTTCATTGGAGAACAGCGTCACGTTGCCGGAGTCCGCCAACGCCCCGCCCATCAGGGTCAGCGTCAGCAGGAGGCAAATCAGTGCCGTACATTTTTTCATTCTTTCTTATCCTCCGTTCGATTGGGTTCGGGCTTCATCCAATAGATGAAACGCCACAGAGTTCCCGTTTCTTCCCGCAGGGCTTAAGCATTCCCGGTGGAAACCTGCTCATTATAGCATAGTGTACTATTTGTTGCAATACACTTAGCACATTTAAGCGTTTATTTACAGATTGTGCGCTCCTGCCGGGCCGGTTACAGGCGGATCGTACATAAATATTCCCGTGGCGTCATCTTCATCTGCCGCTTAAACTGGCGGGAGAACGCGGCGGGGCTGGAATAGCCCAGCGCGTCCGCCACCTGCGCGATGTTCATGTCCCCGGCGCGCAACCGCCGCCGGGCCTCCTCAATGCGAAGGCGGCGGTAGTATTCCATCACCGTCACGCCCGCATAACGCTTGAAACGTTCCTTAAATACAGTTGATGAAAGACCTACCTCCCGGCAAACCTGCGAAAAGCGCAGGGTTCCGTCCGGGCAGGCGGTCATCAGCTCCCGTGTGCGGCGCAGCACGGGAGCGAAATCCTCTTCCTCGGTCAGGCGGAGCCGCGAAGGTCCGGCCGGCGCAACCGGTTCGCCCTCCAGTAAATCCAGCAACAGCTGGGTCAGATACAGCACAATACGCTGCACGCCTCCACGCGGCCCTTCCGCAAGCGGATGCAGCTCCTTCTGGTCGGATACGTCCAGCACCGGGCCGAACACTCGCTGTCCTTCTGCTATCAGGCGGGAAAGCAACATCTGCTGGGGTGAGCGCAGGGTAAACTGCTTGCTGCGAAACACGTTCATCGCCCGGCTTTTACAATCGAATGAAATCACGAAAATATTGGCGCCGCTGGCATAATTGGCCCAGATGGTATGAAACTCGTTGGGCTGGTGAAACAGCAGCTGCCCCGCATCCAAACGGCGAATATCGCTGTCCGCGCCGATCTCCGCCTCTCCCCGGTCGATATAGACGATCTCCCAGAAGTTGTGCTTTTCCCCTTCGAACACGTAGCCGGACGCAAACTGGAAGTAATGCAAACTGTACAGTCCACGGATCACAATTTCGTTTTGAGGTTTCAACATCCGGTATTCTGACATCGCATATCGCCTCCCCGAACCAGTATGGCGTGGGAAAAGGATCGCGTCAAGAAAAATCCGTCTTTTCTGCATAGTTTTCCGTCTTTTTGGATGATTCCTTCCGACAGCTGTCGGATTTATGATAGAAGGGTACAAAATACGCGGAGCTGATGGCTGATCCCGCCTCTTCCCGCGTTTGGAGGAACCCCTGTATGCAGAGCGTTATCGCGTGTTTTCAGCTGGACGGCCTGCCCCTTTCCTGCGAGCCGTTCGGCAGCGGGCACATCAACCGCACCTATCTGGTTACGACCGGCGCGCCCCATTTGTATATTTTACAGCAGATCAACCACCGCGTGTTTCAAAACGTGCCCGCCCTGATGGAGAACATCCGCGCGGTAACACAGTATCTGGCGCAGAAGGACCCGGACCCCCGCCACGTGCTTACGCTGGTGCCCACGGCAGATGGCCGCTGCTATACGCAGGATGCGGAGGGCAATTACTGGCGCATGTACGAATACGTTACCGGCGGCCTGTGCCTGAACCGCGCCGAAACGCCAGAGGAATTTGCCCAGAGCGCCGTCGCCTTTGGACGTTTCCAGACGATGCTTGCGGATTTTCCCGCGGCTACCCTGCACGAAACCATCGCCCGTTTCCACGATACCCCCAATCGCTACCGGGCGCTTCACGCCGCCGCGGAGGAAAACGTGGCCGAACGCCGCGCCGGGGTGGAAGAGGAACTGGCTTTCTTCTACGCGCGCGAGGTGGAAAGCGCCGCGCTGACAGGCTTGCTTGCCGCGGGCGAACTGCCCCTGCGCGTAACGCATAACGATACAAAGCTTAACAACGTGATTCTGGACGAAACCACGCACGAAGCGCTTTGCGTGATTGATCTGGACACCGTGATGCCCGGACTGGTCGCCTACGATTTCGGCGATTCCATTCGCTTTGGCGCGTCTACCGCCGCGGAAGACGAAAAGGACCTGAGCCGCGTCCGCCTGTCGATGCCGATGTACGAAGCCTATGTAAAGGGTTTTTTAAGCGTTTGCGGCGCATCCCTGACGGCGCGCGAAACCGAAACCCTGCCCGTGGGCGCGAAGATGATGACACTGGAAAACGGCGTTCGCTTTTTAACGGATTACTTGCAGGGAGACCCTTACTACGCCATCTCCCGACCGGAGCATAATCTGGATCGCTGCCGCACGCAGATCGCGCTGGTAGCGGACATGGAAAAGAAATGGGCGGAGATGAACGCGGTTATTCGCCGATACGCGGTGCGTTAAGCGGGTTTCCCACAAGGAAGGAGGCGGTGCGGATGAACCTTCCGGTGCGGCTGGCGATTGTCGGTATGGGCGCACGCTCCGAAATTTATGCCCGGGAGGCGCTCGTTCATCCGGATCGACTGACCATCGTCGGCGTAGCGGACATCAACCCCGATAAGGTGCGCGCCGCGCGGGAAACCTACGGGTTCTCCCAAGAACACTGTTTTGCCACCTCGCAGGAGCTGGCGGCCGCGCCAAAATTCGCCGACGGAATCATTAACGGCACCATGGACCCGCAACACGTGGAAACGACCCTGCCACTGTTACACGCGGGGTACGACATCCTGCTGGAAAAGCCATTCGCCCTGAACCAGCCGCAGGCGGACGAACTGCTGGCCTGCGCAAAGCGCACGGGCCGCAAGGTAATGGTCTGCCATGTGTTACGGTACGCGCCGTTTTACCGGGAAATCAAAGAACAGCTTCTTTCCGGCGCGCTGGGGCGTGTGATGAACCTGCAAATGACCGAGCAGGTGAGTTATTTTCACCAATCCGTCTCCTATGTCCGTGGCAAGTATGCGTCACCGGAGATTTGCGGATCAGGAATGCTGCTTTCCAAATGCAGCCATGACCTGGACCTGCTGGCGTGGCTGATGGCGGACACGCGCCCAACCACGGTGGCCAGTATCGGCTCCGCCTTTCAGTACCACCCCGATATGGCCCCGGAAGGCGCGGGCACCCATTGCCTGCTCCACTGCGCCGTGGAGCGCGACTGCCTATATTCAGCCAAGCGGCTGTACATTGAACATCCGCAGCGCTGGGCGCAAAACATCTGGCATGAGCTGGGCTGCGAAGGCACAACCAGAGTACGGAAACTGCAACTGCTAAGCGAGCCGGACAACCCCTACAGCCGCTGCGTATACCGGTGCGAACCGCGCATTGTGGATCACCAGTCCGTGCTGGTCGGCTTTCAGAACGGCGCGACCGCCACATTTTCCATGAACGGAGGCGCTTCCGCGCCACAGCGCAGCCTTCACATCACCGGCACACGGGGCGAGGTGTACGGTTGCTTTGAGGAAAACCGCTTCACCGTATCGCTGATCGACCCGACCGCGCCCGGTAGCCGACGGAAGCATCTTGTACGTGTTTCCCCGGGCGACGCCCACGGCGGAGGCGACCAGGCGCTGGTTGCGGATTTTATCGCACTGTTGCGAGGAACCCCTCCTTCCGTATGCTGCACAACGCTCAACGATTCTATGGTAGGCCACCGGCTGGCGTTTCTGGCGGAGGATTCCCGTGAACAGGGCGGGCAGGCGCTTCCGTATTAACCTTCCGTGGAGTCAATTTATCCAAAAGGAGGGCTGCCTATGCGGATTCTGCTGACAGGCGCGACCGGTTTTCTGGGCTCACGCGCAAACGAGTCGCTGCGAAGCCGATACGAAGTGCAGGCCCTTCCCTCCGACATGCTTCACGGAGAGATGACCTCCGCACGGGAAGAAGAGCTGTACGCAGCGGCTGCGGCGTTTGCCCCGCAGGTGATCCTGCATACCGCCGCGATTTCGGACACCGGTTATACGGAAACGCACCCGGAAGAATCCTATCTCGCCAACGTACTCCTGCCCGAAACGCTCGCCCGTATCTGCGCGCGTATAGGCTGCGGACTGGTCGCCTGTTCTTCCGATCAGGTATATAACGGTTGCGAAGGCCCCGGGCCGTTCGCGGAGGATGCGCCGCTGGCTCCCGTGAATGTTTACGGCCGCCACAAACTGGAAGCGGAGCGTCGCGTTGCCGACATTTTGCCGACTGCGATCAGCCTGCGATTATGCTGGATGTACGACCTGCCCGCCTGCGGCCTGCCCACACACCGCAACCTGCTTACCAACCTGCTGGCCGCTGTGCTGCACGCGGAGCCGCTTCGCCTGTCTGATACCGATTTTCGCGGCGTTACTTACGTGCGCGACGTGGTACGGGCGCTGCCGGCCGCTCTCGTTCTGCCCGGCGGAATCTACAATTTCGGCAGCGGCGGGGTGATGAACGTGGCACAGATCGCGCTGGGCTGGTGCTGGTCGCTGGGCCTCCCGCCCGCAACGGTGCAGCCGATTGCCGGGAAACCCCGCAGCCTTTGTATGGATTGCGGTCGTGCCGCGGAGCAGGGAATCCGTTTCGATGATTCCATCGAAGGGATTCGCACGCTGATGGACGACTACGGCTGGGCCAGTCTTTTCCCTTCCGCGCAGGGATAGTTTGGAAATGCTCTATCAATTTTCCACATTATTACATGTTTAAATTTTGTATCGATTCCAAACAATTTGAATACAATACGTCTTATCTTCGCAAAGAAGGGGGTGCATCCCAGACAGAACGGGGTTTTTCCGATTTCTTCCGGTCCGCGTACCCGGTCCGGAGCCCACGGGCGCGTGGGGAATGCAAATTGTAAAAACGTTTGCAATCCTGTATAATAACAACAGATGAAACGGGCACGCGTTTCCATCTTTCACATCAAAAATGGGAGGAAAATAACATGAAGAAAATCGTTGCCCTGTTCCTGACGATCCTGTTAACGGTTTCCTGCATCGGCTTCGCAGCCGCGGAAGACGCTATCACGTTGGACGTGATCATCTGCCAGTACGGGAATAACACCACCAACTGGTTCACCGGCACCGGCATCAACGGCAAAAGCTTCGTGCAGCTGTTTGAGGAAGCCAATCCGGGTATCAAGCTGAACCTGGAAGTCGTGTCCTGGAACGACGTGTACACGGTCGTAAGCACCCGCATCAGCAACGGGAACGCCCCGGACATCCTCAACATCGACACCTTCGCCGATTACGCGACCGAAGGACTGCTCCTCCCCGTGAAGGATTACTGCCCGGAAGAGCTGTACAACGATTTCTTCCCCGCTTTCATCCAGCAGTCGGTCATCGACGGCACCGTGTGGGCCGTGCCGGATCTGGCTTCCGCCCGCGCGATGTATTACAACAAAGACATCTTTGACGAGGTCGGCATCCAGGTGCCCACCACCTGGGCCGAGCTACAGGACGCCTGCCAGTCCATCAAGGATTTCTACAACGGCGACGTGTACCCCTGGGGCATGGACATGACCACCGACGAAGGCCAGGCCGCGTTCTCCTACTACGCGTGGAACAACAACGGCGGCTTCGTGGATAAAGACGGCAACTGGGCGCTTAACTCCGACGCCAACGTAGACGCCGTGAATTTCGCCGTCGGCCTGTACCAGAAGGGCTTTACCAACCCCAGCCCCGCCACCCAGACCCGTTACGACCTGCAGGATATGTTCGGCGCCGGCAAGATGGCCATGGTCATCACTACCAACCAGCTGCCCACGTACCTGAAGGAAAAGGGCTACAGCATTAACTACGGTACCGCCGCGCTGCCGCACAACGATGGCGCCGAAACGGGCGCAACCGGCGTAATGGACCGCGTGATGGCCTTCAAAGACGATTCCGCTCCGGATCAGGCGGCCCGCAACGCCGCCATCGGCAAGTTCCTCACCTTCTTCTACAGCCCCGAGATGTACACCGGCTGGGTCAGCATGGAAGGCTTCCTGCCCGCGGTTTCCTCCGCCGTGTCCTATCTGGTCAAGGAAGACCCGAGCTTCGAAACCTGGCTGAAGGTGCTGGACAGCTGCCAGTTCTATCCCACTGCCAAGGCTGAATGGGTAGACGTGAAACAGGGCGTGATCGACGTGGAGCAGAAAGCGCTGCTCGGCGGCGACGTGAAGACGCTGCTGGACGACCTGCAAGCGAAAGTAACCGCAAAGTAAATCGCCTATCCGTGCGGAGGGCCCGGCCGGTCCGGGCCCTCCCTTTCTAAACGGGGAGGGACAGACGTTGAACACCATTCTCGTCCGCCATAAATGGGAACCATATCTGTGGCTGCTTCCGAGCATCCTGCTGATGACCATCTTTGTCGTTTTTCCCATCCTGATCGTTTTCAAGCTCTCCGTAAGCGAAATTTCCAAGTCCGGCGTCGTAGGCGGCTTTATCGGGCTTGCCAATTTCCGGGCGGCGGTAAGCGATCAGACCTTCGGTACCGTGATGATGAATACCCTGTACTGGGTGGTGTCGGTCGTCGGCATTTCCACGCTGCTGGGCTTCATCGTCGCCATGGTGCTGAACACCCGCTTCCACGGCCGCAAGGTCGCCCGTTCCATCGTGGTTTTTCCCTGGGCCACATCGCTGGTGATTCAGGCTTCCATCTGGAACTACATCATCAACTTTGAATACGGCAACCTTAACAACGTCCTGCTTAATCTGGGCATCATCCAGAACGCAATCAACTGGCGAGTTTCCTATCAGGTTGAATTTATCTGGGAGTGCGGCGTCGGCATCTTCGTCACAGTGCCCTTTGTGGCTTTCTGTGTGCTGGCCGGCCTGCAATCCATTGACGACGCATATTACGAAGCCGCCACCGTGGACGGGGCGGGCGCATGGAAGAAGCTCACGCAGGTTACGATTCCGCTGGTGCGCCCTGCGCTTACGGTGAGCACGGTGTTAAACATCATCTACGTTTTCAACTCCTTCCCCATTATTTATACCATCACCAAGGGCGCGCCCGCCAACATGACGGATACGATGGTAACCTACCTGTACATGCTGGCTTTTTACGACCAGCAGAAAGGCCCCGCAACCGCGCTGTCCGTGATCGGCTTCGTGATTCTGTGCGTGGTAGCCGGACTGTACATGGTCATTTCGATGCGGAAGGAAGAGCAATGATATGAAAACAGCTCCCTCCGTACGCAAAACCGGCATTCGGGCCGTAGCCCTCTGCCTTTCCGCGGTCGTAGCGTTACTGGTGCTGCTTTCTTTGCCGATCTATCAATTTTCCAACACCCTGTATACCAAAAAAAGCGGCAACACCTTTCCGGGCGACGAGCGGTATACCGCCGCGCGCGCCGACGCGGACGCCGCCGCCGCGCAATACCAGGGCCAGCCCGGTTTCTCCGGTGTATCCGTAACCGAAGAAACCACCCAACGTGTTAACTCCAAGGGAGAGACAACCTCCTTAATGACCTTCCGGGTCAGCGCGGTCACAGAGCGCACCGGGTGGGCGTTTATCGCCTCCGGCCTGCCCTCCGGCAAAGTACTGCTCGCAGCGTTGCTGTGCGCGCTGGCGGGCGTGGCGCTTGTTGCCGCCACCCTGCCCGGTACGCTTGATACCGCACCCGGCAGACTGTCCCGCCAAACGACGCTGCTGCGCAAAACCGCCTGTGCGCTGGCGCTGATCGCGCTGGTGCTGGTGCCCGTCTTCCATTTTTCCACCGTAAGCTATCTAAACCGACACGTGATCGCGCCGCTAGCCCAGAATAACGGTGCGGATCTCACCGCGCCGCTCGCAGCCGTAAACGCGTTCCTTTTCGGCGGGCAGGCAGGCAATCAGGAAGCCGCTCTGCTGACCGGGCTGTCCTTCCGCCCGCTGTGGACGCTGTGGCTCATGCTGCCCGTGCTGTTCATCCTGCTGGCGGCCATGATCCGCCTCACGCAGGAGTCCCTGTCGCGCACGCTCGCGCGCGGCGTGCTGTACGCCTTCGTCATCATCATGTGCGTGGTGATCCTGTACCCGTATTACGTCATGCTGATTACCGGGTTCCGCAACAACGCCGAAACCACGGACATGTATTTTACCCATCTCTTCCCCACCACCTGGGTCTGGTCCAACATCACGGACATTGTCAACCGCGGCGTACCGCGCTTTCTGCTCAACTCCCTGATGCTGTCCGTTGGCGCCACGGTCATCGCGCTGGCCTGCGGCATCCCGGCGGCCTACGCGATGGCGCGCATGGATTTTAAGGGCAAGAAAGCCTTCCTCGGCTTCGTCATCATGAGCCAGATGTTTGCGCCGATCGTGCTGCTGGTCGGTATTTCCCAGCTGATGACCCTGTTAAAACTCAACGATACCATCTGGGGCCTGATGCTGATTAACGCGGCGTTTAACCAGGCGTTTGCCATCTGGCTGTTGCGCGGCACCTTCGTATCCATTTCCCCGGAAATGGAGCAGGCGGCGGCAATCGACGGCTGCTCCACCTTCGGCGCGCTGACGAATATTCTGTTGCCCATGGCCGCGCCCGGCATCGTAACCACGCTGATCTTCGTGTTTATCAACTCGTGGAACGAATACACCATCTCCACGGTGCTTATCTCCACACCTTATAAAAAGCCCATCACCGTAGGTATTACGCAGTTCAGCTCCTTCAACATGATCGAGTGGCAGTACCTGTTCGCCTCGGCGCTGCTGGC
>JAEWYP010000040.1 GCA_023395615.1 Bacillota bacterium
AAAATACTCTTTCCTGCGGCACTCATTTCGGCTGCTCGAACCGAACGCGGAATATCCTGCGCAAAAACATTGATCTTGCTGCCATACGTGTTCCTGACCAGTTCGCTGATTTCCTTTGCATAGTTGGTTCGGCCATCCACCATGGTGAGCAGAATTCCCTCAATTTTGAGCTTAGGATTGATCTGCCGTCTGACCTTGTTGATCGTCTGCAAGAGCTGTTCAAGCCCTTTGGCGGATAAGTATTGCGGCTGAGCCGGGATCAGGACGCTGTCGGCAGCTGTTAGCGCGTTGACGGTAAGCATCCCCAGAGAAGGCATACAATCGATCAGAACGTAATTATAATTGCGCTTGACCTCATTGACATATTGGCTGAGAACCCGTTCCCGGTTCATCGCGTTGACCATTGACACTTCCAAGCCGGACAGCTCAATGTTCGCTGGCATCAGGTCAATGCCCTCACCATGATGCAGAATGCCCTCCATAGGGTCATGGGGCTGCTCTGTGAGGATTTTACTGAGCAGGGTGGAAAGAGTGGTGTCGAGTTGATCGGGCTGTGCATAGCCAAGCGCAGCCGTCAGGCTGCCCTGTGGGTCAGCGTCAATCAGGAGAACTTTCTTTCCCTCGTTTGCGAGGCCGACGCCGAGATTTTCGCAGGTGGTTGTCTTACCCACACCGCCTTTCTGATTTGCTATTGCCATTACCGTATTCATAAGTTTCACCTCCGTCCTTTTATGGTAAGGAAATTTTAAGCACTACAAAATTCTCACCTCCTTTGGGGCATAAAAAAAGAGCGTCACTTCACAATACCGAGGATGAAGATGACGCTCTATATGGACGCTAATAAACTTCTCATTACACATTGAACTTCCAGCCGAACACTTTTTTTGTTAGCAATATTTTTAGCCGTTTTTTTGCCCGTGTTTGCAAAAAAGGCGATTTTGTTAGCAGAATCGGTTTTTTCTGCTAACATTTGTTAGCTGGGAATTTTGACTGTGTCAGTGCATTAAAGCCGGATACTGAAAAGTCTGTATCAGAAGATTTAACTGCCTGGTCACTCAGACCTCCGGAAACAAGAAAAGCCGAAAACCCTGATAAATCAAGGCTTTCGGCATTGCTTTTGGCGTCCCTGCCCGGATTCGAACCGGGGGCCTCGGGCTTAGGAGGCTCGCGCTCTATCCAACTGAGCTACAGAGACGTATTTAATTTTTCGCATCCACAGCCTATCGCATTTTGGCCCTAAATGCAAGGACTTTCATAGACTTAGGAGGCGACCGCTCTATCCTACTGAGCTACGGAAACAAACATAGTATTATCAATGGTTTGCGAACTTCACATAGTTATTTATTCATCTCAATTTGCGTCTCGGTATTCGTAGAAACCACTCTCTTTTATCCTCTTCTTCAACGTCCTTTCTTTCACGAAAAATCTAACATTTTTGCTTCATTTTTGAGACTTCGCCTACTGGAATCGAACTGCCAACCGTTTCCGTTTTTAACTCCGGGGAAACGGCTGCCGCCTTCTTAGGAGGCGGACGCTCTATCCTGCTGAGCTACGGAAACATCGGTCGGGGATATATATCTACCGGAAGAAGAGGTCTTGTACTTGGGAAGCAGGCATGTCGTTTGTGCCGACAAACGGCGTGAAGGGTCGGAAAACATTGTACAGCGACCGTTTTGGATTGTCAAGGAAGGCACCGGTTCCCCATGGGATGCAGACGGGGTCGGTGTTTCTGCTGTTTATTCCATACCGTGACCGGGAAGCCTTGTTCTCACACACCTTTTGTGCGCTCGTTCGCTTGACTTTTTCTTGTCAAGTTCCTATAATGTATGGATGTTGGAAGTACCCGTTTGTCTCGGCCGCACGCCGCTATAAAAACGTGCGCAAGGACGCCCGCCCCTGTCGGCGGGGAGGCCGTGTTGCGGCCAAGGGCAGGCGGTTTTCAATGATAGACTTAAAAAGGGGGAACAAACAATGTCGATCAAAATGACCGTAGACGGTAATACCGCCGTAGGCCACGTAGCATACGCATTCAGCGACGTGGCGGCCATTTACCCGATCACGCCTTCGTCGCCGATGGCCGAAGTGGTAGACGAGTGGGCGGCCAAGGGCCAGAAGAACCTGTTTGGTCAGACCGTACACGTTCAGGAAATGCAAAGCGAGGCCGGCGCGGCCGGCGCAGTGCACGGCAGCCTTGCCGCGGGCGCGCTGACCACCACCTTTACCGCCAGCCAGGGCCTGCTGCTGATGATTCCCAACATGTATAAAATCAGCGGCGAAATGCTGCCCGCCGTGTTCCACGTGAGCGCCCGCGCACTGGCCGCCCATGCGTTGAGCATCTTTGGCGACCATGCCGACGTGATGGCCTGTCGCCAGACCGGCTTTGCGATGCTTGCCAGCAACAGCGTGCAGGAAGCGGCCGATATGGCGCTGGTTGCGCACCTGGCCACGCTGGAAAGCAGCGTTCCGTTCCTGCATTTCTTCGACGGTTTCCGCACCAGCCACGAAGTGCAGAAGATTGACGCCGTGGAGTACAAGGATGTTGAACCCCTTGTGCCCTGGGATAAGGTGAAAGCGTTCCGTGACCGTGCTCTGAACCCGGATCACCCCCATCAGGCCGGCACTGCCCAGAACCCGGATATCTATTTCCAGAACCGTGAAGCCGCCAACAAGTATTACGATCAGGTGCCGGGCATCGTGGATGATGTGATGGCCAAGGTCAGCAAGCTGGTTGGCCGGGAATACAAGCCTTTCCAGTATGTCGGCGCGGCCGACGCGGACAAGGTGATCGTGGCCATGGGCAGCGGCTGCGAAGCGATTGAAGAGACGATTAATTACCTGAACAAGAAGGGCGCAAAGCTGGGCCTGATCAAGGTTCGCCTGTATCGTCCGTTCTGTGTGGACCGTTTTGTGGCCGCAATCCCCAAGAGCTGCAAAAAGCTGGCGGTACTCGACCGCACCAAAGAGCCGGGTTCTCTGGGCGAGCCGCTGTACACCGATGTGTGCACCGCGCTGCTTGAAAAGGGCATCTCCGACGTGAAGGTGCTGGGCGGCCGTTACGGTTTGGGCAGCAAAGAGTTTACGCCCACCATGGTCAAGGCGGTATACGACAACCTTGACGGCGAGAAGAAGAACCATTTCACTGTCGGTATTGACGATGATGTGACCCATACCAGCCTCAAACTGGGCGAACAGCTTGTGACCGCGCCGGATGGCACGATCTGCTGCATGTTCTATGGCCTGGGTTCCGATGGCACCGTAGGCGCCAACAAGAACTCCATCAAGATCATCGGCGACCATACCGACCTGTATGCGCAGGGCTATTTCGCCTATGACTCCAAAAAGTCCGGCGGCCTTACGGTCAGCCACCTCCGCTTCGGTAAAAAGCCGATCCAGAGCACATACCTGATCGACGCAGCCGACTTTGTAGCCTGCCACAACCCCAGCTACGTAACCAAGTATGACATGCTCTCCGGCCTGAAAGACGGCGGTGTATTCCTGCTGAACAGCCCGTGGACAGCCGCGGAGATGGACAGCCATCTGCCGGTCGGCATGAAGAAGATGCTTGCCAAGAAGCATATTCGCTTCTGGAACATCGACGCGATTGACCTTGCGCTGAAGGTGGGTATGGGTAACCGTATCAACACCATCATGCAGGCGGCATTCTTCAAACTGGCCGAAGTGATCCCCTACGAGAAGGCCGACGAGTACATGAAGGCCTACGCCAAGAAGACCTACGGCAAAAAGGGCGACGCGATCGTAAAGAAGAACTGGGACGCGATTGATATCGCCATCAGCGGTCTGCAGGAAGTGAAAGTGCCCGCCGAATGGGCAAATGCCACGACCGGTGCGGAACCCGTGAAGGTGAAAGCGACCGAGTACTTCGACAAAGTCGTCGAGCCGATTCTGGCGCAAGAAGGCGACAAGCTGCCTGTAAGCGCGTTTACCGCCGACGGCTTTGTACCCACCGGCACCACTAAGTTTGAAAAACGCGGCATTGCCGTGGCTGTGCCGGAATGGCAGATCGACAAGTGCATCCAGTGCGGCACCTGCTCGCTTGTTTGCCCGCACGCCGCCATCCGCTCCACGTATGTCAGCGCGGACAAGATGAAGAACGCTCCCGCTTCCTTCGCAACCAAGAATGCCACGGGCAAAGAGTTTACCGGAATGCAGTTCCGCATTCAGGTCAGCCCGCTGGATTGCACCGGTTGCGGCAACTGCGTGGACGTTTGCCCCGCAAAGGGCAAGGCGCTCGAAATGAAGCCGCTGGAAAGCCAGAGTGTGCAGGAAGCGAACTGGGAGTTTGCCATGACTGTGCCTCAGGTGCGTCCGGACGCTATCACTTCGATTAAAACCAGCCAGGCGCTTAAGCCGTTGTTTGAGTTCTCCGGCGCGTGCGCCGGTTGCGGCGAGACCCCGTATGTGAAGCTTGCCACCCAGTTGTTCGGCGATCGTATGGTCATCGCCAACGCCACGGGCTGCTCCTCCATCTACGGCGGCAGCGCCCCCACCTGCCCCTACACCGTCAACGAAGAAGGCCACGGCCCCGCCTGGGCGAACAGCCTGTTTGAAGACAACGCCGAGTTCGGCTTCGGCATGAACCTTGCCTATACCCAGCGCCGTGCCAAGCTGGCCGACAACGTAAAGGCCCTGATCGCGGTAGACTACGCGGTGCCGGAGATCAAAGAAGCCGGCAAAGCGTGGCTGGACGGTATGGAAGACGCCAAAGTATCCAAGGAAGCCGGCGACAAACTGCTGGCGGCCTGCAAAGACGGCATCATCGAAGGCTGCGACTGCGAAGCGTGCACGCTGGCCCGTCTGGTGGTTGCGGACGCTGACCTGCTGACCAAGAAATCCGTTTGGATTATCGGCGGCGATGGCTGGGCGTACGACATCGGATACGGCGGAGTCGATCACGTGCTGGCGCAGAATCAGGATGTCAACATTTTGGTGCTGGATACCGAGCTGTACTCCAATACCGGCGGACAGTCCTCCAAGGCGACGCCGACTGGCTCCATCGCGAAGTTCGCGGCGGCCGGCAAGCGTACCAAGAAAAAGGACCTGGGCATGATGGCCATGAGCTACGGTTACGTCTATGTGGCGTCCGTCGCCATGAGCGCCAATCCCCAGCAGCTGATTAAGGCCATGATCGAGGCGGAGAGCTATCACGGCCCGTCCCTCATCATTGCTTATGCGCCCTGCATCAACCACGGCATCAACATGGGCCTGTCTCAGACCGAGATCAAGAAGGCTGTGGACTGTGGTTACTGGACGCTGTACCGTTACAACCCGACGCTGGCCGACGAGGGCAAGAACCCCCTGACGCTGGACAGCAAGGAACCCGCCGGCGGCTATCAGGACTTCCTGAAGGGCGAAATTCGCTACGCCTCGCTTGCCAAGCAGTTCCCGGATGTGGCGCAGAACCTGTTCCAGGCCAACGAAGCCGAAGCGATGGCCAAGTACGCCAAGTACAAGAACCTCGCGGAGTAATCCTAAAAACGAATTGCATTGTAAAACCCTCTTCCGGGAATCCGGAAGGGGGTTTTCGTATCCGAACGTCCCCCAGATCAGCGTTTGCGATTCGGTATTATAAGTATCAAAAATTTACAAATCTGTGTTTGATACGCAGCGTGGCGGAAATAGCGCGCGGCTATGTAGAAAATCGTTTGTAAAGCCTCTATTTTCGCGGTTCAGCTATTGGTATTTCGTGAAATACTATGGTATAATCGATTTTGATAGCCTCCCTGGGAGGATATCAGATATTGAGGAAACAGTCGGGTTTTGGAGGGCTTAACGTCCTTGAACCGCAAGGAGGACAAAGGTTTGAAAAAAACGCAGCGCGGTATGCTGGGCTATGTGGTGCTCATCGCCGCATTCATATTGATCGCCGTGGTGCTCAACGGCGGCTTCGGCCAGACGGTGGATCGCCGCATTGAGTACCCCAAACTGCTGGAAGCGATCGAGAACCAGCAGGTAGAAGCGGTAGCAATCCGCGGTTCATCGCTGGTGGGCATCTATAAAAACACTACAACGGCCAAGGCGGATTTCCCGGAACGGAATTACGATTTTGAAACGACTATCGGCAGCGATTTTATCGACACTGTACGGCAGATTACTGCAGCGCAGAAGGGAAAATCGCTGGACGACGTATCCGTTTCGGATTTCAGCTTTACGGTACAGTACCGCGCGCCTGTCGTGACGCCCTGGTATCTGGACCTGCTGCCGTATATCATCATCATCGGCATTTCTATGGCATTGTGGTACTTCCTGATCATGCGGCAGAGCGGCGGCAACAGCAAAGTGATGAACTTTGGCAAGTCCCACGCCCGGATGAGCGACCCGTCCAAGAACCATATCACGTTCAAGGATGTGGCGGGCGCGAAGGAAGAAAAGGAAGAACTTCAGGAAATGGTGGATTTCCTGAAGAACCCCAAAGCCTATACCGATATGGGCGCCAGAATCCCCAAAGGCGTTCTGCTGGTAGGCCCTCCGGGCACCGGTAAAACCCTGCTGGCCAAGGCAGTTGCCGGGGAAGCGAATGCGCCGTTCTTCTCCATCAGTGGTTCAGACTTCGTGGAAATGTTTGTGGGCGTAGGTGCGAGCCGCGTGCGCGACCTGTTCGATCAGGCCAAGAAGGCCGCTCCTGCCATTGTATTTATCGACGAGATCGACGCGGTAGGCCGCCATCGTGGCGCCGGGCTGGGCGGCGGTCATGACGAACGGGAGCAGACGCTAAACCAGCTGCTGGTGGAAATGGACGGATTCTCCATCAACGAAGGCGTGATTGTTATGGCGGCTACTAACCGCCGTGACATCCTTGATCCTGCGCTGTTACGCCCCGGCCGCTTTGACCGTCAGGTAACGGTGAACTACCCCGATTTGGAAGGCCGCGTGGAAATCCTGAAGGTACACAGCCGCGGTAAGCCGTTGGCTGCCGATGTGGATTTTGAGAATGTTGCCAAACGGATGCCTTTCTCTACCGGCGCGGATCTTGAGAATGTGATGAACGAGGCGGCAATTCTTGCCGTGCGCGAGAAGGGTAAGAAAATTACCCAGCAAAATTTGGTGGATGCTATCAGCCGCGTGCAGATGGGGCCGGAAAAGAAGAGCCACAAGGTGACGGCCCGCGACAAGCATACGGTCGCATACCACGAAGCGGGTCATGCCGTGATCTCGAACCTTCTGCCGGAATGCGACGACGTGCATCTGGTTACAATTGTGCCCCGCGGCCAGGCGGGCGGCTATACGCTCAGTTTACCCGCCGAGGAAAATGATAACCTCAGCAGGACGGCGCTTCTGGGGATGATCACCATGGCGTTGGGCGGCCATGCAGCTGAAAAAGTGGCTCTGGATGATCTTTACACAGGCTCCTCCAGCGACCTGAAACGGGCCACCGAGCTGGCGCGCCGTATGGTAACGCAGTTTGGTATGAGCGAACTGGGCACTGTATATCTCTCCAGCGATCAGGAAGTGTTCGTGGGGATGGAATTTGGTCAGAGCCGCGAATACAGCGAGCAGAGCGCCGCCTCCATCGACGCGGAAGTAAAACGCATCGTGGATGAGTGCTATGTGCGTGCACAGCGGATATTGACAGAGCACAAGAAACAGCTGACCGACGTGGCGGAAGCATTGCTGGAACGTGAAACCCTTAGCCGTAAAGAGTTTGATGCGGTTATGGAAGGCGAACCTCTTC
The DNA here is from genome assembly GCA_023395615.1 of Bacillota bacterium. Taxonomy (GTDB): domain Bacteria; phylum Bacillota; class Clostridia; order Christensenellales; family Aristaeellaceae; genus CAXXOK01. Next base: position 7,691 of record JAEWYP010000040.1, read on the forward strand.
CGCCCGAACCGGTGAAACCGAAGGTTGCGGAACCCGCAGAGCCGGAACACCGCGTGCCTGCTCCTATTTTCAAACCGGCGATGGAGGGCATGCAGGGCGACAGTGATAAGAATCCGTTTATCGAACCGTGACGACGATTGATCTGCATATCCACAGCATTTACAGCGACGGTCTGCTTTCTCCTGCGGAGTTATGCGCACTGGCGGTTCGCAGACATGTGAGTGTTGTTGCCCTTTGCGACCATGACACGCTTGCGGGCACCTGGTCTATGACCGAGGCAGCCGCGGCGCAGACGGCAGAGGGGCATCCGTTGGACGTCCTTCCGGCTCTGGAGCTTAGCTCCGGGGCGGAAGGCCGTATCCATATTCTGGGATACGGTGCGGCACCGGGAAACCGTATCCTGTCGGAAACGCTGGCACGGGGCCGTACTGAGAGACGTGACCGGTACGCGGAAATTTTGCATCGACTCAAGAAAATGGGAATTGAGATTCCATCGGATCGACTGCCGGAAGGTCGACCAGATAGCATGCCAATCAGCAGAGCCCATATTGCCCGGGCACTCATCGGGATAGGGCTTGTGAATACGATGGAACAGGCGTTTGATAAGTATCTGGGGGAAGGGAAACCCGCTTATGTGCCGCTGTGCCATCTCTCAGCCGAGGAGGCGGTGCGGTTGCTGGTGTCCGCAGGCGTGGTGCCTGTTCTGGCGCACCCGATGCGCATAGGGCTGACAACGTTCACTTTGGAGGCGCTGGTTGCTTCTCTGCGGGCGGTGGGTCTTGCCGGTATTGAGGTTTTTCACCCTTCCGCATCCAGAAGTGACATTCCTTTTTTGCTTCGTATGGCACGCAACTCCGGATTGCTGGTAACGGGCGGCAGCGATTATCACGGCGACCACGATACACGCACCCAGATCGGCCGATTCCCTTCCGGATGGACGAGCTGGCAGGATGACCTGCAGGCGCTCAAAGTGGCGATTGAAAACCGAGCGCCGGTTCAACTGGCCGTGGGAAACGATTGAATCATCAGGGCCAGACAGCGCAGCACTCCGCAGCTTCCCATATCCTCGATAAAGGAGCGAAAACCATGTACAGCCAAGGCTATCGTCCACCCAGCCAGCAAGAAGCTACCCAACCGTCAGGCGGCTGGGCGCAGCCTGCCGCTGGTTCGCGTCAGCCGCAGCGCGTAAATGGAAACACGCCCAACGGGCACGCTCCTGTAAGGAAGGGAAAACCGCCGAAAAGACGTACTTTTTGCGGTCAGCTCATCAAGTTTATGGTTATCCTGCTGCTACTGGCGGGTGCGACGGGCGGTATATATCTCTGGAAGATACAGGCCGAGGTAAAGCCATATACCACCGTGTTTCTGGATAATGTGTACGTAGACGGTATCAACCTTTCCGGTATGACTTGGGATCAGGGCAGTCAGGCTGTACAAAAGCAAATTGATGAAAAATTGAATTCGTGGTACGTTCGGCTAAAAAGCCCTGCTGGGGAATATAAAGATATTACCGCGCAAACATTGGGAATCAGTCGCGATCCAAATCAGGCGCTGGAACAGGCATGGGCTGTCGGGCATGAAACAAGCGCCACTCACCGTAAAGATGTTTTTGAACTGAAAAAGGAAATTGATACTGCCAAGTCAACACAAATCTCGTTCACCAGCGCGGAACAAAGCGGAGATACCGCGCCGATTAACGATATTTTGGATAAGCTGGCCAAGGCCGCTTACGTTGCCCCACAGGACGCCGCGCTGATCAGCTTCGACCCGGACAATACCGCGCAGCCATTTACTTTTCAAAACGAGGTAGTCGGTAAACAGCTGGATCAGCAGGATGTGGATTCTATCCGCGCTCAAATTCTGGACATGGTGAACAGCTTTACCAGCGGCGAAATTATGGTACAGCCGTCGGATATTCTGCCGCAGGTAACCGTAGCGGATCTACAGAAGAACTATGCGCTGCGTTTTCGTGCAGTCACCCCGATCGACAGCCATTCTACCGACGCCCGTAATGATAATATCCGGCTCGCCTTTTCCAAGATTAACGGGATGACTTTAGAAAATGGGAAAACATTCTCCTTCAACAAAGTGGTAGGCCGGCGCACGCAGGCTAACGGGTTTCTGGCCGCGTACGAGTACAGTTATGGAGAACTTACGCTGGGTTGGGGCGGCGGTGTCTGCCAGGCCAGCACGACGGTGTATCTGGCGGCTGTGCAGGCGGGAATGAAGATAACGGATCACACAGCCCATTCCACACCCGTATCTTATACCTCGCTGGGTGAGGATGCTACGGTAAGCGATACCCGTGGACATGAGGTTGATTTTGCCTTTAAAAATACCTCCGGCGGACGAGTTTATTTAACGGCACATGTGCTTACGGACCCGACGAATAAAAAGCGCCTGCTTTGCGAAGTCCGGATCTACGGGCTTGATCTGGGTTCCACCAGCTACCGGTTGGAAACTGAAACGGTTGAAACGCTGGAAAAGCCGACTGAACCGGAAATCATCGAAGATACGAAAGCGAAGTATGTTACTTTTACTGATGAGCAGAAAACGGTCATTGAAGCCAGCGAAGGTTATGTTGTGGATACCTATCTGGTTACGGTAGTGGATGGGGCCGACATTTCCCGCGTGAAGATTGCAACCAGCACTTATAAAAACAGAGCAGCCCGTATTTATGTTGGAGTAACCCCGCGGGATATTGTGCCGGAGTGACTTTTCCGTTGTCTCGATTCGTAAGATAAGCGGCTCCCCTTCCGACGGCAGCGGAAGGGGAGCTTGTATATTGTGGAAGATAGGGTAGTAAACAGGTACCCAGCGAGTTGTCCGGCATCAGGAGATTGGAATGAGAAAAGCCTGTGTTTAAAAAGATCAGGCGCGATGATCAAGCCAATCCATCCCGGCGGGCATGGATTGGTTCCAAAAAGCAAAATCATGAACGCCGGGGCGCACCCACCACTCGTGAGGATAACCAATCGTTTCAAGGTGACGGTGAAAATCATCATTGATACGGAATGCGAAATCCTCCGAGCCACAGGCCATAAAGATATGCGGCATTTTACCGGTCTGCGCGCAAGCCGTTGCGAGTTGTTTGGGGTCGCGGTCGCTGCCCAGTAAGCGGGAAGGCTCACCGAACGTATGCCGATAATAGCCATAAGGAGCTACGCCGTTCCCTTCTTTTTCCGGGGTCATGGCAGCCACTTCGTCGGTAATCAGCGCCGAAGAGAGGGCGATAATTGCACCGAACGTATCCGGATAATACAGTCCGTTACGCAGCGCGCCGTAGCCGCCCATCGAAAGACCAGCGATGACCGTATCTTCCCGGCGATGGGACAGGGGGAACATCTTGCGGGTAACATCGACTAGTTCGACGCCCACATAGGTACCGCTTTTCTCGCCGGTCTCCGCGTTGTCCAGGTAGAAAGCGTTGCCGCATCCCGGCATAATCACTGCATACCGGTGCTTAGCGGCCCAGTCCACAATACCGCTGTGATACAGCCAATCGGTATGGTTGCCGGTATAGCCATGCAGCAGATAAATCGTCGGCCACGGGCCGCCCGCGTACGACGGCGCGTCCGGCGCGGAAGGCGGCGCGTCAATCGGCAACACCGCTGTGAAAGCTTGCATACCAGGCATGGATTTGGAGAAAAAATTACAGGTTATCACTGCCATGAAAAGGTCCCCCTTCATCTTAACGGCTGATGAAACGGCCGTTTATTCGTCGTCCGAAGTGGATTCGCGCGGCGTCTTTTCCCACAGGCTGTATTGTTCGTCGTTTTTCAATGCGGAAAGCATGTTTTCTTCCAGATGTGGGTAACGCTTAGCCAGCTCGTGCAGTAAATCCTTCATCTCCTGCCGCTTGGTGTGCCCGTTGGCGGGGCAATCGTTATGCAACACTGGAAGCTGAAGCAGTTTCTGCATATGGATCACGTCTTTTTCCGGCATGTAGATCATGGGGCGGATCACCGTGATGTTGGCGCGGCTCATGTAGGTTTTTGGGTGAAAGGTATGGATGCGGCCTTCATAAATCAGGCTCATCAGAAAAGTCTCCAGTGCGTCTTCCCGGTGATGGCCCAGCGCCAGCTTGTTACAACCCAGTTCGTTGCACAGGTCGCACAACATGGCTCGGCGCATTTTGGCGCACAGGGGGCAGGGGCTGCGGTCGTTACGTTTTTCAAAAATGATCTGATACAGGTCGGTATATCGAACCGTGATGGGCACATCGACCGAACGGCAAAATTCTTCGATGGCACGGGTATCCGGCGGCGTTTTTCCAGCGGTCAGCATGATGGCCTGCAAGGTAAAATCATCCTTGCGTACCCGGCGATACATCGCCAGCGTGTGCAGCATCAGCAGGCTGTCTTTCCCGCCGCTTACGCCGACGGCGACGCGATCTCCCGGCTCGATCAGATGAAAATCCTGGTCTGCGCGGCGCATGCGCCCTAGTGTGGTTTTCAAGGAACGATTCCCCTCGTTTTCTTTCATAGAGTTGCTTCTTTCTGCGAGGAATGCAAGGGTGTACCGGCGTTGTGTACAATAGGCGCGCTAAACAGGCACAGCAGGTAGGAAACGGAGAAAACGAGTGGAAGGGCGTACCGGCTGCCGATCACGAACCCGGCGGAAAGCAGACACGATAACAGCGTCGCAAGCGGCGCGAGCAGCAGCCAGCTCCATTTTTTTTCCGGTGTGCGACGGATCAGGAACCATCCTGCGAAAAGCATCCAGCAGAAAAAACCGGAGGATTGCAGCTGGGATATCAGCGGAAGACTCCGATAGCTGGATTCCAGACTCAGCAGGCGGTCCTGCAGGGACGCAAGTGCAGCGGGGTGTGCAATGGTAAGCGCCGACGGATACTTGGAAGAAGCAGGCGAAACCATACGGGTATAGTAACTGGCTGCGTTGTCAAACGGGTCCATAAAACCGCCGGAGAGAGCCCAAAAGGCATGCAGCGCAGTCAGGGGATGCGTTGCGGACAGTCGTGCGGAAACCCCGATATATGCCAGTACATCCGCGCGGGTATGATTGTTAAAATATCGGAACAGCTTGCGGGTACTGTCCGACTGGCGGGGTGCATAGACCTGCGCAAGCTGATTCGCTTCCCATACCCGGTCGATGGTTGCATACTCCCCGTCGGTAACATCCTGCGGGCTGTTTTTAAGGATTCGGGCGGTTTGTTGGATGGATACGCCTAAAATATCCGCGGAAGTCTCCACGGGATAGGCAATCCGTGGTACAACCAGATTGTCAAACAGGATCAGCACGACCAGCGGCGTCGCCAGCAATGCCCATTTACCGGTAAAACGGGGCTTGACCCGGCGGATGAAACGCACCGCCAGCACCGCGGTCATCGGCGCGACAGCCAGAATACCGTTATGACGGAGCAGCAGGGTGGCGAGCGACGCTACTGTAAAACCGGCCCACCAGCGGCCGGAACGCCAGCATGCTTCGGGATGGAGGAACGTACGGGCGGATAAAACCACAACAGCCAGAAATGCGGCGGTATACGGTACATCCTTGATGACGACCGCTGCATTCTGCATACCCGCAGGGAGCAGGGCAAACAGAGCGATCAGCGCGTAACGCAACACATCCGGCAGCTTTTCCCGCTTCAACTCCGCCGTGGCAAGCGCCAGGATGCCGGAGAACAGCAGATACTGTATCAGCGTATACATAAGGATACCGAAGTTGTCCCCGCCGATTCGCGCGCCCAGCCACACGATAGCACCCAGCAACAGGGTATAGGCTTGCGGATGGTCGCTGGTAGGCATAATCTGCCCCGTAAACTGTTGCAGCGCCCGGGCCGCGTCATCTGTGACAACGCCGGGCCAGCGGGCAATCAGCGAGGGAAGCCACACCAGTACCAGGATTATCCATGCGCTCAGGAAAGCCCGGCGCACTGCTGTCGGGGATGCGGCGGACGGGACTTTCCAGCGGGAAGCCACCTTCGGCAGCGAAACCAGCAGCGCTTTCATCCCCACGAAGAACAGCGCAAAAAAGCCGCATGTTTTGCCGGCCAGCAACAGCAGGTGATAGGGGGACAGAAAATTCGCAAGCGCGCCGTCGTCCATGCGGTATGCCGCGCCCACCGAACAGGCAAAGGCAAACATGGCGGCAAGCAGGCAAAGCCGTACCTTGTCGCCGCGCCGCCATGCAAACGGCGTGAAGGTGAAACGGCCAAACAGCCACAGGAACAGCGCCATCAGCAGGGAGGCTTCCCCTTCCCGTCCGGACAGTGTCGCCAGTGTATCCCGCACGAAAAAAAGCAGACATGACGAGGTGGTCAGGTCGGTATTCACCAACAGTATCGCCAGCGTCGCAGCCATGGCGAAAAGTGTGATGGCGGCGATACGGCCAGCTTTTTTCACGTCGGTGTCCTCCCGTATCATCAAAATCGCCCCGCTTTCAAACCCGCCCCGCTTGGTTACAGAGGGAGGCTGAATGCGGGGCGCTGGTTTGCCCGGTGAGAGTTCTATCGATCAGGCTTTACCGTTGCAGCCCAGCACGTTTACGATCTTGTGCTGCACCATGCTGCGGATGCCGTCACGCGCGTCGGCCAGGTACTGGCGGGGATCAAAGTGATCCGGATGCTCCACGAAGTGCTTGCGGACTTCGGCGGTAAAGGCCAGGCGCAGGTCGCTGTCAATGTTGATTTTGCATACGGCCATCGAGGCGGCTTTGCGCAGCATCGCTTCCGGCACGCCCTGAGCGCCCGGCATTTGGCCACCGTACTGGTTGATCATGTCCACATACTCGGGCACGACGCTGCTGGCGCCATGTAGTACGATGGGGTAACCGGGCAGGCGCTTGCCGACTTCTTCCAGAATGTCAAAGCGCAGCTTGGGTTCGCCTTTGAACTTGAAAGCGCCGTGGCTGGTGCCGATGGCGATGGCAAGGCTGTCGCAGCCGGTACGCTTTACAAACTCTTCCACCTCGTCCGGATGGGTATAGGAACTATCCTCTGCGGATACCTTCACTTCGTCTTCAACGCCCGCCAGACGGCCCAGCTCGGCTTCGACGGTCACGTACTTCTTCTGGCTGTGAGCATATTCCACAACCTTGATGGTCTGGGCGATGTTCTCTTCAAAAGTGAGATGGCTGCCGTCAATCATCACGCTGGTGAAGCCGCCGTCGATGCAGCTTTTGCAGGTTTCAAAATCGGGACCGTGATCCAGATGTACAACGATCGGCAGGTCGGTATCCTCGATGGCGGCTTCGATCATCTTCATCAGATAAACGTGTTTGGCATACTTGCGGGCGCCCTTGCTGACCTGCAGGATCAGCGGAGCGTTCTCCAGCTTGGCGGCCTCGGTGATGCCCTGAATGATCTCCATATTGTTGACGTTGAACGCACCCACGGCATAACCGCCTGCGTACGCCTTTTTGAACATTTCCTGAGTATTGACTAGCGCCATATCGGGTGACCTCCTCCAAATGATATCGGTTCATTATAGCAAATTGCAGAACAAATGGCTAGTAGAGATTTTAACAAGGTGTAGTCAGCGCGGAAACCAAGCCGTCGGCGGAAGAATGGGGCGCATCGGTGAAATCGTAAATTTTCTTCACTGATTCGCCTGAAAAGGCGAACTGTGGTATACTGGTTTGTACCTCGGAAGGTAAAGGAGTGTTCGCGCTTGATGAAACGCGTTTTAACAGGTCTGATATGCGCCCTGCTGGCAGTTGCCCCGGCCCTTGCTGAGGAAACCGCGTCTGCGACGGCGGATCCCAATGCGACGGATGGCGCCGTAGTGGAAGATTACGTGGAAGACGATGGGATGAGTGAGGTAGTTGGTCAGGCCGACCAGGCGCTGCCAAGCATTGATGGGTTAGTACCGCTGTATACAACGAAAATCAAGCTGATGACCGCTACCGGTACGGGGGCGTCGATTCGCGCGGCGCAGGACGATAAAAGTGAGCAGTTAACCATGGTGGGCATCGGAGAAACCATCACGATTTATAAAGTATTCCCCGCCTATGTGCTGGCGGAATATAACAATATCGTCGGCTTTGTGAAGCGGACCTGTATTGATGAGAACTGCACCACCATTAACCCGGAAACCACTCCGCCTTACGGGGTGACCATCATGAGTTATGTAGCCACGACGACCGACGTGGCGCCGATTCATCTTTCGCCGGATAACAGCAGCGAAACGTTCCCCATTGTGGTTGGCAAAGGGAGCAAGATCGCCATTATCGAGTTTACGCAGGGGTTTGCCAAAGTGCTTTACTGGCGCAGCTACGGTTACATCGACGCGTCGCTTCTGACCGACATGGTGGTGGTGTCGCCGACGGATGAGCCGATGAGCGAGGATACTCCGATCGCGGCGTTCAGCTCGTTTTTCAAGTATAACAACGGCGTGGAGCTTAACGATGGACGCGTGAAGAACATTGTGCGTTCCTGCGAACTGATGACACGTGTGATGCAACCCGGTGAACAACTGGATTTTAACGCCCAAATCGGCCCGTATAAAAAGGCGAACGGATATTTTCCCGCGCCGATCCTGCTAAACGGCGGCAGCCAGCCGGGATACGGCGGAGGAACCTGCCAGAGCAGCTCCACGCTGTATAACACCGTGCGAAAGCTTCCGGGTGTTACCATCGTGTACCGTAGGCCACACGGACCCGGATGCGCGCGCTACCTGCCAATGCATCAGGATGCGGCGGTTGGTAACGATGAGTTGAACTTTATTTTCCGCAACGACTACGATTTCCCCATCCGTATCCTTGCTGAAAGCAAAGGGGAAGGCGTAATTACCATACAGGTGTTCAAAGGCGAGTAAAGCGAGCGGTTATGACAGTTAAAACAATAGCGCGGGCTGAAAGGCAAATTTCAGCCCGCGTTTCGCGTGGATCGGAAGGGAAAATTTACGAATGCTTTACGTGGCTTTGGGCAGAGTAACATGTTTCGCTGTTATGCTCATACCGAAATGAAAGAAAGGTGTGAAAAGTATGAAACGAATTCTGGCATTCCTCTGCTCGGCAATGCTTCTGCTGGCGTGCGTTCTCCCGGTCGCCGGTCTGGCGGAAACCGCGGCGAAGACACCGAAGTACGTGTTCCTGTTTATCGGCGACGGCATGGGCACGCCGCAGGTAACGGCGACGCAGTACTATCTGGGCGCGGTGCAAAATCCCGACGCAACCCACCCGATCCCCGCGGCGCTCTCCTTTTCAGGTTTCCCGTATTCCGGGACTGCGACCACTTACGACATGACCTCGTTCTGCCCGGACAGCGCCAGCACCGCTACGGCTATGGCTTCCGGCAACAAAACCCTTTCCGGAGTGCTCAACTACAATGTGGATAAAACGCAGAGCTTTAAACTGATTACCGAATATGCCAAAGAAGCCGGAAAAAAGATCGGCGTCGTCACCAGCGTATCGCTCAACCATGCCACTCCCGCGGCCTTCTATGCCAAGTCCGAAAGCCGCAACAACTACTACGATATCGGTGTGCAGGGCCTGAAAGGCACAACGCTGGACTATCTGGCGGGCGGCGCTTTCCACCACGCAACGGGCGATGACAAGGATAAGCCCCAGCAAAGCCTGTACGATATCGCGACGGCCAATGGTTGGAACTATGTGAACACTGTGGACGGAATCCGCGCGCTGAACAGCGACTCCGGCCGGGTGCTGGCGGTCAACCCTGACATTCAGGATGACGATGCCATCACGTATGAGATTGACCGCACCCGCCGCTCGGCTGCCGGCGAGGATGTACTGTCTCTGGCGGATTTCGTAACCGCGGGCACGAAGGTGCTGGACAATGACAATGGTTTCTTCATGATGTGCGAAGGCGGCAAAATCGACTGGTCCTGCCATGCCAACGACGCCGCGACGACGATTGAAGATACCGTAGCCTTCTCCAACGCTGTGCAGGCGGCAGTGGACTTTGCCAAGGATCATGCGGATGATACGCTGATTATTGTGACCGCGGACCATGAGACGGGTGGCCTTACCATCGGGTATGCGACGACCGCGTATGACACCCATTTTAATTACTTGGCCAGCCAGACCATGTCCTTTACCGACTTTGACAGTGTAATTGCCGATCTGCGTGCGAAAAACGCCACCTTTGATGACGCGCTGGCTGCGATCAAGCAATACTATGGGCTGACGACCGAAGCCGGGCAGAACCTGTCGCTGACCGAGGAAGAGGTTGCCGCGCTGAAAGCCGCGTTCACGCTGAGCATGCAGCCGGAGGATACCCGCACCCTGACGGACAATGATGAGTTGCTTTACGGCGGATACGAGCCGCTCTCCATGGCGGTAAGCCATATCGAAAACAACAAGGCCGGGCTGAGCTACACCAGCTACTCTCACACTGGGTTACCCGTGCCGGTGTATGCGATAGGCGCGGGGGCGGAGCAGTTTGCCGGCATGTACGACGATACCGACCTCTTCACGAAAACCATGAGCGTGATGGGTCTGACCAAGTAACTGAAAGCCGCTTTATAACGGGGCTGTCCGTAAGGGCAGCCCCGTTGAGTATGAGGAAGATATTATGAAAAAAGCGACAAAACAAAGTTTGATTTTCAGTGGTGTGATGATCGTGGTCTGTGTCTTGCTTTGCCTGCTCCCCAATCCGTTTTTAAACCAGTATTCGGCCATACCGCGCGCGCAGGTGCGTATCGACACTGTGGATAACAGCGACCTGCTCCCTGTGGGGATTGTGTATTCCGGGGTGCAAAACTGCACGGTGACCGTGCTTACAGGGTCCCACCGCGGGGAAAACGCAACGGGCAGCAACTATTTAAACACGTCGCTGGATAAGGATAAGCTGTTTCAACCCGGCGATACCGCCTATGCCCTGGTACAGGATGGCAAGAACGGGCTACAGATCACGCTGGTGGATCATTATCGGCTGAACAGCGAGCTGCTCATCTTTGGGGCGCTTTCGGTGGCGCTGATTGCGTTTGGCGGTATTATCGGTTCCGGCGCACTCATCTCGCTGGCGGCAAGCGCTGTAGTCATCTGGAAACTGCTGATCCCGCTGCTGCTGAAGGGGATTGACCCGGTGCTGGCCTCGTTTGCGACGGTACTTCTGTTGACTGCGTTGATCGACCTGCTGGTAGCCGGTTTTACCCGCCGTTGCGCAGTGGCGCTGCTTGGGTCGCTGGCGGGCACGATGGTTACCTTTTTACTGGCAATGTTGTTTACTGGCTGGCTCAAGCTGGATGGGGGAGACTTGCCCTATGTGGTACCGCTGTTATCCCAGTCCGCCTTGCAGGTAAACACTCGGGATCTGTATATCGGTATGATGTTTATTGCCAACTCCGGCGCGCTGATGGACCTGAGCATGGATGTATCCGTGGGCTGCCAGGAGGTGCAGCGGCATTGCCCGGAAATTTCCCGCGGGCTGCTGCTGAAAAGCGGGCTTACCATTGGTCGCGGGGTGCTGGGAACAATGGCCACTACGCTGATGCTGGCGTACTCCGGTAACTACCTCTCGATGCTGATGTACTTCATGGGGCAGGGTACGCCTCTTACGGACGTGGCGAACCTCAAATATGTTGCCAGCCAACTGCTGAACACGCTGGTGGGTAGCTTCGGGCTGGTTGCGACGGCTCCGCTGTCTGCACTGATCGCTTCGGTAATTTACACTCGTAAGGATAAGCAAATCCGTATGCGTGATGCGAAGGCACAAAGTTCATCGGTTCAACCATCGGAAAATGCGATATAATGTAGACGAGGGTTTCCCATACGAAACCATAAGCGCGGGGAGACCCGGAATGATGAACCTGTGCGTCGTCTGTATGAACGGAGGAAAAACCGATGAAATATCCTATTGAGAAAATCCATGGACGTGAGATTATCGATTCTCGCGGCAACCCAACGGTGGAAGCGGTTGTAACGCTGCAAAATGGTGTGGAAGCGACTGCGGCGGTACCCAGCGGCGCGTCGACCGGGCAGTTTGAGGCGTTGGAATTGCGCGACCAGGACCCGTCTCGTTTCGGTGGTAAAGGGGTACTGAAGGCTGTAAGCCATGTAAACGGAGAGATTGACCGGGCGCTGCACGGCATGGACGCCGCGCAGACGGCTGAAATTGATCAGACCATGATCACGCTGGATGGTACGAAGGACAAATCCCGGCTGGGCGCAAACGCCATTCTGGCGGTATCGCTGGCGGCGGCCCGAGCGGCTGCGCAGGCGGAGGACATTCCCCTGTACCGTTTTCTGGGCGGCGCCGCTGCCCACACCTTACCCGTGCCGATGATGAACGTGCTAAACGGCGGCGCGCACGCGGCGAATAACGTGGACATTCAGGAGTTTATGATTATGCCGGTTGGCGCTCCTTCCTTTGCGGAAGGGCTTCGCTGGAGCGCCGAAGTGTTCCACGCGCTGGCGGGGCTGCTGAAGCGGGACGGCTTGTCTACCGCTGTGGGGGACGAGGGCGGTTACGCACCCAACCTTCAGAGCGATGAAGAGGCGATCCAATATCTGCTGAAAGCGATTGAAAAGGCAGGTTACAAACCTTACGAGCACTTTATGCTTGCCATTGACGCCGCATCCAGCGAGTGGCAAAGCGACAACGGATACCGTCTGCCCAAGCATGGTACCCGGTATACGACCGACGAACTGATTGCCTACTGGAAGGGTTTGGTGGAGAAGTATCCCATTGCTTCGCTGGAAGATGGTTTGGCCGAGGAAGATTGGGACGGCTGGAAGAAACTGACCGCTACGCTGGGCAACCGGGTGCAACTTGTTGGCGACGATCTGTTCGTAACCAATACCGAGCGGTTACACCGTGGCATCAGCGAGGGAAGCGCCAATTCCATCCTGATTAAGCTGAACCAGATCGGTTCCCTTTGGGAAACCATTCAGGCAGTGCAGATGGCCCAAAAAGCCAACTATACGGCGGTAATCTCCCACCGTTCCGGCGAGACGGAGGACACCACGATTGCAGATCTGGCGGTTGCATTGAACGCGGGGCAAATTAAGACTGGCGCGCCGAACCGCACGGAGCGGGTTGCGAAGTATAATCGCCTGCTGCGCATTGAGGAAGAACTGGGTAAGGCGGCGGTATACGCTGGAAAGAACGCTTTTACTGCCCGCTAATCCGCTGGAAACGTAAAAAGTCAGGTTTCATTCCAAAAACTACCAATTGAGGCCCGCAACATGCGTTGCGGGCCTCAATTCATTAATTAGCAATATAATTAACAATTTCGTAAAATGTATGGCGGGGAGATATAAAGCAACTATCATATTTGCGATTATCAGACGTAATGTTACGTATTGATGACGCTTGAAATGATTGATTTGCAATGGTAATGCCTGTTGGATTCATGATAATTGGTGTGCATGGAAATATATACGTAATATTTATTACGATGAAAAACAAGCGGAATTTGAGACGCTCCAAACAACCGATAGAACCGGAATGGAAAAATTCTGAGAAAATTTCCAGAATCATAAAATGCATTATAATAGAAGAAAGCGGTTGCAGAGGTGAATAAGGCCCGATTTTACAGGAAATAAGCGTTTATGTAACATTGTATTCATAATGTCAACATTCCTTTGCCAACGCAGGTTCTTTGTATACGAAGAACGCGCAAAGCCGATAAAATCAGTAATTCACCAAGCGCCAGCGGCTTCCGCCCCAAAGCGCTGCCAGCATGGAGCGTGATCGAAATTGGAAGTAACTCACATTCTCAAAAATGCTGGCAAAAAAATCGAATATGTAACGTGTGGTGTAACCTCTCGGGTGTTTAATAAGGATGTAGAAAAGAAAAAGACGGTAGTTTTACCGATTAAGTTGCCTTTTGAAGGAGGGCCCACACAATGAAAACCACGAAAAAAATGATCGCTATGCTGCTGACCATCGCCATGATCTGGACGGTGGCAGGAGTTAGTTTTGCAGAAGAAGTAGCCCAGCCGACCGAACAGCCTGTTGTTGCAGTAGAAGCCACGCAGGCTCCTGTGGTTGTTGTGGAGACCCCCGCGGAAGTGCCCGCAGAGCAGCCGCAGGCGACGGAAGCCGCTCAGCCCGAAGAACCTGCACAGCAGCAGGAAGTTATCCCCGAAACGGCCGCTCCCGCTGAGACGGTTGCGGTTACAGAAGAGAATACCCCGGAGCCCACCGTGGAGAGCAGCGTAACGGAACAGCCCGCTGCTACCTCTGAGGCGGCTACCGAGACCCCCGTGATCACCGAGACCCCCGCAGTTACGGAAACGCCTGCTGCGACCGAGACCCCCGCCATCACTGAGACCCCCGCCATCACCGAGACCCCCACCGCTACCGAGACCCCCGCTGTGGATGCGACGACGCTGCCGAACGTGTCAATCGTGATTCGCTGCACGAACAGCAAACCGATCACCGTGGGTGACACTGTAAAGCTGACTGCCGAGATCACCGGGATCGACTGGCACGAATGCACACTGCAGTGGCAGTACCTGGACGGGGATGAATGGAAAAATGCGAGCAGTGGAAACGACATCACTTACTCGTACGTTTTAACGGACGCCAACCTCAACACCACATGGAGACTCGCCGTGACGATCGGATAACGAAAACGAAACGAAAATGGCAACGGACGCAAATGCGTCCTCTTTGCCGTTTTACACACCTACTAAGTAGGAGGACAAAACCATGAAAAAGATCCTGTCCAAGCTACTGTCCATCGTAATGGCGGCTGC
>JAEWYP010000021.1 GCA_023395615.1 Bacillota bacterium
GGCCGGCTGTTGGCTTAGCCGGTGCAAGCAGGTAGGCTTGAGGGTAGGCAAATCCGCCCTCTTCAAGGCCGAGACGCGAGTCCGTGACCGCAAGGTCTGAAGCCGTTGAGCCTCTACTGCCTAGAAAAGCTCCTAAGTTTAGCTCGTGCAAACCGTACCGGAAACCAACACAGGTGGGTGGGGTGAATAACCCAAGGCGCTCGAGAGAACTCTGGCCAAGGAACTCGGCAAAATAACCCCGTAACTTCGGAAGAAGGGGTGCTCTTATGGGTGAAGGATTTACTCTCTAAGCCCACGAGAGCCGCAGAGAAATGAGGGTGGCGACTGTTTACTAAAAACATAGGTCTCTGCTAAGTCGCAAGACGACGTATAGGGACTGACGCCTGCCCGGTGCCGGAAGGTTAAGAGGAGAGGTCAGCGCAAGCGAAGCTTTGAATCGAAGCCCCGGTAAACGGCGGCCGTAACTATAACGGTCCTAAGGTAGCGAAATTCCTTGTCGGGTAAGTTCCGACCTGCACGAATGGCGTAACGATCTCCCTACTGTCTCGGCCAGAGACTCGGTG
This sequence comes from Bacillota bacterium, assembly GCA_023395615.1. Lineage (GTDB taxonomy): Bacteria > Bacillota > Clostridia > Christensenellales > Aristaeellaceae > CAXXOK01. The sequence goes on from JAEWYP010000021.1 coordinate 564, forward strand.
AAATTGAAGTCGCGGTGAAAATGCCGTGTACCCGCAGAAAGACGGAAAGACCCTGTGCACCTTTACTATAGCTTGACATTGGGTTTTGGGCTTGCATGTGTAGGATAGGTGGGAGGCTGTGAACCCTGTACGCCAGTATGGGGGGAGCCACCGTTGAAATACCACCCTTGCAAGTCTAAGGCTCTAATTCATACCCGTTACCCGGTATGGAGTCAGTGTCTGGTGGGTAGTTTGAGTGGGGCGGTCGCCTCCCAAACTATAACGGTCCTAAGGTAGCGAAATTCCTTGTCGGGTAAGTTCCGACCTGCACGAATGGCGTAACGACTTGGGCACTGTCTCGACAGGGGGCTCGGCGAAATTGTACTACCAGTGAAGATGCTGGTTACCCGCGGTTAGACGGAAAGACCCCGTAGAGCTTTACTCTAGCTTGGCATTGAGTTTTGGTAATATCTGTACAGGATAGGTGGGAGACTGGGAAATCAGGGCGCTAGCTTTGGTGGAGTCACCCTTGGGATACCACCCTGATGTTGCTGGAATTCTAACTTTACGCCGTAAGCCGGCTGAAGGACACTGCCAGGTGGGGAGTTTGACTGGGGCGGTCGCCTCCCAAAAAGTAACGGAGGCGCCCAAAGGTTCCCTCCGCGCGGTTGGAAATCGCGCTTCGAGTGCAAAGGCATAAGGGAGCTTAACTGCGAGACAAACAAGTCGAGCAGGGACGAAAGTCGGGCTTAGTGATCCGGTGGTTCCGAGTGGAAGGGCCATCGCTCAACGGATAAAAGCTACCTCGGGGATAACAGGCTTATCTCCCCCAAGAGTCCACATCGACGGGGAGGTTTGGCACCTCGATGTCGGCTCGTCGCATCCTGGGGCTGGAGCAGGTCCCAAGGGTTTGGCTGTTCGCCAATTAAAGCGGCACGCGAGCTGGGTTCAGAACGTCGTGAGACAGTTCGGTCCCTATCCATCGTGGGCGAAGGAATCATGAGAGGAGCTGTTCCTAGTACGAGAGGACCGGAATGGACGCACCACTGGTGCAACTGTTGTCGTGCCAACGGCATAGCAGGGAAGCGAAGTGCGGAAGGGATAAACGCTGAAGGCATCTAAGCGTGAAGCCCACCTTAAGAAGAAGATTCCTGGCGCGCAAGCGCGAGAGACCCCTTGAAGACTACAAGGTGATAGGTCATCGGTGGAAGCGCAGTAATGTGTGGAGCTTGATGATACTAATCGGTCGAAAGCTTGATTTTAGACCTAAGACCACAGGGGAGCCGTAAGGTTCCCGATGAAATGATCGTTCCTTCCTATACGGTTGTCAGCGTGCGTAACAACACGTTGTCAATCACATTGTTCACCATTTGCGGCAACCGAAGAGAGCGTGCACCCGGTGGGTGCCTGGGCGAAGCCCAGAGCGAACAGAGGTTGAGAGGTTTCACAGAGCAGAGCGACCGACAGGGAGCGATGCGACTATGAAACCGACCGGAGGTAATAGCCGGCAACGCAAACGCAACAAATCAGTTCACCCTTTGCGGTGGCAATAGCCTGAGGGATCCACCTGTTCCCATACCGAACACAGATGATAAACCTCAACACGTCAAGGGTAGATGGCTGGTAACGACCCGGGAGAGTAGATCGCCGCCGCATTCTATATAGAAAAAGGCCGCCGACGCTAAACGCCGACGACCTGAATACCCGCGTGAAACCCGGGTATTTCTTATGGGCTTACTTCTTGTTGACGCTCTCCTTCAGGGCTTTGCCAGCCTTGAAAACGGGGGCCTTAGACGCAGCGATTTTGATCTGTTCGCCGGTACGGGGGTTGCGAGCGACACGGGCGGGGCGCTTGCGAACCTCAAAGGAACCGAAGCCGACGACCTGAACTTTTTCACCGGCGGCGAGAGCAGCGGTGATCGACTCGGTCACGGCGCCAAGAGCCTTTTCAGCGTCCTTTTTGGTGAAACCAGTCTTCTTTACGATGGCGGCAGTCAATTCAGCTTTGTTCATAGATAGTTCCTCCTTCGTTATTGGACCATTTTCATGGTACATGTCGGGATCACCGTAGAAAAGCAGACTTTTAGCCTTCAATCGGCGGCTTCTCTTGCTTTTCTGCTTCCCAGTATACATCCATTTCGGATAAAGTCAAGTCCTCAATTGATTTTCCGGCCTTTTCAACAGAATTTTCCAGCCTCTTGAAACGGTTGATAAATTTGTTTGTAGACGTAGAAAGCGCGATATCCGGATTTTTCTGGCAAAGTCTGCAAACGTTGACGATCGAGAAGAAGAGATCTCCAAGTTCCATCTCGGGATCTATGTTTTTATCAAGGCATTCCTGCACTTCCGAGGCCTCCTCATGTACTTTGGAAAGCGCCGATGAAGCATCCGGAAAATCAAACCCGACTTTCGCGGCTTTATGCTGTACCTTCGCTGCGCGCATGGTAGCGCTGAGCCCCGTAGAAACATCCTCCATCGCCTGCGCTACGGTACGTATGCCGCGTTGCTTACGCTTAAGCGCGTCCCAGTTATCCAGTACCTGCGCGGAAGTATCCGCCTTAACGGAACCAAAGATATGTGGATGACGTTCGATCATCTTTCCTGTTATGGCGGTTGTCACATCGTCAATATCAAAATCCCCATGCTGGCGTGCGATCTCTGCATGGAAAACAACCTGCAGCAATACGTCGCCTAATTCGTCGTACATATGGTCAATATCACCATCGCGAACGGCGCCGATAAACTCGTAGCTTTCTTCCAGAAGGCTGGTAAGCAGACTTTCGTGAGTCTGTTCCTTGTCCCAGGGGCAACCGTCCGGAGCACGAAGGCGTTGCATTACCTGTACCAGATCCTCCATATCATAACGTGTCCGGGATTCGCGAGCGACCGGCGGGATATAACAGGCAGTCAGATGATTGTACTCTGGCTGACGATCCAGTTCGAAAAGAGGTATCCAGCGTAGTTCAAGCGATCCATCATCCTTCCCGGAGAAAAACGCGATGTTAGTTTGATCCGGTAGTAAGTTCATCAGCTGAAGCTTGCAATCTCCGGCGCATTCACGGCTATGCAACTCGCAGATCATCAACCCCTCAGAGGGGTTTACACGCGCGGTACGAAATGATTCGGCAGAGGAATAGCGCAATCTTTCCGCGGGGTTTCCCAGCAATGCCATGCACCGATCTGCATGACTTATGCCCGGAAGAAAGCAGAGCGAAACGGAGGCAGGCACCTTCTTTTGTAAAGTGGTAACAGTAGTGTCTGTACGCAAATCGGGAACAGCATAGATAACGTCCTCCTCTTCGACGGCCAATGAAAGCAACCTGTCGGCTGCAGCATTATTAAAAACGTCGAAATCTTCACTGTTTACGTAAAGCGTATCCAGCGTTTCAAAAGGCAGTTTGTGTTGCACAAGCCACGAAGCCAGCGGATGACAGCCAGTGCGAAGCACGCGCCTCTTGGCACTGTGAAGGGCATCCAGAACCTGACCGGTAAGCAGAGATACATCTCCTGTGGAGACTGCGGCGACTGTAATTTTTGACAAAATTCATCCCTCCTGTAGGGTTACTCTTCGGATTTGGGGGCAGAAGCCCTGCTCTTGTGCTTCCTGAACGCCCTTGTGAACGGACGCAGATCCTCTTTGCGAAGCGCACCCAACAATCGTGCGGAAACGCCGTATACCACAATCCCGATTAATATCAGGATGATTGTAGTAAGGCGGCTGGAGGGCAACACAAGCTGGGCAAAATAGATAGCAGCACCCATACAGGCTGTGGCCGCCAAAGGCTTGAGAAAGATGTTCAGCGGATCGTAGGGAAGTTGAGCATATTTATGGGCATAATACAGGTTGGGCAGCATACTGACACCGTAGCAGACCAGCGAACCCAGTGGAGCGCCGTAGATGTTAATCTCCCGTACGCCAATCAGATTATAGTTGATCAGGATTTTCAACCCCACGCCTACCAGTAACGTATACATTGGGATACGCTGTTTGCGCAGCCCCTGCAGGATGCTGCTGGTGGCCTGAACCACGGTAAAGAGAACGATCGTATAACTGGACATGGATAATAGCTCCGCTGTCTGGTTCAACGCTTCGACTGTGGGAAAAGGATACACCAGCGTTAAAATCGGACGGGCCAGGATGCTCATACCGAGGCTGGCGGGCAGGCCGACAAGGAATGCCATACGAAGGCCTGTGTGGCTTTGCCGGCGCACTCCTTTCCAGTCCTTGCGTCCCACGGCAGCGGATACGGCAGGCACAAGGCTGATGGAAATTGCCTGGGAGAGCGCTGTGGGTACGTTGATCAGGTTAATGACATAACCGGAGTAGCGGCCATACATCGCCCGCGCTTGTTCTTCAGCAAACCCTGCGCTCTGCGTCAGCAGGTTCATAATCATCCCGGAATCGATAAACGCTGCAAGCGGAACAATGCAGGCAGAAAGTGTGATAGGAATCGCTAGCGTAAGTAACCGCCGTGTCAATGCGCGCCCGCTGAGTTCCTCTGCGTTTTCATCCTGCGGAAGCTGTTGAAAAGCCGGTCTGTGGCGGCGATACACAACGGTAATATAAAACAGCGCGACGCCTTCGGCAATGGAGTTGCCAAACAAGGCGCCCGCGGCAGCATAACTCACGTTAATCTCTGAAGAAGTACCCATTCCGATGCGGGAACCCAGATAGGCTAACGGGAGTGCGACAGCCACCTTGCCAACCTGTTCAATCAGCTGGCTGGTAGCCGTCGGCACCATGTTCTGCTGCCCCTGCATAAACCCGCGAAACGCGCTCATGGTACACACCAGCAGCAGCGCAGGCGCGATTGCGATAAAACCGGCCTGCGTTTTGGGGTCACCGACGCGTTCGCTTAAGAAGGGGTTAAAAGCGATCATTAGGAACATGCCGATTGCGCCCAGAATTGTGAGAATGGACAAGGCGTTTTTAAATGCGCGGTGTGCGTTGCGGGGATCGTTACGCGACAGCGAAAAACTGACCATGCGGCTGACTGCCACCGGAAGACCGGCGGATGAAATGGTCAGCAACAGATTATAGGTCGGGAAAACCAGCTGGAATGTACCAAGCCCCTGATCGCCAATCAGCCAGGCCAGCGGAATACGGTATAATACTGCGACAATCTTACAGATCAGTCCTGTGATGCCCAGTATGGTCATGCCGCCGACGATGGACTTCTGTTTCTCGCTCACCCTAGCGCCTCCGATTTACCCGTTTCCTGAAACATTATAACAGATTTTGCGCTTGTGGCAATACGAGGCATCCGGCATAGCGGAGCGATTGGAGTGAAACTGGAATTTTTCAGGGCCTGCCTCTTCAAACCGCCATTGGCAAAAGCAATGCGGAATGGTATGATCTTTACAAATGGGGGAACGGAATATGGATTGGGATTCTTGTTGGCTTCCGGCAGCAGAAGTACCGGAAACCCTGCGTACACCCATGGATGTTGCACGCTGGGAATTGGCTTTACAGGGAGCCGAATGCGTTTTGCAGGTCCGGCCGGACGGGGGCGAAGCATACGAAATAACGGACACTCCCGCCGGATGCCGGGTCACAGGCGGGGAGACGGGCGTGCTGTATGGCGTACACCGTTTACTGCTCAGCAGACGGACGGGGATTTCGTTGCCTGCAGGAGAACGCTTGCCGGCTTACCCGCTGCGGATGCTGGAACACTGGGACAATATGGACGGCACCGTAGAACGCGGATATGCGGGCCGATCTCTGTTTTTTGAGCGCGATCAGTTTAGAGGGGACTGGCCCCGACTGCGCGCGTATGCCAGGCTGCTGGCGTCGGTCAGCGTAAATGTGGTATGCCTGAATAATGTGAATGTACATCTGCCTGCGCAATTGTTGATCACGGAACGCTTCCTGCCGGACGTGGCAGAACTGGCGAGGCTGTTTGCGACTTTCGGGATTCGGTTAATGCTGACCGTGGATTTTTCGATGCCGCTTGCCGATGGCCTGCCCACAGCCGATCCGCTGGACGAGCGGGTGCAGGCGTGGTGGCGGAAACAGGCAGCACTGGTTTATCGGTATGTGCCCAATCTTTTTGGCTTTCTGGTGAAAGCGGATTCGGAGAACCGCCCGGGGCCTTACGCGTACGGACGTACCCACGCGGAGGGAGCAAACGGGTTGGCCCGCGCGCTGAAACCGTATGGAGGCGCAGTGGTCTGGCGGTGCTTTGTGTATAACTGCAAGCAGGACTGGCGCGATACCAGGACGGATCGACCGATGGCGGCGTACCAGAATTATGCCGGGCTGGACGGACAGTTTGATGATAACGTGATATTGCAAATCAAACACGGCCCGTGGGATTTTCAGGTACGGGAGCCGGTTTCGCCTTTGCTGCTGGCTATGCCACACACGGCTAAGGTGATGGAATTGCAGCTGACACAGGAATATACCGGACAGCAAAACGACCTTTATGCCATGCAGGGGATGTGGGGAGAAGTGTTGGCGGATGTCCCCCGGGGCTCGCTTCGCGGGCTGGCGGCAGTCGCCAATACAGGGCTGGATTATTTCTGGACGGGGCATCCGTTCGCACAGATCAACCTGTTTGCCTATGGGTTGACGGCATGGCAACCGATGAGCGCCTTCGAAACGGTGACCCGGTTGTGGGCCCAACTGACCTATGCGCCGAAAAGCGTAGAATTAGAGAAGCTTACCGACCTGCTATTGCTGAGTCGGGAGGTATATGAGAAATACACTGCTTCGCTGGGATTGTGCTGGATGGTTAATCCAGGTCACCATTACGGACCAAGCCCTATGGGATACGAGTATTCATTATGGGGAACCTACCACCGCGCCGACCGGGAAGCTGTCGGGGTGGATCGGACGGAAACCGGCACGGGCTATCTTATGCAGTATCCACCTGCACTGCGCGCCCGATACCGGGAACCATCGGTATGCCCGGATAAACTTTTATTGTTCTTTCACAGGCTGCCCTATCGTTATCGTATGCGGGATGGTCGTACGCTGATCCAGCGGATTTACGATGATCATTTTGAGGGCGCGGAAGAAGCTGCCCAGATGGCTGCTAAGATCCATTCGCTTCGGAATGCGTTGCCCCAGGCCGTATACGACGAGGTGGATCTTCGTATGCAGCGACAGACAGAGAACGCCCGGGAATGGCGCGACGTGATCTGCGATTTTTTCCATCGCCTGTCCGGGATTGCGGACGAAAAAGGCAGACTATAGTTTCGGAGGTTGAATGTATGGAAAACGCCCCTAACCTTCTCCGTGATGCGGGAATCCCCCAAAGTGATATTGAGATGAGACTGGAATTAGCTTTCAACACAATTTTTGAAGATCATAAAGAACGGTTTTACTTGAATGCGGCGACGACGCAGGATATCTGCTGGATACCGGCAACCTGGACGCGCGAACCGAAGGCATGAGCTACGGTATGATGATGGCGGTGCAGCGTGACCGCAAAGATCTGTTTGACCGCCTCTGGATGTTCAGCGTGCGCTATATGCTGAACCGCTCGGGCCCGTATGAGGGGTATTTCGCCTGGTCTGTGCAGCCTAACGGCAGGCACAACAGCGACGGCCCCGCACCGGATGGTGAGGAGTACTACGCAATGGCGCTCTTCTTCGCGGCGGCACGGTGGGGTGACGGTGAACCGCCACGCGATTACTCCGTGCAGGCACGGGGCATTTTACGGCATGCGCTGCATCAGCACGAACTGGCACGGAGTGGAAAGCCCATGTGGGATTTGGACACGGCGCTGATCAAATTCGTTCCGGAGCTTCCGTTCAGCGATCCGTCGTACCATCTGCCGCATTTTTACGATCGTTTCGCCATATTGTCCGACGAAGTGGACCGCCCTTTCTGGAAGCGTGCGGCACAAGCCAGCCGTGCCTATCTGGCAAAGGCCTGTCACCCTGCAACCGGGCTGGCGCCGGAATATGCCCTGTATGATGGTTCACCGGAGATAAAGCACGGGCACGGGGATTTTTTCAGCGATGCTTACCGGGTCGCCCTGAACATTGGTCTGGATAGCGCATGGAACGGGAAAAGACCGGAATATCGTGCCATTGCGGACCTATTACAAACGTTCCTATGGGATCGTGAACCTTGGATGACTTATACAATAGCGGGACAGGCGAAAGAGCCGCCCGCGCTGCATCCGGTCGGGCTGCTGGCAACCACAGCTACTGCGTCTCTGGCAACCGATACTATGCGTTCGCGGGAGTGGGTGTTACGTTTTTGGAACACGCCGCTCCGCGAGGGCGTACGGCGCTATTATGATAACTGCCTTTACTTTTTTTGCCTGCTGGCACTGGCCGGGGAATATCGGTGCTTTGCATAACATCGCATTTTTCGCTCTTTCAGAACAGCTGTACCGGGCAACTGTATAATCATGTAAAAAACTATAATTTTTCTGGTAAATGGTTTCAGACGGGGCATTTTACAGGCCATTCGGGCGTGCTATGCTGATTGCATCAAAAGGCTGCCGACGCAAGCCGCAAATGAATAAGAGGAGGAAAATTCATGCGTAAACTTGTTTCCCTGCTCATGGCGCTCGTGATGCTGGCCACGCTGGTTGCGATTCCCGCGATGGCCGAATCCGCACAGGATCCCATCACCGTATCGGTGTTCTGCGGTGATCCGCGCGACCAACCCACGTCCGATAACAAGATCTTCAAGAAGATCGAAGAAGAATTCGGCCTCAAGTTCGAGTTCGAATTCCTCGCGGGCGACCTGGATGAAACGCTTGGCGTGAAAATCGCCGGGCAGGATTATGCTGACCTGATGGATGGCGGCAACAGCGCCGAAAAGCTGATCGCCGCAGGCGCGCTGATTGACCTGATGCCCTATATCAGCGAAGAAAAGACCCCTAACATCTATAACTACATTCAGCCCTATCTCAAGCGCCTGCTGAACGATAAGGGCCAACTCTTCATCATCCCCAACTACGGCCGTTACTATAACACCGAAGAATATGGTATGAACTACGTAAACGGCCCCGCGTTCTTCGTACAGAAGAAAGTATTGGCCTGGGCTGGCTATCCCACCATCAAGACGATGGACGAGTACTTTGACCTGATTGAAAAGTACATCGCGGCCAACCCGACCAACGACAAGGGCCAGCCCAACGAAGGTTTCGCTATTCTGTGCGAAAGCTGGCGCGCGTTCTGCCTGTTCAACCCCGTACAGCACCTGATGGGCCGCCCCAACGATGGCGACGTCATCGTGGACATCGACAACAACTACAAGACCGAAGCGTATGTTATCCAGGATTATGCGAAGCCCTATTATAAAAAGCTGAACGAGCTGTACCACAAGGGCCTGATTTCCCAGGATACGTTCGTAATGAACTATGATCAGTACATCGCCAAACTCTCCAGCGGCACTGTGGCGGGTATGTTCGACCAGTACTGGGATTTCCAGACGGCGAGCGACGCGCTGAAAGCAGCCGAAATGTACGACAGCATGTACCAGGGCCTGCCGATTGTGTATACCGAGGAAGAAGCGGGCAAACCCATTACCGAACATTATCTGAACGGCACCGTGATCAACGTGAACCGTGGCTTCGGCATCAGCGTGAACTGCCAGTACCCCGAGCGTCTGGTGCAGTTTATGGAAAAGATGCTCAGCGACGATTGGCAGAAGATCGTATGGTGGGGCATCGAAGGCGAAGATTACAGCGTGAAAGACGGTCGGTTGCTGCGCAGCTATGAGCAGATCCAAAACGCAGCCAACGCGGTTTGGAAGAACGCCAACAGCGCCTACGTGCTGACCAACTCCATGCCCAAGAAACAGGGCGAAATGGATGACGGCAACAAGTGGGATCCCGCCGTGCAACCGGAAAACTACTACCTGCAGATGAACCAATACGACAAGGATTTCCTGGCCCATTACAACATGAAACGGCCTTTGGATTTCTTTAACCCGCCCATTAAAATCGCACCCTACGGCGAAGCCTGGCAGATTGACGTAACCGTGGATCAGGCGGCCAACGATGCCAAAGCGGCCTTCCAGGATGTGGAACGTAAGATGCTGCCGCAGATCATCATGTGTGACGCTGGCGAATTCGACGCCAAGTGGCAGGAATTCGTAGACGCAGTGAACGCAATCCCGATCACGGACTTTGTGGACTTCATGCAGCAGCAGATCCTCGACCTGGTGGCGAAGAATTCCTAACAGAATCTCCCCGTAGCGAGAAAAAACTGATCTGAACCATCGTTACGGCGGCGGGAGGGTCGCTCTCCCGCCGCCGTTTTTAGGAGCCATCCCTGCCCACCCCCACAAAAAAGATAAACCTGAGCGAGGTGTACCCCGTGCGAAAAGCAAACGCTGACGCCGTGACGGTAACGAAGAATGAGTTGAATTTTCGGCCGGTCTCCATATGGAAAAAGCTTTGGCTGCAACGGCAGCTGATGCTGATGAGCGTGCCGATGCTGTTATACATTTTTCTTTTCAATTACTTTCCCCTTTGGGGCTGGATTACGGCCTTTATGAACTACAACCCCGCCAAACCGTTATTTGACAACCCGTGGGTTGGCATGGGAAACTTTGTGTGGTTGTTCAGCAAGCCGGAATTTATCCGCGCGATCCGAAACACTTTCGCGATGGCTGCCATTAACCTTGTTTTTGGTTTCGTGTTTCCGATTTTGCTGGCCCTGTTCCTGAATGAAATACGCTCCCTGCATTTTAAGCGCACTGTGCAGACGGTCACCTATCTGCCGCACTTTTTAAGCTGGGTGATCGTGGTGGGTATTGCCCAGACGATTTTCGCCAGCGATGGCGCCGTAAACCAGCTGTTGATCTCGCTGGGTCTTCGGAAAGACCCGGTTTTTTTCCTGGGGGAAGGGAAATACTTCTGGTGGCTGGTCGGCGTGATCAACCTGTGGAAAGAATGCGGATGGAACACCATTATTTATTTAGCCGCCATGAGCGCGATTGATCCGGCACTGTACGAGGCTGCTGAAATGGACGGCGCCGGTCGGTTCAAAAAAATGTTTCATATCACGCTTCCGGGGATTAAGAGTACGTTTATCGTATTGTTGGTGATGAACATCGGCTATCTGATGGAAGCCGGTTTTGAAATCCAGTACCTGATGGGTCAGAACGTGGTGATGGACTGGTCGCAAACCATTGACATTTTCGCCTTGAAATACGGCATCACCAAAGGGCAGTACAGCCGCGCCATTGCCGCCGGAATCTTTAAGAGCCTCGTTTCCATCGCCCTGATGCTGAGCGCGAACTATACCGCCAAGCATTTGGGTGAGGATACCTTGCTATGAGGAGGGAACGAAGCATGAGTAGGACTATGGCTATCTCCCACAATCAGAGCCGACTTAGAAAGCGTTCCATTTTCCCGATTATTAACAGCCTGGCAATGATACTGCTGATGTTTATCACCCTGTACCCGGTAATCAATACCGTTGCCATCTCCTTTAACGATGGCACGGATGCTGTGCGCGGCGGAATTGGCCTGTGGCCCCGGATGTTCAGCATGAAGAGCTACGAGACGATTTTTTCGGATCCGATTATCTACAACGCTTTCTTTATTACCATCGCGCGAACGGTGATCCAGACGCTGCTGAACGTGGTGCTTACATCCATGCTGGCTTATGCTTTAAGCCGCAGGGAATATGTGCTTCGTAAATTTATCACCACAGCCTTCGTACTGACCATGTACGTTAACGCGGGCCTGATCCCAAACTACCTGTTGATTCAGCGTACGCTGGGCCTCAGCAAGAGCTTCTGGGTGTATATCATTCCAACCATGACCTCCTGCTTCAACATGATTATCACCCGCACGTATATTCTGGGGCTGCCGGACGCACTGGTGGAATCAGCCCGTATCGACGGCGCTGGCGATATCTACCTGTTCTGGAGGATCATCTTTCCGCTGTGTACACCGGTACTGGCGACCGTGGCGCTGTTTGTGGCGGTCGGCGCATGGAACAGCTGGTTTGACACCCATCTGTACAACGCCAGCAAGGTACAGCTGCATACCCTGCAATATCTGCTGAAGATGAAACTTGCCACCACAGTCAACAGCGCCAATGCGATCCTGACCAGCGCCGACGCGGCTGCAAGCACGACAAACACCACGCCGGTTACCATCCGCGCGGCAATCACCGTCATTTCGGCGGCGCCCATTGTGGTGATCTATCCGTTTCTGCAACGCTATTTTGTGGTAGGGCTCAACGTGGGCAGTGTTAAAGGGTAATCTTCGTGGGGTCTCCTCCTCTTCCCGCCCGCGAAGGGTCGACGCGTTACTGCAAGCCGCGTCAGCCTTTCGCGGGTTTTTCCTGTGCCGCAACAACTTGCCAAAACGACGGAAGCGAAGTATCCTTGTTTATCGGAGGAGATGAAGTATGTATAAAATTCGGAAAGCCCAGCCGCAGGACGCGTTAGGGATCACCATTGTAAACAGCTTTGCCTGGAGAGTGACCTATACTGGGCTGGTGCCGGATTCTTATATTGACCGGCGAACGGAAGAACTGCTGCCGAGAACGGAAAAAACCCGCCAGGGGATCGAACAGGGCGGGCATTATCTGGTGGCGGCGGAGGAAAACACCGTGGTGGGTTTTTGCATTTTTGGACCGGAGCGGGACGCAGAAACGCCGGGACGTTCGGAAATCTATGCGCTGTACGTGTTACCGGGGTATCAGAAACGCGGAGCAGGCAGCGCGCTATTATCGGCAGCGCTGAGGGCGCTGAAGGAAGAGGGAGCCTCGCAGGTGATTGTAAACTGTCTGCAGGGGAATCCGGCGCTCCGTTTTTATCAGCTGATGGGTGGAAAAACGATCGAGCAATGGAGCGACGACTCTTCCGGTTTCATGTTGAGCGGTGATACGCTGCTGTTTGAATTAGCGGAATAAAGACGGAAAGGACGATATTTTCTGGGGAGCTGGTACTGTGAACCATCCTGCCGGGGGGGTGCGCACCTCGGCGATGACCGGGGCATGGTTTCATCGGAGACGGGAACCCTGCGTTTTACCCGATTCACTGAACCTGCGATTTACACCGGAGGAGACACCGGCTTGCCTGCCGCAGACCGCTTGCGGTATTGTTCCGGGGTAACGCCGTAACGTTGTTTAAAATGACGCAGGAATCTTTTATATTGCCGGTACCCGACCTGCTCCGCAATTTCGCACACGCAGGCGTCCGTACGGCACAAAAGGCCCGCGGCGTGTTCCACCCGCAGCGCGGAAAGCCATTCCCGCAAACCGACGCCCCGTTCGTCACGGAAAACACGGCCCAGATAGGTAGCGTTATAGCCCATTGCGGTGGCCACGCTGTCTACCGTGATGTGCTCTCCGGCGTGCGCTGTTACATAGGCGGCGACCCGGTCGCTGATGCGTTCCTGCGCGGGCGCAAGCAACCGAATAGCCAGCAGGCAGAGATCCACGAAATCTCCGGCCTGTGCCTGCAAAAACTCTCGCATTGGCTCCGGGCGGTCAGCAAGCTGGCGGGAGCATTCCGAGACCAACTGCTGCCATGCTGCCTTTTTCACGTCGGCGCCGCAGGCGTTGCAGAAAGTTTCTAACTCCGCACAGCGGGAGCGGCACTCGTCCGACTGCCGCAGGGCGACTGCGCGGGCCAATACCTCCATCCGTTCCCGAAGGGCTCCGGACGCGGCGTTAAGCTGAGCGCTCAGGCGGAGCCGCAGGGCGTTTAGCCGGTTCGGATCCTCGGTGGTCTCGCTTTGTACCAGTCGCCTGTGGAAGTGTCGAAGCCGGGCTTCGGCTGCGCTCCAGTCCGGTTCGGTGCCACCGGCTTTCCACCGAAGCGTCAGGTATTCTTTGTCCTCCACGATATGGGTAGTAACGCTACCCTCGGGAAAAGTACCAAGAATTTCTTCCACTTCTCCGTAGCAAAGCGGCGCGCCCCAGGTAGCCAGCCTCCATATGGAGCCAACCGCCTCTGGAGGAAGCGAAACATCTGCTGGGAATACAGCCCCGGTCAGCAAGGCAAGCAGAGCCATCGAATACGCTGTGTTGGATCTCATCCCGGCGGTTTCGCGGCGGATCAACTTGCTGCGCACATGCGCCAGTACAGCGGACGCTTCTATCGGTTCAATCGGTTTCAACAGATAACCGGCCACACCGATGTTCAGCGCGCGCTGCGCGTACTCAAAATCACCGTATCCACTGACGACGACAAACTGCCCGTCAAACCCCAGCGCTTTTACTGCCAGCATCAGTTCCAACCCGTCCATACCCGGCATGCGCAGATCCGTAACGATCAGATCCGGATGCGTCGGGACAAGCAATCGCAGGGCTTCGGCGGCATCGGGACATTCCGCGCAGATAGAGAACCCTTCCGCTGCCCAATCCACCAGGAGTTTTAATCCCTCCAGCGCCAGCGGTTCATCGTCGACCAGCATCACGTTGAGCATCGCTTAAACTCCTTCCAGATCGGGAATTCGAATCATCGCGATGGTTCCGCGTTCTTCGGCACCGCGCAGTTGTAACACGACAGTTGTACCATAGTGCAGTACCAGGCGACGGTAGATGTTTTGCAGACCGATACTCTCCGGCATGTCTTCAGGGCTGACAATTTGCTTTTGCAAGGATTCCAGCCTGTCGGGGCGCATCCCGACGCCGTTATCGTATACCTCGACGACCAGCGTGCCATCGCCCTCCACCCACGCGCCTACGCGGATATGACCCTGCCCGTTCAAGCTCTGCACGCCATGCTTACAGGCGTTTTCCACCAATCCCTGTACGCTCATCACAGGCACGGTCCGTGCTTCGGCTTCCGGCGTTACGTTAAACTCATAACGTAATTTATCGCCGAAACGAAATTGCTCAATCTTCAGTACCATACGGACGAATTCCAGTTCTTCCCGCAGGGGAACCACGTCGTGGGCAGTGTCTACCATCCGCCTGAGCAGTTTGGAAAGCGCGCGGATAATCTCCGCCTCTTCCGTGTGCCCGTTGCGAATGCTTAATACCAGAATGGCGTTCAGCGTATTGAACAGAAAGTGCGGGTCAATCTGCGCCTGCAGGTATTTCAGCTCCGCGCGAACGTTTTCAAGCTCCAGACTTTTCTGCTTTAACTGCAACACATACAGGTCGTCGATCAGTTGGCGCAGGCGCAGACCCATTGCGTTAAAATGCACGGTCAGCTCGCCGATCTCATCCCGCCCCGGATCACGGGAAATGGGGGAAAAATGTTCGGCGGTCATACTGTCCATATGCCGCAGCAGCCGCTGGCTGCGTAAAACAATCGAACGGGAAAAGACCAGCGCCATCGCGCCCGCAAAGAGGGAGCAGACGGCACCCAGTAGAAGTCCCACCCAAAGCGCTTCCCGGATACTGCGGTTGACCGGTTCCGCGTTTATCTGCGCTAAAAGCTTCCAGCCGCGCATGGCGGTACGCTCGCCGAACGCGACGCCTAAATCCGTATGCTCCGGCGGTCGGATGCTGCGGTCAGTAATGTGGGAATCCCGGAGACTACCGGGATAGCAGACCGCGGTTCCGTCCGGCGCAACCAGATACAGGGACAGAAACGAAGCCTCATCCGCAATTAACCGGTTGATCGGCTCCATGTTCAGGTCAATCCGCAGTACGCCGATATCCTGATAGGGGGTTTGAAGGGAACGGGTAATACAAAGCTGCAGGATGCCGGTCTGGCCGACTTGCTGACGCAGATAGACTTCCAGCCTCGCGTCTGCGGGCAGTACCATCGGGTACCACTCCTGTGCGCGCACGGCATCCGTAATCCGCACACATACACCGCCGTCCAGTATGGTGGGATTATCGGTATAAAGCGTTAGAGTTGTCACCTGTTGGGCATAGGCCAGGGTATAACGGCTCAGGATGGAACGAATCAGCGAATAGTATGTATCGTAATAGTCCGAGGGCCCCAGATACCGGTGTGCCAGCAGGTCGGATAGTTCCCCGTCGCTGGATACGGCATTGCCCAGCGATGCGACATTGGAAAACTGGGTATTGAGCGTGGTAAATACCCTTTGCAGGGATTGTTCAGCATTCAGGGTTTCACGTGCACGAATCTCGGCGGTCACATTGGTAAGGACATACGCGAGCAGCGCTCCGATGGGCAGCAGTACCCCCAGCAGAAACAGCAGGATAAACTTGCTGCGGATCGGCAGATCGTTAATTCGTCGCATCGGCACCCTCCCCGGCTGCCGCGGCGCCGCGATAGGCGACCGGGCTTAAGCCCATTCGGTTACGAAACTGCTGTGAAAAATAGTCCACATCCCGAAAGCCTACTTCCATCGCGATCTCGCCTACGGGTCTTGTGGTTTGCCTGAGCAGCAGGCAGGCATGCTCCAGACGAGTTAACAGCAGCCTGCGGTGGAATGTCGTACCGGTATGCCGGTGGATCAGCTGCCCAAGATAGGCCGGGTTCATTTTCAATTCCATGGCGACATCGCCAATGCAGAGCGCATCCGCATATCGGGTACGCACAGCGGCCATAGCGGCCTGTACCGCCGGCGGCCAGTTGTCGCCGGATTCCAGTTTTACGGCACCGCGCATGTTCCGCAGACGGTCGCAAAGATGATCCAGCCACTGCTGTGGCTGATCCAGTATTTCTTCCCGCCAGAAAGGCCGCAGGGGCGTGCTTCGGCGATCCGAAGCGACTAACGGAAACGATGCATCCAGCGCAGCGGCCATACAGCGGAGCGAGAAAGGGGATGGGTGTTTTTCCGCGATGGCGGACCGCAAAGAAGAAAGCGCATTCTCCAGCGCATTCGGATTTTCGTCGCTTAGCGCGGTACGCAGCGAGGGCAGAGAAAAATCCGCCAGCCAGGCGGCAGCCGCCTCGTTAAACGGATGAAACAGGCGAAGCCTGCCATTTGATTCAAACAGTAACCCCTGCGCGTCCAACGCTTCCCGCAGACTGCGAACGAAGCCTGAAGGTCCGCGATATACGCCCCCTACGCTCAGACGAAGCCCCGCGTCGGCGGGCAGGCTCACCAGCAGGCGGTTGAGCGCGCTCAGATTTCGCTCCACCTGACGGTACACCAGCCCGAATTGTGAGGGAGAAAGCTGGCAAACTGTCGCGCCGGCGGAGGCCAGCACCAGCCCGGCACTTTCGGGGACGGCGCCGTGATCCCTGGCGAGAACCGCACAGTAACAGGGATCGTCCCGCTGCAGGGAGAGCAAAACTCCCGCGCGCATCAGGCTATCCGCGCTGTCGTCGCCCAGAGCAATACGTCGCAGCACCTGATCATGCAATACGGACAAGGGATCCGCAATGTTCGCTTTGCGCGCGTCCAACTCATCCTTTACCTTTAGCAGAGTTGCTTCCACCTCTTCCGCATCGATGGGTTTTACCAGATATCCGAACGCGTGCGCGCGGATAGCGGCCTGCGCAAAGGCAAAATCGCGGTACCCGCTGAAAAACAGGATCATGACTTCCGGGTGATAACGATTGACGATGGCGGCCAGATCGGTACCCTGCATACCTGGCATCCGTACGTCGGTAATCAGCAGATGCGGCTTCAGGGTGTCCAGCAGATGAAGCGCGTCCTGCGCCGTAGAGGCTTCGCCGCACAGCTCGAAACCGCAACGGGGCCAATCAATCATCAGGCGCATGCCTTCCAGCATAAAGGGTTCGTCGTCTATGATGACAGCGCGGTACAAAGGCTCACCGCCAATCGATTCTTTTTTGCCGGGATAAAGGAATTTACCCGTTCCTTTTGGAATCATTATACACAAACCCCGGAAACTGTGCAACCAAACATCGCGGATCGTATAATTAATATTGATCAATTTACGGGAGGGTACTATGCGAATAATCCGGATTGACCTTGCTGGCCCAAGAAAACCACTGAATCGGTTTTTCGACTTTTGCATCGGCGCAGGACGTGCCGGTGAGATGATGCGTGCCCAGGCGCTTGAACAGCTGAGTGTTTTACAGGAGTGCTGCCATTTCCGTTACCTGCGTTTTCATGGGCTGTTAAGTGACGATATGGCCGTTTGTACCATGGGGGAAGACGGCCGATTGCTTTTTAACTGGCAATATATCGACTTGGTTTTCGATGAAATGCTCAAACGAGGGATCCGACCGTTGATAGAATTGGGCTTTATGCCGGACTGTCTGAAAAGTGGGGACACGACCATCTTTTGGTGGAAAGGCAATGTGACGCCTCCTGCGAAAATGGAACAATGGTCCGAACTGATCACCGCGCTGACACGCCATGTAACCGCGCGCTATGGACGGCAAGAGGTGAAACGCTGGTATTTTGAGGTGTGGAACGAACCGAATCTATCGGGATTTTTTACCGGTACGCAGGCGGATTATTTTACGCTGTACGACGTGACCGCGAATGCGGTGAAAAGTGTGGACGGGTCTTACCGTGTCGGCGGACCAGCGACCGCCGGGCTGGACGAGGGCGCATGGATACCGGAAATGATTGAACACTGTGTAAAGAGCAAAACACCAATCGACTTTATTTCCACACACAGCTACGGCGTGGACGGAGCGCTGGACGAGTATGGCCGGGACAGGCATTGGCTGAAAGCGGATCCGGATTGCGTGGTGAAGGATGTACACGGGGTGAGCCGCCAGGTACGGGAAAGCGCTCTGCCCAATCTGCCGGTGATTTTTACCGAATGGTCCAACAGTTATACCCCGCGTGATAACGTGCATGACAGCTACGTCAGCGCGGCATTTCTGC
This sequence comes from Bacillota bacterium, assembly GCA_023395615.1. Taxonomy (GTDB): domain Bacteria; phylum Bacillota; class Clostridia; order Christensenellales; family Aristaeellaceae; genus CAXXOK01. The sequence continues at coordinate 19,160 of JAEWYP010000021.1, forward strand.
TGCATACCCTGCGGCGTTGTGATGGCTATGCGGACGGCATGAGCTACTGGACGTTTACCGATATCTTTGAAGAACCCGGCCCCGGCCCCGCTCCTTTCCATGGCGGGTTTGGGTTGATGAATATACAGGGATTACGTAAACCAACGTTTCATGCGTATCACTGGCTTTGCGATCTGCCGGATCAGGAACTGGCGACCGGGGACCCGGACAGTTACGCTGCGGCGGATGACAGGTCGCTGCAGATACTCTTCTGGGATTACTCCAAACCGGCACAGGACGCGGCGAACGAGGAGTTTTTTGTCCGGGACCTGCCTGCGCGTTCACTTGGGGAGGCGCGGATAGTGCTGAAAGGGCTTGCTCCTGGCCGTTATACGGTGGAGCGTTATAAAACGGGTTATCTTGCGAACGATGTGTATACGTTGTATCTTCGTTCGGGCCTGAAAATGATCGAAGGACGGGAAACCCCTACTGAGGAGCAGGTGCAGGCACTTCGCAGCCAAACGAACGGTGCTCCGGAGGCATTGGAATCCCTTTGGGTGGAAAGCGACGGACAGACAGAACTGGCTGTGCCGCTCAGGGAAAACGATGTCATCCGGCTGATACTCCGCCGAACCGACGTGTAAGGTCGGATTATCAGAGAGTAGCGGAGGTGACGGCATGCTGCCCAAGGGGTTTACGATCCTGAATCCTTTTCCACGGGTGTACCATATCCGGGATGGGCTGGATGCCCATATGACGCTGCTGGTGGGGGACAGAGAAGCACTGCTGTTTGATACCGGTTATGGGTTGGCGGATTTGTTGCAGGCAGTGCGTGCGATTACGCCGCTGCCGCTCAATGTTGTGCTCAGCCATGGACATTATGATCATATCCTGGGCAGCCGGTGGTTTCCGACCGTTTATCTGGCGGAGGAAGAAGCGGAAACGTACCGGAACGCTTCGGGGAGCGAGCAACGCGCGCGGGTACTGGCACGCGCTGAAATGAACGGATTGAAACTTACACGGACAGAATCGGAAGAATACAGTATTTTTACGGTTCCGGAACCACTGCCGATGCCACGCAGAACGTTTGATCTCGGAGGCCTTCACGTGCGGGTATGGCCAATGCCGGGACACACCCGCGGTTCCACCGCCCTGTACGTGGAAGAACTTCGCCTGTTGCTACCGGGAGATAATCTGAACCCGGTTGTTTGGCTGTTTTTTGAGGATCGCATGCCGCTTATGCAATATGTCGAAACCATGCGCAACTCTCTGTACCTCCCTTTTGCCCATGTACTGTGCCCCCATGACGACCGACCCGTGAAGCGCGAGAAGGTCGAAGCGTTTACCGATGGGCTCAATCCCGTTACGTTCCGTAAGGCTGTGCCGGTAAGGATTCCGCCTTATCTGGATCAGGATACGCGCGAATGTTCCCCGGTAAAAGGTTTCAAACTGATCTTCAATGGTCGGGATATGGCGACAGACTGACAGCGGAAGGCTGCCGCGCCAACATTTATTTGGCTCGGGCTGGAAAACGCTTGTATTTCCTATGCCGATATGCTATACTCAACCTGCTTTTGCTGAAAGCGAGTTTCTCCGGACTATGACGACCCAAAGAAAGAAGGGTTTATCGAAAGAGTGGATATTGTCTGCCTTTCTCGCGCTTTTTATTTTTTCTGTGGGGCTGGCGCACAGGCTTCTGTGACGCCGTACTATGGAAGAAGTTTACGCGGAAGGGGAGGCAATAGTTGGCCGCTCTTTTTGATTGCCCTGCAAAAGGCGGTGTCCCATGAAGGGTAAGCAGCCGGGAACGCCGGGAAAACAGGCGGCGGAAGCGATCGCGGCGCGCGTGGCGGAAGAGCAGGCGCTGGAACTGATCGAGGTCACGCTGAAGAAGGAACCTCAGGGTCTGACCCTCTGCCTGTACATTGACAAGCCCGAAGGGGTCACGCTGGATGACTGCGAACGGTACCATCGGGCCGTGCAGCCCGAGTTGGATGCGGTGGAATATGATTTTCTGGAAGTGTCAAGCCCCGGGGCGGATCGGCCGATCCAGACCGAGAGAGACTTTGAGAAAAATCGCGAGGCGCGAGTGGAAGTCAGACTGTACGCCCCCGTGGACGGAACGAAACGTTTTGAAGGGCTGTTGATCCATATGGATGACGCGGGTGTTACCCTGCGCCTGCCGGATGGAAACGAAAAGACATTTTCCCGCAAGACGGTTGCGCTGGTAAAGCCCATCATCCTTTTCGAAGAGGAAGAACAATAAAGATAGGAGTTTCGGTAATGAAGGCGACGAAGAAAACAACGGTGCAGTCCCGCGAGGCTGAAATCATTGACGCCGTACATGCACTGGCTACGGAGAAGGATATCAGCGAGGATATGCTTTTCGGGGCGATCGAGGAAGCATTGAAGGCGGCTTATAAAAAGAATGTCTCCCGCGAGGAAACCGCACCTGCCAATCTCTCCGTTACGTTGGATCGCCACACGGGCATTGCGCATGTATTTGCCCGTAAACTCATCACCGACGAGATCGAGGATGAAGCAAACCAGATCACGCTGGAAGAGGCCCATAAAATCCGCGCGGATTATCAGATGGGCGACATCGCGGAAATCGACGTAACGCCGACCGGATTCCTCCGCACAGCGGCACAGACGGCGAAACAGGTAATTATCCAGCGAATCCGTGAAGCCGAGCAGGGCAAAATCTACGACGAATACTCCGAAAAAGAAAACGAAATCCTGACTGCGATTGTGCAGCGGGTTGACCCTAACGCCGTGTATGTGGAACTGGGCCGTACCGAGGGTATTCTGGAGAAGAACGAATGGATCCCCGGCGAAGAGTATCACAGCGACGATCATATCAAGGTGTATGTGCTGGAAGTGAACCGCACCGGCAAGGAAATGCTTCGCGGACCGCAGGTGCGTGTAAGCCGTGTCCACCCGGGGCTGGTCAAACGGTTGTTTGAAATGGAAGTTCCGGAAATCGCCGCGGGTGTAGTGCAGATTAAGTCCATTGCCCGCGAAGCCGGAAGCCGCACAAAAATGGCTGTGTACTCGACTGATCCGGTCATTGATCCTGTAGGCGCCTGCGTCGGACCGCGCGGAAACCGCGTGGATCGCGTGGTTACGGAACTGAAGAACGAAAAGATTGACATCATCAAGTGGTCGCCTGATCCCGCCGAATTTATCGCCAATGCGTTAAACCCCGCCCATGTGCTGAGCGTTTTCGTGGCCGAGAACGACAAGGCCTGCCGTGTGGTAGTTCCGGATAATCAGCTGAGTCTGGCGATCGGTAAGGAAGGGCAGAACGCCCGCCTGGCAGCCAAACTGACTGGTTGGCGCATAGACATCAAGAGCCAATCTCAGGCGGCACAGATGTTTGAGATGGCCGAACCCGCGCCTGAGGAGCCGATGGGGTACCAGCAATATTACGACGCGCCGGCGGATGTGCAGTATACCGATAGCAACCTGCCGGAACTGAACGACGTACCGCTGGAAACATCCGATGAGGACGATACCCTCTGATCCCAAAACCCGTCAGGAGGCAAGATATGCCGGTAAAACCGCGTAAAATTCCACTGCGCATGTGCGTGGGCTGCCGCGAAATGAAACCCAAGAAGGAGCTGTTGCGCGCGGTGCGCTCTCCGGAAGGGCAGGTAAGCCTGGACGCGACAGGAAAAAAGGCCGGACGCGGCGCGTATGTATGCTATAATGCAGAGTGCCTGAAAAGAGCGCTGAAGCAAAAACAGCTGGACCGTGCGCTGGACGCGCATCTGGACGAAGAGGCCATACAGCAGTTGACGGAGACGATGCAACGGCTGTTGAGCGAAAAGCCCGGGGAGGTTCCTACGTGACCGATACGACACTGGAACGGGTACGCGGTTTTCTGGGGCTTTGCGGCCGGGCGGGGCAAACGGTGCTGGGACAGGACGCCTGCGTGGAAGCTGTGCGCGGCGAAACCGCGGCGCTCGTTCTGATAGACGAGAGCAGTTCCCCGACGACCAGAAAGCGCTTCTACGATTCCTGCACAACCCATTGCGTACCACTGTACAGCGTGCCGCAGGGGATGATTGCGCAGGCGCTTGGCAGGAACGGTCGAATGACCGTCGCAATCAAGCGGGGTAGAATGGCGCGACAACTTTTAACACTGCTGGCCGAGGAAAAATCCCTGGCAGGCATGGATACCGATCCGAACGATCCTGATCCACAAAGCCGATTTTCGAGCGCAAATCATGCGGGGGTGCAAGCGGTACAATGACCAAAGCGAAACTCAAGGATGCCACCAAGGATCTCCTCAAGGATGCGGAAACTGTTATGGAAAGCGTTTCTACCGTACGACACGGTGCGGATGAACTGATGCAGACGCTTCGCAGGTATGAAAACCAGTTCGCCCGCGAGGAGGAGCAGCGCCGGGCTGAAGAAAAACAGGCCGAGCAGCAGCGCCTGGTGCAGCAGCATGCAAAAGCCTACACGATGCCCGATACCGAGGAAGAAGCTCAGGCCGATACGGCTGAGGCAAAAACCCCGGTAAAGACTGCGCCGGAAATTCAACCGGAACCGAAAGCAGAAGCGAAGCCGGTTCCCGCGCCTCAGGTTGTGGCCGAGAAGCCGGCTGAACCAAAAAAGGAAGAAGTAAGCGCGCCTGAAGCGCCCGCGGCACCTGTAGCGCACGCCGCACCCGCGCCTGCTGTGAAAACAGAGGAACCGCCTCAGACGATTACACCCCCGGCAGCAGATAAGCCTGCGACCGGAAGCGCCGCAATGCCTGAAGTGGTAAAACCGAAGCATGTCGCGCCGCAGCCTGTTGAAGCGGCTGCGCCTGCAAAGCCGGTTGTTGCGCCTGCCGCTCCCGCGCCACAGCCTGTTGCACGACCGGTACATCCGTCGGCGCAACCAGCTGCAACCGGGGCGCCGCAAAGCGCTTTTGGCCGTCCCGCAAACGCTCCGCAGGGAGGATTTGCGCGCCCGGCGAACCCACAGGGCCCGTATGGCCGTCCCGCGAACGCTCCGCAGGGGGGATTTGCGCGTCCGGCGAACCCGCAGGGCCCGTATGGCCGTCCCGCGAACGCTCCGCAGGGAGGATTTGCGCGCCCGGCGAACCCGCAGGGCCCGTATGGACGTCCCGCGAACGCTCCGCAGGGAGGATTTGCGCGCCCGGCGAACCCGCAGGGCCCGTATGGTCGTCCCGCGAACGCTCCGCAGGGAGGATTTGCGCGCCCGGCGAACCCGCAGGGCCCGTATGGCCGTCCCGCAGGCGCTCCACAAGGTGGATTTGTGCGCCCGGCGAACCCGCAGGGCCCCTATGGCCGCCCGGCGAATCCGCAAGGCCCGTATGGTCGTCCCGCGGGTGGTGCTCCGCAGGGAGCGCGTCCGGCAGGCGGCTTCAACCGCCCGGCAGGAGGGCCGCCAAGAGCGGGCGGTGCGAGGCCCGCGAAGGGTCCCGAGCTGATGCCGGTAGTGGAAAAAGAGCGCGTAAGTAATTACGATCCAAATAAAAAGAGCTATATCCGCCAGCACGACCCCGAGCGTGTGGCGAAAAATCGCAAGCAGATGGCACGCGAATCCTTTAACGGGATTGACGACGATGTCGTACGTGGCGGTCGCCGCGCACGCGCAAAGAAGCCCAGTGCGCAGATGATGATGGCGCCAATTCGGATCGAAAAGGCAGCGATGACTGCGGAAACGATTACGGTAAAAGATCTTACCGAACGCATTGGCAAACCTGCCGGAGATATTTTAAAGAAACTGCTTCTGCTGGGCGTGATGGCAAACATCAATAGCGAACTGGACTTTGATACCGCCAGCCTGGTGTGCAGCGAATTTGGTGTGGAACTGGAAATGAACCTTGCCAAGACAGCTGAGGACGCGCTGACCGAAGCCGATGTCGATGATGCGGAAGAAGAATTGGAGCCCCGTCCGCCGGTCATCACCATTATGGGCCACGTTGACCATGGTAAAACGTCGCTGTTGGACTATATCCGCCATACTCACGTTACCGCGGGAGAAGCGGGCGGCATCACCCAGCATATCGGCGCGTATACAGTCAACCTGAAGGGACAAAGTATTACCTTCCTGGATACTCCCGGCCATGAAGCTTTCACCGCCATGCGTGCCCGCGGCACACAGGCAACAGATATCGCGGTGCTGGTTGTGGCAGCGGATGACGGTGTAATGCCGCAGACGATTGAGTCCATTAACCATGCCAAAGCAGCGAATGTGCCGATCGTGGTGGCGATCAACAAGATCGATAAAGAAGGCGCCAACCCCGAGCGGGTGAAGCAGGACCTGACCGCGTATAACCTGGTACCCGAAGAATGGGGCGGCGACACCATTATGGTGCCCGTCAGCGCTACTACGGGCGAAGGGGTAAACAGTCTGTTGGAGATGATTCTGCTGCAGGCAGACGTGCTGCAACTGCGCGCCAACCCCAACCGTATGGCGAAGGGCGTTATTATCGAAGCCAAACTGGATAAGTCCCGCGGCCCGCTTGCCACCGTACTGGTGCAAAACGGCACCCTCCATGTGGGCGACAATATCGTAGTGGGTCTGGCCAGCGGCCGCGTGCGCGCCATGGTGAATGACAAGGGTGAACGCGTGGACGAGGCTGGTCCGTCGGTGCCGGTGGAAGTCGCCGGTTTTACCGAAGTACCCAGCGCGGGCGACGACATCATGGCCGTTACGGACGATCATCTGGGCCGTCAGGTTGTTCAGGAACGCCGCGACAAGATCAAGGTTGCGCGTGTGGCCTCCAGCGTCGCCAAGGTTTCGCTGGATAACCTGTTCAGCCAGATTGATCAGGGCAAGGTCGAAACCCTGAACCTGATCATCAAGGCCGATGTACAGGGATCTGTGGAGGCCGTGAAACAGGCACTGGAGAAGCTCTCCGATGAGAAAGTCAAGATTCGCGTACTGCACAGCGCGGTAGGCGCCATCAATAAGGACGATGTCAATCTTGCGGCAGCGTTTAACGCCATCATCATTGGCTTTAACATCCGCCCGGATAGCGGCGCGCGCGACACTGCCGAAAAAGAAGGCGTGGATATTCGCCTGTACCGGATTATCTATCAGGCGATCGAGGATGTCCAAAAAGCCATGAAGGGCCTGCTGGCTCCGGAATTCAAGGAAACGCTGTTAGGCCATGCGGAAGTTCGCAATGTATTCCACATCACAGGAGCAGGCACCGTTGCCGGTTGCTACGTGGTGGATGGAAAGTTGCAGCGCAACGCGCAGGTACGCCTGCTGCGGGACAATGTGGTTTCCTTCGAAGGCAAGCTTTCTTCGCTGAAACGTTTCAAAGACGATGCCAAAGAAGTGTCGCAGGGTTTTGAGTGCGGCGTCAGTCTGGATGGGTACAACGATATCAAGGAAGGCGATACCATCGAGTGCTTCATCATGGAAGAAATCGAACGGTGACGCTATCTGTTCGGGCGCGGGAGGATATCCCAGCGGATACGCTTCCGCGCCCGGTAAAGGTTTTATGACACGATAAGGAGTTTGCTTTGAGTTATCAACGCATCGACCGTATCAGCGAGGAAGTCCGCCGCGAGGTGGACGCGATCATTCGTGATCAGCTGCACGACCCGCGCATCAGAGGCACATACAGTGTGACCCGCGCGGACGTGACACGCGACCTGCGCTATGCGAAAATTTACGTAAGCATTCTGGAAGAGAATGATCGCGTGCCAATGATGGCCGCGCTAAAAAGCGCTGCCGGATATGTACGACATGAGTTGGGAAAACGGATGATCATCCGTTATGCTCCGGAGATTCTCTTCGTGTTGGATCACAACATCGAGTATGGCGTACATATTGCCACCCTGCTCAAGGAGGTGGAAACTCATGACGAACATGAGCAACCGCTACCAGATGAGTGAATTGCTGTCCGCCATTCAATCGGCGGACAGCGTATTGCTGTTTTCTCACATTTCGCCGGACGGCGATACCATCGGCAGTACACTGGCGGTAAAAATGTTGTTAACACGTTTGAAAAAACATGTTACGATTGTTTTGGACGATGTACCGCCGGCTTCTTTGTCGTTTTTACCGGATATTTATTGCATTCGCGCTTATGAGGAAGCCCAAACGGCGATACACCCCACAGAGCATACTCTTGCGCTTTCTGTGGATGTGAGCAGCGAGGACCGAATGGGGCGGGCGCTTGCGCTTTACCGCAGCGCGGGGATCACCGCACAGATCGATCATCACTTTACAAATCCAGGTTTTGCACAGATCAATGTGATTGACGGGGAAGCGTCCGCGTCGGCGGTGCTGGTTTACCGTCTGTTTACGGAGCTGGGTCTGCCGTTGCGGCGGGAGGAAGCGATTTGTCTTTATACGGCGCTCTCTACTGATACGGGCAATTTTGTATACCAGAACACAAACGCAGAAGCTTTTCAGATCATGGAACAGTTGATGAAAGCAGAACTGCCGATTGCGCATTATGCGCGGATTCTGTTCCGCTGCAAGGAAAAGGAACATATCGCACTCTTGGGAAAAGCGTTACCGACAATGCGTTACCTCTGCGGGGGAGAAATTGCCGGAATCCGCCTTGGATTGAAGGAAATTGTCGCGGCAGGCGCAACCAGCGAGCACGCAGACGGTGTGGTAGATTATGCGATTGATGTCGCCGGAGTCAAAATGGCATATTTCGCCAGAGAAACGGAAAGCGGCATGATTAAGTTCAGCCTGCGTGCGATTATGCCGTATCGGGTGGACGGAGTGGCGGAGCAGTATGGCGGTGGCGGCCACCAATTGGCAGCTGGCTGTACACTGCCGGGACCCATGAGGCAAGCCGTTCGGAAAATCGAAACCGCCATGCAAAAAGTCTATCATGGGAGCATGCAGCCGTGAATGAGCTGAATAAAGAGACGGGGGAAAACATCCTGCCGCATCCGGAGGGTTGCCTTCCCAAGGCTTTTGAACAATACAAAGAGATAAGACCGGGAGCATTTCCCGACGAAAAAGTTACGGACAGCTGCACGGACAACCGGCAACCGGAAGCCGACGCTTCTTTGCCGCAAAAGCAAGCCTTTTGCGGCTTTCTCAATGTGCTTAAGCCCCCCGGAATCAGCTCCGCACAGGTAGTTGGAAGGATACGGCGACTATTGGGAGGAGAAAAAGTCGGGCATGCGGGTACGTTGGATCCTGAAGCTTCGGGAGTGCTGCCGATCATGGTCGGTAAAGCCGCCCGTCTTTTTGATTATCTTCAAGATAAGGAAAAGGCTTATATCGCGGAAATCGCATTCGGCTGTGCGACTGATACACAGGACGGACAGGGAAAACCGATTGCATACGGCGAAAATAATCCTGACAGGTCTTTATTTGACGCGGCGCTGGAACGTTTTACTGGGGAACAAATGCAAACGCCGCCGATGTTCAGCGCGCTAAAGCGGGATGGCAGGCGCCTGTATGATATGGCGCGTAAAGGGGAAACTGTGGAGGTTGCAAGCCGACAGGTGACCGTTTATTCGCTTACCCTGCTTAAGCAAACGCCACGGCACGGCGCGCTTGTTGCCATTCACTGCTCCAAAGGGTTTTATGTGCGCACTCTCTGCTGTGATCTGGGAGCTGCGCTGGGATGTCCCGCCCATATGCGTTTTCTGTTGCGAACCCGTTCCGGCATTTTTTCGCTGGATACGGCCCGTACGCTGGAAGAACTGTCAGAAGCCTCAAAAGAAGGAACACTCAGAGAACTGCTGATCCCGATGGAAACGGCGCTGAAACACCTGCCGGCGCTAAACGTACCGGAGAAGCTTCGCAAGCCGTTCCTGAACGGAGTACCGCTGAGCCGAAAGGAACTTACGGAGCAAAATTTACCAAATGAGCAACCGGTACGGCTGTATCTGGATCATCAGCTTTATTCTGTCGGAGTAACGGATGGGGACCTGATCCGGTGTAAAACCTGGCTTGGCGAGTAGCGTGCGACAAGATGACGGCAGACGCTCCCGGATCAGAATCCGTAAAGTCTGTGGAAGCCTGGTTCCATTTTACACAGCTCAGGAAAAATCAGTATGCAGCGCCTCACGGGCGAATACGATAAACCGGAGGAATACCTATGAAAATATGTTTGGATGGACAGACGACCGCGGATGCTTCCGTGATTGCGCTGGGAATGTTTGACGGCGTGCATGTGGGGCACCGGGTTCTTTTAGAAAAAGCGAGGAAGATAGCGGATCGCGAAAACGTTCCGCTGGTCGTGCAGACGTTTTCGAAACATCCGCTGCAGTTGCTGGATCCGGATCACTGTCCGCCAATGCTGACTACCCCGGAAGAACGGATACGGTTGATGGAGAAATTCGGCGTGGATATTTACTGCGCTTTGCCCTTCACCGAAAAAGTACGTAATACTCTTCCGGAAGAGTTCGTTGGGCGATTGGTTAGCCGGTGGAAACCAAGTGCGGTCGTTGTGGGGTTTAATTACTCCTTTGGTAAGGATGGCGCCGGAACCCCTGCAATTCTCCGGGCACTCGGAAACGCGCTGCATTTTGAAACGATTGTGATTCCGGCGATTATGATGGGCGATCGGCCGGTCAGCGCGACGGAAATCCGTTCATTGCTGGCAAACGGCTGTGTTCGGCAGGCCCGTCGTTTGCTGGGAAGGCCGTATATGCGCGTGACAGATGTGATGGAACGCGGGCAGAATCAGTGCGTGCTGCGACTGATTGCCAACGGCAAGCAGGATTTGCCCGCGGGGGAATACCGCTGTGTGCTGAACGATGGGAAAAGTCAGTATCCCACCTTAACAAGCGTTCATGAGAACGGACAAATCACATGCACATTACCGGCCGGTACCGCGTTAAGTTCCCCGACAGCGCTTCAGTTTATTTCGGAGATCAGCCGATGCCTGCCAAACCGGTAGTTTTTATGGTCAGCCGTTTACAAAACGCGGTTCCCGTGGTACAATCAACAATGTGCTTGTATGCACCCGTAGAACCGCTCGCACGGACGCTCGAAGGCCAACGGCGGACTGTGAGAACGGCGATTACCGTGGGGCGCTTTCGCGCCACCTTTGAAGGAGGCATTCTCAATGGAAAAGTCGGAAATCATCTCAACTTATGCTCGCCATGAAGGCGATACCGGTTCCCCTGAAGTGCAGATCGCTTTGCTGACGGAGCGCATTAACCACCTGAACGAGCATTTGCAGCTGAACAAGAAGGATCACCACAGCCGCCGCGGCCTGCTCCTGATGGTTGGTAAACGCCGTGGTCTGCTGGACTACCTGAAAAAGACCGACATTGAGAGCTATCGTACCCTGATCGCTCAGCTGAACCTGAGAAAGTAAATTCGGTAGCACACAACCGCGTCATCGGCGGGAAAGGTTCCCGACCCCGCCGAAGCGCGGCTGTTTTGCACAGTGCGAGACTGTTTTCGCACAGTAAGTTGCGTTCCGCGTAATGCCGAATGGGCAGGATGCGGCGCATGGTGTGTTGCGGCGGGCAACGAGGTCCGTTCGCAGGAAGAGGAGAAGAGAAATGGACTACAAGGCATTTTCCACCGAGCTGGCAGGGCGTCAGCTTACCATTGAGTTTGGCAAGTATTGCCAGCAGGCCGCCGGCTCCGCGTTCGTGCGGTACGGTGATACGGTTGTGATGGTCAACGCGACCATGAGCGACGCGCCCCGCGAGGGTGTGGATTTCTTCCCGCTGGCTGTAGACTTTGAAGAGAAACAGTATTCCGTAGGGAAAATTCCCGGCGGTTTTATTAAGCGGGAAGGGCGTCCCACAGAGAAGGCCACGTTAACCTGCCGCCTTATTGACCGTCCGCTTCGTCCGCTGTTCCCCAAGGGAATGCGTAACGATGTTCAGGTAGTCGCCACCGTTTTATCCGTTGAGAAGGACGTTCCTCCGGAAGTGCCCGCGATGATCGGCTCATCCGCCGCGCTTGCAGTAAGCAATATCCCCTGGGGCGGTCCTACGGGCACTGTTGTGGTTGGTTGCGTGGATGGCAAGTATGTTATTAACCCCGACGAAGCGCAGCGCGAAAAGAGCACCATGCATGTCACCGTAAGCGGCACCAAAGACGCGGTGCTGATGGTGGAAGCGGGCGCCAATGAGGTTTCCGAGCAGGAGATGCTGGACGGCATTCTGTTTGCCCATGAGGAAATTAAGAAGATCGTCGCCTTCATCGAAGGGATTCAGAAGGAAATCGGCAAGGAAAAGAGCGTCGTACCGCTGGTTACCACCGGCGACGATGTGAAAAAGGCCGTGCGCGAGTACGCTTACGACAAGTGCGTCTGGGCATTTGAAACCACCGTGCGCGCCGAGCGCCAGGAGCGCGAGGAAGCGACCAAGAAGGACTGTCTGGAGCACTTTGCAGAGCAGTTTGCGGGCCGTCTGGACGAAGTGGCGGACGCACTGTATTATCTTAACAAAGAGATCATGCGCCGTAAAATCCTCGATCAGGGTATCCGCGCCGATGGCCGCGGCCTGACCGACGTACGCCCCATCTGGTGCGAAGTTGGCGTTCTGCCCCGCACCCACGGTAGCGCTATCTTTACCCGCGGCGAAACACAGGCCTTGACCGTTACCACGCTTGGCTCCATGAGCGACGTACAGATGCTGGACGGTTTGGGCACCGAGGATTTCAAACGCTACATTCACCACTACAACATGCCCCCATACGCCACCGGCGAAGCGGGCCGCCTGAAGAGCCCCGGCCGCCGCGAAGTCGGCCACGGCGCGCTGGCGGAGCGTGCGTTGCTGCCGGTTGTGCCCGGCGAGGATGAGTTCCCGTATGCGCTGCGCGTTGTAAGCGAAATTCTGGGCAGCAACGGTTCCAGCTCCATGGCGTCGGTATGCGGCAGCACCCTGAGCCTGATGGACGCGGGTGTGCCGATTAAAGCGCCTGTGGCTGGCGTCGCGATGGGCCTGATTAAGGATACGGAAAGCGATAAGATCGCGGTTCTGACCGATATTCAAGGCCTGGAAGACTTCCTGGGCGACATGGACTTTAAAGTCGCCGGTACCGTGAAGGGCATCACCGCCATTCAGATGGATATTAAGATTGCGGGCATCGACCGCGTGATTTTGGAAAAGGCGTTGGGGCAGGCTCGTTTGGGCCGTCTCCACATCATGCAGATCATGCTGAACACAATTGCCCAGCCGCGCGAACACCTTAGCAAGTATGCGCCCAAGATCATCCGCTTCACCATCAACCCCGAGAAGATCCGCGAAGTGATCGGACCGGGTGGCAAGATGATTAACAAAATCATCGCCGAGACGGGCGTAAAGATCGATATCGAGGACGATGGCCGCGTATACATCGCCACGCCCGACGAAACTGCCGCTGCCAAAGCCAAGAAAATTATCGAAGGCATCGCCAAGGATATCGAAGTCGGCGATGTGTACATGGGTAAGGTTGTTCGCATCATGAACTTCGGCGCGTTCATCGAGCTGACCGGCGGCAAGGATGGAATGCTTCACATTAGCAAGATGGCCGATCACCGTGTGGAAAAGGTCGAGGATGTGATGAACATCGGCGATGAGATTGAAGTGAAAGTAAACGAGATCGACTCGCAGGGTCGCATCAACCTGATCCGCAATGATATGACCTATCCCGCCGCGCAGGAAGGCGGCTTCCGCGGTAACGCATCCGGTGATCGCCACCGCCCGCCGCGCCGCGACGGACGCCCCATGGGCGGAAACGACCGCAACTAAGGCAGGGCGAACGGCTGCCGCAAGCGCAATACCGCGCCTGCGGCAGCCTTTTCTTTTACCGAAATAACGGATAACGGAGAAACAATATGTTCGATCAGATTACGTTGCCAAGCGGCCTGCGGGTTGTTGGCGAAAGGCTGACCCATGTTCGCAGCTGTACCGTGGGTTGCTGGATTAAGGTGGGCTCCATGAATGAACGGCCGGAGGAAAACGGCCTGTCGCACTTTATTGAGCACATGGTGTTTAAAGGTACAGCCGGGCGAAGTGCGCGCGACATTGCTGAAGAAATGGACGATGTGGGCGGGCAGCTGAACGCCTTTACAGGTAAAGACTGCACCTGTTTTTACGCGCGGGTGATTGATGAGAATTTGGAACTTGCGGTCGATTTACTGAGCGACATTGCCCTCCGACCCCGTTTCGATGAGAAAGAACTGGGCAAGGAACGCGGCGTGGTGCTTGAAGAAATCGCCATGGTGGAAGATACGCCGGAAGACCTGGTAAACGATGTGCTGTGTGAAGCGCAGTTTATCGGATCGCTGAAACGCACCATACTGGGCCCTGCCGAAAAGATACGCGAATACCGCCGCGAGGATTTGTTGCGCTACTGGCGAAGGCATTACCATCCCCGTAACATGGTGGTAGCCATCGCGGGAAATTACGATTGGGAAGCGTTCCTTTCGCTGATCGACCGATATTTTAACAACTTTCCAAACGAAGGCCTTGGAGAAGAAAGTGTAACAGAACCGGAACAGCTGACAAGCGAACGGCTGGCGCGTGAAAAAGAAACAGAACAGCTGCAAATCGCGTTGGGATATCCGGGCGTCCCCCTCGGAACAGACGACATATACCCGCTTGCCGTGTTCAACAACATTATCGGCGGAGGAATGAGCAGCCGACTGTTTCAACGCATCCGGGAAGAACTGGGAATGGCATACTCGGTGTATACGTTCCCGACCAGTTATCCCGGTTACGGAACCTTTACCGTTTACGCGGGTACTTCCCCGGAAAACGGGAATACGGTCATCCGGGAAATTGAGGTTGAGCTGAAAAAAGCCTTGGATGGCGGCTTTACCGATAAGGAGTTCTTAAGCGCGAAAGCTCAGCTGAAAGGCGGATACGTACTGGGAATGGAAAGCTCCTCAGGGCGTATGCAAAGTCTTGGGCGCGGGATGCTGTTGCTGGATCGCCTGACGCCGCCGGAGGAAACGCTGGCGAAAATCGAAGCGGTTACCATGCAGGATGTACTGCGTGTTGCAAAGGATATACTCAGCGCGCAACCAAGCGCCGCGGTAGTGGGAAAGAACGCCAGGCGCTTCATCGACCGTATTGGGAGTGAAGACGATGGACAAGCTTGAAGAAATTTTCCGCCTGCAGGCAAGCTTTCAGGAAAAGATCAAACGTGAGCGGGGGTTGGAAGGCATCCCCATGGAAAAGTGGCTGCAGATGCAAACCCTTGCCATGGTCAGCGAACTGGCGGAATTGCTGGAAGAAGTCAACTTTAAATGGTGGAAAAACCCCCATGCGCTGGATAATGGCAATATTCGCGAAGAGCTGTGCGACATGCTGCACTTTTTGATCGGGATGTGTCTGGAAGCCGGGATGAGCGCCGACGACCTGTATCAGGTCTATCTGGGGAAAAATCAAGAGAATTTTCGCCGTCAGGACGGACAGAGCGAGAAGAAAGGGTACGAAGTAAATCCCGCTTTGACAGAGGATTCTCAAACGTGATTTCCAGACTGCATGACAGGGTTTTTCTGGGGCTTGTGAGCAGTTTACCTTTGGTTTTATCGTTTTCGCAGAAAGCTACTGCCTGAAAAATCAAGTTGCGGATTAAAAAATCAGGATGCTGTACAGCATCCCGATTTTTATGTTAATTTATCAAGATCAGGTTGCAACATCCACGATTTTCACGGTATCAAGAAGCGCTTCCGCAGCCTTCGTCTGAGCGTCGGTCAATATTGCGTAACCGTCGTTCCAGATCGTCATCTGGATAAAGTACCCTTTGTACAGCATCAGCAGCAGGGCGGAATCGGTCGCGGAATCATCCTCCACGAGCATGTAATCATTCCCACCGGTTGTTTTTTTCAATTTATACGATGGCTTGTCGAAGTCTTCGCTCACTGTGGTAAACAGCGTGTCCAGATCGTCTTTGGAAAGCGAAGCCAACGTTTCATCCGGATCGTATTCTTCGGTTGCCGCAACGCTGATATATACCTTGGGCATAGAAGCATCGGCAAAGGTGATGAAGGTATAAGGAACGTCATCATTCGTTTCCACCTTCACGGCGGCACCTTCCGGCAGATCAATGGTCAGGTCAAATCCACTGGCATTCTCCGTAAGCTTTACAGGCTCCGCCAGCGCTGCGACGGATAAAGCAATCAGAGTCAAGGCAAGTACCATGGCGAGTATCTTTTTCATAGATGTACCTCCCTGTCGTGCTCGGTCATATTCAACGTACGGTAACCAGGAAAGAAGCCATCATAAACCCTGCGACATTGGTGCTGGTGTCGTAAACCTGACACCAGGTACCATCCTGGGCAATGACAAGCAGTTCGCTGCCGTTGTAGTAATCGGTCCGTATAGGCTGCTGTTTGCTGGGCGCCCAGCGCAGGTGAACGAATCCGCCCGGAGAGGAAGGACGTACCGAAGCCGTATAATAGCAGTCCTTAAAATGATCATACATTGTGGAAGAAGGTGCTGCAGTCGGCGTGGGCCCGGGGCTGGGCTTGTTATCGGTCAGGTAGCGGCTCATGCAGTATCCGGAATACCCTTTATACTGCACACTCGACCACGAACTGCCTACGAACCCGGTATCTACGGATACTTTTGCGCCGTATGGAATCGTCGTGATCACTTTTCCGTCGGTGGACGGGTAGTCCCTCAGATTCAGGGATTTACCGTTGCTGGTGTAGACGTACATTGTGGTGGATGCGGACGCGCCCGGCGACAGAACGAGGCCAACCATCAACACAAGCGCGAACAGGGCTACCATAGCACGCTTTTTCATGGATATTCCTCCTGTGTAGTTGTCAGTATCGGTCGAACGGTTTCGGCGTGATTTTTCCAATCAAAATTATATCATAACTGGTAACATAATACAAACAGAACTTATTGGTGCAGGGTGACAGAAAAAATCCACCCATCAGGATCGGGAAGGGGTGGATTGGATCAGAGCTGCCGGACACGGTTGAGTATGAGATAAGGCAGGATGATATTTATAAAGGAGGAGCATGAGGCATCCGATTAGTTGTTGTCCCCCGCGGGAAGATAGAGCCGACGAAGAAACTGCAATCCAGTATGGGTTTTAAAAATCTGCTCCTCAATCTGCATGATGGCGGGCAACGACAATCCATCTTCCTCGATATTGACTAAAAAGTCCGCTTCTACGAGGATTTGATAGTCTGCGTTCAGGATGCCCTGATAGGTATGGTGATGGGCAATCAGCCAGCAAACCCTTTCGATAACGCCTGGAAGGATGCCAAGTGATTCCAGCAGCTTTTTCGCTTCTGGGGGGCCTTCCACCTGCTGATGTTCCCCGGAAGAACTGTTGTATTTACGCTCGCTGTTACGTATGCCGATATCGTGGGTAAGCGCCGCAATCTCCAGTATGAACTGTGAATGAGATTCCAACCCTTCCAGCTCGCCAATCGCTTTAGCGAAACCGTACACCTTCAGAAAATGATTAATACGCCTGACATCCCCGGTGAAGTAATCGATCATTGCGCTTTGTACAAGAGAAACCGGATTCATAGGCACACTCATTTCTGCAACATTTGCACGGGCTCTCCGGCACGGTGGCCCGCCCAGCGACTCCGATCTGTTGCACAGACAAACAGATTATTTTCTGGACGGCAATTATACGCCCAAATAGGCTTTGCGAACCCGATCGTCTTCCATCAGATCGGCGGCTGTGCCGGACATGGCGATGCTTCCGGTTTCCAGCACATACGCGCGGCTGGAAATGGAAAGGGCCACCTTTGCGTTTTGTTCGACCAGCAGGATTGTGATTCCTTTTTCATGCAAAGTCGTGATGATATGGAATATTTCTTTTACCAGAATAGGGGAAAGCCCCATGGAAGGTTCGTCCATCAGCAGAATCTTCGGATTCGCCATCAGCGCGCGGCCTGTGGCCAGCATCTGCTGCTCGCCGCCGGATAATGTTCCGGCGACCTGCCTGGCGCGTTCCTTCAGGCGTGGAAAGCTTTTAAACACCATCTCGATATTTTGCTTTACCAACTCGCTGTCATTCAGGGAGAAAGCGCCCATACGCAAATTTTCCATCACCGTCATCCGGCTGAAAACATGCCTGCCCTCCGGTACATGCGCCATACCAAGGCTGATGATTTTTTGCGGCGCGGTATTACGCAGGTTTACGCCGTTGTAGGTGATCTCCCCAGAGGTTGCTTTGGTCAAGCCGGATATGGTATGGAGGATTGTCGTTTTTCCCGCTCCGTTTGCACCGATCAGGGATACAATTTCCCCATCCTGTACTTCCAGTGAAACGCCTTTGATGGCGTGGATCGCCCCGTAATGTACGTGCAGGTCTTTAATCTTCAGCATCGCAACCCCTCCTATTCGCCCAAGTAGGCCGCAATGACCTTTGGATCGTGGGATATTTCTTCCGGCAGTCCCTGCGCGATGATCTCGCCATAATCAATCAC
This sequence comes from Bacillota bacterium, assembly GCA_023395615.1. Taxonomy (GTDB): domain Bacteria; phylum Bacillota; class Clostridia; order Christensenellales; family Aristaeellaceae; genus CAXXOK01. The sequence goes on from JAEWYP010000021.1 coordinate 37,455, forward strand.
AACAATACGCTCGCAGATATTCATCACCAGACTCATATCATGCTCGATCAGCAGAATGGTGATGGCGAACTTGCGGCGAATGGTGTTGATGCAGGCCAACAGTTCAGCGGTTTCGGTTGGGTTCATGCCTGCAGCGGGTTCATCCAGTAAAAGCATACGGGCTTTTGTAGCAAGCGCACGGGCAATCTCCAATTTTCGCTGCTGTCCGTAGGGCAGGTTGCCCGCGTTCCAGTCGGCTTTATCCTGCAGATTAAAAACGGTCAGCAACTCCATCGCTTTTTCACGAATCTCCGCTTCCTCGCGCCAGAAACCGCCGGAGCGGATAACTGCGCCGGACAGACCGTATTGTATATCTTTGGTAAAGGCGATCAGCACGTTTTCCATCACGGTCATCTTTTTAAACAGGCGGATGTTCTGGAAGGTGCGCGCAATCCCCGCGGCGACAATTTCATGCGTCTTCTTTCCGTTCATCAGCTTGCCGTCCAGATAAAACGCGCCTTCCGTGGGTTTGTATACACCGGTAAAGAGGTTGAATACGGTTGTTTTTCCGGCGCCGTTGGGGCCGATCAGACCGACCAGTTCGCCTTCCTTCAAGTCTATTTCGAAATCGTGAACGGCGCGCAGTCCGCCAAAGGAAATTCCAAGATTGGTTGCTTTCAAAACGGATTCGGCCATGGTTCACACATCTCCCTTCGCGGCGGATGACAGGGTTTCGGGCTTCTTACGGAACAACCGGCATAACAGCCTGTAAAGAGAGAATTCGTAGGTGCCAAAAAGCCCTGTCGGACGAAAGATCATCATCAACACCAAAATGATCGAATAGAGTAGCATCCGATAATCTGCGAAGGCGCGAAGCACTTCCGGCAGGACCGAGAGCAGCACGGCGGTGACGACCGAACCGGTCATAGAACCCATGCCGCCCACCACAACCATGATCACGAAGTCTGTGGATTTGAGGAATGTAAAATCGCTGTACTGGAGCGTGCCCAGACCGCGATGAGCGTAGATCGCGCCCGCGACGCCTGCGAAGAAGGCGGAAAACACGAAGGTAAGCACCTTGTAGTGGGTTGTGTTCAACCCCGCGGCACTGGAGGCAATATCGTCCTCGCGGATGGCGATAATCGCGCGGCCAAACTTGGAACGAACAAAAGCAATCATAATCGCCACGCATACGACGGTTACGGCAAAGATAATATACAGATCGTTCATCCGCATAATGCCGATCAGCGCCTGCCCGGCCTGCCCGTTGGCAAGGCCTTTCCCGCCCGCGAAGGGTAGATTCTGGATGACTACGCGGATAATTTCGCCAAAGCCCAACGTAATGATCGCGAGGTAGTCACCGCGCAGACGCAGCGCCGGAATGCCGACCAGCAGGCCAAAGAGCGCCGCAGCGATAGCACCGCAGAGCAGGCCGATAAAGAATTGCGCTACGTTGGACAGCGCAGGCATGCTTCCTGCCTTAATTGCCAGCCCGATCGCCTTGGTAACCAGCGCGGAGGTATAAGCGCCGACAGCCATAAAACCAGCGTGGCCCAGGGCAATTTGCCCCAGATAACCCATGACCAGGTTCAGGGAGGTTGCCATGATGACCGCAAAACAGCACTGGATAAAGATGCCGCGAATGTAGCTGTCCATCAGGCCCAGAGTATCCGCCAGAAATATTACCAATCCCAGCAGACAGACACCCACAAGGGAGACGATCAGGCTGCGTGTATGGTTTTTTCGGTTATACATATCCATGCACCTACACTTTCTCGCCGGTGTTTTTACCCAGAATTCCTGTGGGCTTCACCAGCAGAACGATAATCAGGATGCTGAATACGATAGCATCGGAGAAAGCGGAGGTGATAACGCCGCCTGTAATGGTGGAAATATAAGCTTTTGACAGGCTCTCGACAATGCCGATTACCAGACCGCCCAGCATGGCGCCGGGGATGATGCCGATACCGCCCAGAACGGCCGCGACAAAGGCTTTCAAACCGAGCATGGAACCCATCATGTTGGTTACCTGATTGTACTGTGCAATGTACATCAGCGATGCGACCGCGGCCAGCCCTGAACCAATCGCGAAGGTAAGCGTTATCGTATGGTTTACGTTCACGCCCATCAGCAGGGAAGCTTCCTTATCCTCGGATACAGCCAGCATGGCTTGCCCGTTCTTGGTATATTTTACGAAGAGAGACAGCGACACCATGACGACAACGCCGATTAAGATGGTCAGAAAGGTGTTGCCGCTGATCCCCAGAATCGTCGGAAGGTTAAAAAGCGTACCTACCTGTTTGGGGTTGGCTCCAAACAGGGTCTGGGCGAAATTTTCCAGAAACAGGCTCATCGCAATCGCGGTTATCAACGCGGACATATTGTTGCCGCGCGCACGTACCGGACTGTAGGCCAGTTTTTCCACCAGAATACCGGTAAGTGCGCATACAAAGACAGCAAATACGATGGATAACCATGCGGGCATCCCCGCAGCGATCATCAGCGGCACCGTGAAAAACAGCGCGTAGGCACCTACCATAATGAAGTCGCCGTGCGCAAAGTTAATCAGTCGAATAATTCCGTATACCATGGTATATCCGAGCGCGATCAGGGCATATACGCTGCCGACGCGCAAGCCGTTGATAATTTGCTGAATAAACAGCGTCAATCCATCCATGTCGGACGACTCCCTTCCGATTGCCGTCTTCAACCGATTCCCTTCCCTGCAGGGTTACGGTATAAACGTTATGTTCGCTGCACCATAAGGCACAGAAATTTGCGAATGCCAAGGCGAAGGGTGTGTATTACAAGAAAATTTGGGGCGGACGGCGACCGTCCGCCCCACGCTCCGGCGTATCGAAACGTCGTGCGTTTCGGTGCCGGAATGGATGCGCTTTAGATGTAGGCGTAGAACTTAGCCACGCCGTCCACATACTCGATCACGGGGGCGACTTTTTCGGGGGTGTTGGTGGCGTCCAGCGTGAAGGTACCGGTAACCCCGGAGAAGGACATGCCGGTCATGGCTTTCACAATGGCGGCGGTGTCATCCGTACCGGCAGTTTCGATAGCGTCCTTCAGCATATAGGCGGCGTCGTAAGCCAGTGCGGCCAGCGCGGTCAGGCTTTCCGCACCGTAGGTCTCGGTGTACTTTTTCACAAAACTCTGCACCACATCGGAAGGATCATCCGGCGCGTAGTGGTTGGTGTAGAAGCATTTGTTATAAAGGCTCTTGTCTTCCACCATGGTGTTCTGAGTGCCGTCCCAGCCGTCGGCACCAACAAAGTAGCCGGTAAACCCGGCAGCGCGGGCCTGAGGAACAATGTAGGGGCCGATGGAATCGTAATAATACGGAGCGAAGATCAGCTCGGCGCCGGAGGCGACGATGTTGGTCAGCTGCGTGGTATAATCGGTGTCCGAAGTGGTAGAGGAGCTTTCAGTGTCTACGATCTCCAAACCTTCGGTCGCGGCGGCGGCTTTGAACGCTTCGTAAAGGCCGGAAGAGTAGGTATCACCGGAAGCATACAGAATCGCTACTTTCTTAACTCCCAGCTTGGTTGCGAGCTTGGCGCCCACTTCACCCTGGAAGGAGTCACGGAAGCAGGCACGGAATACAGTGGGGTAGCCATCCGTGATGGTGTCGGCGGTTGCGGTCGGGGTGAGCAGCAGCATCCCCTCCGCATCGGCCAACGCGGCGAGGCCGGCAGTCACACCGGAGGTTACGGAACCGAGAATCGCCTTATTACCATCCGAAATCAGTTTGTTAAAGGCGTTGGCACTTTCAGTGGAGTCCGCTTTGTCATCCATGTAGGTGGCTTCAATCTGACGGCCACCCAACACGCCGCCTGCGGCGTTGATTTCGCTGAAGGCCAGTTTGATCCCGTTGGTAACGGATTCACCATAGGTGGCGAGGCTGCCGCTGGTGGGTGCGATGACGCCGATTTTTACCGGTGTGGTTTCGGCCATGGCAGGTACCAGAAGAGTGGTGAGTACCAGAATCGTCGCCGTAAGAATGGATAGAGATCGTTTCATGCGGTTGGAACCTCCTTCAGTTGATTTGTACATTGAAAAAACCCCAAAAATGCGCAAAAAGACAATGGATCGAGCGGTACACATTGTATCAGTCTCGGCTCCGTTGCCTTGCTCATATTGTAGGGGTGTTAAGGTGCGATGTCAATTGGATACAGAACGCTTTTCCTGAATAATACAGGAAAAATGCAGAATGTTCGGGTTTTTACAGGTTATCACTTTCTTTATCTTTTTGTCCCTGACCGGATGCCCTTACGCGAGCCGCCCATTCACCGTATCCTTCCCTATCCAAATCCTCCAGCGGAATAAACCGAAGCGACGCGCTGTTGATGCAATAACGCAGGCCACCGGCGTCTTCCGGCCCGTCCGGGAAAACATGGCCAAGGTGCGCATTGCCAACGCGGCTGCGTACTTCGGTGCGGAGCATGCCGTGAGAAGCATCCGTGTGTTCCTGAACCGTTCCCGGATCAACGGGCTTGCTGAAACTGGGCCATCCGCAGCCGGAGGCAAACTTTTCTCCGGACAGAAAAAGCGGTTCGCCCGTCGTGACATCCACATACAGGCCGGGGCGAAACACACGGTCGTATTCGTTTTGATAAGGCGCTTCCGTAGCGGCGTTTTGTGTCACCTCAAACTGGAGGGGCGTTAACGTACGGCGGAGGGTTTCGGTATCGGGACGGGTGTACAGGGTGGGGTTCACCAATGCCTGTGCGGCTCGCCGGAAACGCTCGGATGGAATGTGGCAGTATCCGGTGGGGTTTTTCTCCAGATACTTTTGATGGTATTCCTCAGCAGGGTAGAAATTTTTAAGCGGAAGCACTTCGATCGCGACGGGCTGGTCCAAACGTGACTGCAGCACGGCCAGAGAGTGCTTGATTACCGGAAGATCAGCCGGTTCGGTATAATAAATCCCCGTCCGGTATTGCGTGCCGTGATCCCCGCCCTGACGGTTGACTGATGTGGGGTCGATCGCCTCGTAGTATAGTTCCAAAAGGAAGGGCAATGGAAGCCGGTCCGGATCATAAACGACTTTTACGGTTTCCGCATGCCCGGTACCGTTATGGCAGACCTCTTCGTAGGTGGGGCAATCGGTATTTCCGTTGGCATAACCAACCTGTGTGGAGAGCGTGCCGGGAATGGAGGCGATGTACTTTTCCGTCCCCCAGAAACAGCCTCCCGCCAGATATATTTCCGCCATGAGAATAACCTCCTTGAATCCATGGGTGCAAACGAACCTGTACACAGTCTGTCACCTGTTGGCCGGTTTGAAACAGGGGGACAGCAGGGATGGCACAGAAAAGGCGTGGGAAACCGTTTTGCGGTTTTCCACGCCCGGATTTGCTTATGCCTGCCCCCGGATATCCTTATAGGCAACTACGGTGCAACCCTGTTTCTTAATCAGCTTCCGTGTGCCTTCCTCCACCTTTTTAGTATCGCCACCCGAGGAAACCATGATGACTTCGATATTCTTCCCCTTGGGCAATAAGCCGACCATGGCGTTGAAAGCGGGCGCGGGATAACTGTTCCAAACCGGCGCCGCCAGCGTAATCAGCTCATACGAAGATAAATCCTGTGTGATCGGTTCGATGGCGGAGATTTTTCGCATTCTTGCACGCGGACAGTCTACCAGAAACGTCATCAGCATATTCTTCCGCTTTTTTGTGTGGATTTCAACCAACTCGGCACCCTGAGCACGTGCCAGCTTTTCCGCGACTTTTTTTGTGTGCCCCTTGTAAGAATAATACAGAATAATGGCTTTCATGAGCCGTCCCCTTCCGCGCACCCGTATCTCGAATCCCGGGAGCGATATTGTTTGCTTCATTATAGGTTTGTAAACGGCGACTGTCAATATGGGATTTATACCCTCTCTGATGATTCGATCAGGGGCAATGCGAAAAGCAGATCATCGTCTGCCGTACGCTCTATATATCGAAAGCCCAGTTTATGCAATAACGCGAGGGAAGCGGCGTTGCCCGGAGACACATCCGCAAGCGCGCGGTGAAACCCGCGGCATGCGCAACGCTGCAAAAGCGCCTGCGTAGCTTCAGCCGCATACCCCTGCTGCGCGGAATCAGGTGTGATCGTATATCCGATCCAGCAGGTGTCGCCGTCCACGCGGTAATATAAATCGCCGATCAGGCGATCGGTTTCCCGATGGATCACGGCAAGTTGAACGCCGCGTGCTTCGTCGGTCTCAGATAAAAGGGCTTCGCGGTATTCTTCGCGGGTCAGCCCCTTGAACCCCTGAAAACGCATCCAATCCATATCGTTTCGATAGGCCATAAAATCCGATATATCTGATTCAAAAAAAGGACGGATTAGACACCGTGAAGTAATGATTTCCATAACTGCACCTCCTATATTGGAAGTAGAGAGAGACTCGCGCACGGTTGCTCACACCATTTTCACTTCAATATTATGTGGTGGAGCGTGCCCGTCTTCATAATATCAGGATAACACGTTTTGTTTGCGCATGCCAGCCAGTCGGATGGTTTTCCCAGAATTTCCTGCGGATTTTACAGAATAAAGCGATTGAATCCACTGGTCAAACACGTTTATCTGTGGTATCGTGAGAGCGCAAAATACGGAAAAACGCTTACTGCAAGAGGGTTATGCGATATGCAGGGTTACCGCAGGCATGTCTGGGTGTATTCACTGTTGCGGCACGTGGCAGGTTACCCGGTACGGAAATGGCTCCATTTTCAATCTGAGCCGATTCCTGCGCTGGAAGGGCCGTATATTCTTGTGTCGAACCATAATACTGATTTTGATTCCATCCTGTTGGGCAGCGCGTTCCCAAACCATATGTATTTTGTTGCCAGCGAGCATATCTTCCGCAAGGGGTGGCTTCGCAGGCTATTGGTGTATTTTTTAGACCCGATTCCCAAACGCAAGGGCGGAGCGGATGTCAGCACTGCTCTGCAGATGATCCGCCGCCTGCGCAAAGGCGCCAACATCGCGTTGTTTGCCGAAGGAAACAAGTCTTTCCATGGCGTTACCTGCCCGGTACATCCGGCGACCGGATCGCTGGTGAAAGCCTCGGGAGCGACGCTGGTTACGTACAAAATAGAGGGCGGCTATTTTTCAAGCCCGAGATGGAGCCATACCGTACGACGCGGTCGTATGAAAGGAAACCTGGTAGGGCAGTACCCGGCTAAAACCCTTGCGGGTATGAGAGCTCCGGAAATTAACCGGCTGATTGCACAAGATATTTACGAAGATGCCTATGAACGACAAAAAGAATCTCCTGTGGCGTTCCGGGGAAAACGACTGGCGGAGGGAATCGGGAATGCGCTTTATCTTTGCCCGAAATGTCACGCCTTCGGCACAATAACCGGTCGGGACGATCGGGTGGAATGCAGCTGTGGTTTTTCGGCTGTGTACACCGATATGGGATTGCTGACAGGAAACCATTTGCTGTTTCACACGTTGAAAGCATGGGGGGAATGGCAACGGACACAACTGGCACAACGGATACGAACAGCTGGAAACGAACCTCTTTTCAGTGACGAGAATCAGAGGATGATCAGAATTTATCCCGATTACCATACGGAAGAAGTCGTTTCCGGAACGCTGTCTATCGGTAGAAGAGGGCTCTGCTGTGGGGCTTTCCATTTGCCTGTTGCGCAGTTGGAAGGGCTGGAAGTATATGGTCGCAACACAATTGTTTTTTCGGATGCGCAGGGGCAGCGTTATCAAATTTGTTCGGCGACTGAACGCAGCGGGCTAAAGTACTTTGACGCGGTAACGTTATTACGCGAGGAGAGAGCATAACGATGGACTATTCATCCGCCAATACCGGCCTGTGGAATTTCTTCGTTCAAATGGGAATCATCGCCGGGGTGTTACTGCTTTCCAACGTGCTGGTCCGCAAAAGCCGCATGGTTCGAAAAAGTCTGATCCCTACCTCGGTTCTGGCAGGCTTTATTCTGCTTGCAGTGAAAAGCGCCGGATGGATCCAAATACCGTCGCAGTTTCTGGAAATGGTGACCTATCACGGCATTGCGATCGGTTTTATCGCCCTTTCCCTGCGAACGGTGGGGGAAGGCGGTGCGCGGAACGGAGAAAAAGGCGAAGGGCTGAAAAGTGGAGCGGTGATCATCAGCACCTATCTGGTACAGGCGATCGTCGGGCTGGCAATCTCCCTGCTGCTCAGCTATCTTTGGATGCCGAACCTGTTTAAAGCTTCCGGTATCCTGCTACCGATGGCGTATGGGCAGGGGCCGGGGCAGGCAAATAACGTCGGCATTACATACGAAACACTGGGTTTCCACGGCGGGCAATCTTTCGGGTTGTCGCTGGCGGCAGCGGGATATCTGTGCGCCTGCGTTGTGGGTGTAATGACTGTGCATTATCTTGCCAGAAAGGGCCGACTGAAAACGGGTTCCAACCGTTCCCAGTCCGGCTCCGTAACAGTGGATACGTTTCAGGATCAAAACGAGATTCCGCTTTCCGAATCGGTTGACAGGCTGTCCATCCAGGTGGCGCTGGTACTGCTGGCTTATCTGCTGACCTATCTGGTCACGCTGGGCTTGACCGCAGGTATTACCCGGGTAGCGCCGGGTGCCGCTAAAACCCTGTCGCCGCTTCTGTGGGGTTTCAATTTTATCATTGGCTCAATGCTTGCGATGCTGATTAAGTGGGTGCTTAAAATGCTTCGTAAATCGAAGATGATGACCAGACAATACCAGAATAATTACCTGCTTAGTCGCATTTCCGGGCTGGCATTTGATCTGATGATCGTAGCGGGTATCACGTCCATTGATTTCCGGGACCTGACCGGGCTGTGGGCGCCGTTCCTGCTGATGGCTGTAGCGGGCGGGACAAGCACGTTTTTCTACCTGCGGTGGCTTTGTACGCGCGTTTATCCCGGGTACAGCAACGAGAGTTTCCTGTCCATGTATGGAATGCTGACCGGGACCATCAGTTCCGGCATCCTGTTATTACGGCCCGCCGACCCGGATTTCGAGACACCGGCGGCGAATAATCTGGTTACCGGAAGCAGTTTTGGCATTGTATTAGGCAGCCCTATGCTGGTGTTTATCGGGCTGGCAGCCGAATCGGAAGCGATGCTGTACGTAACCCTCGGGCTGGTGATTGTCTATCTGGCTGCCCTGCTGTGGCTGATCCTCCGTAAAACCAAACGGCAGTCAACAAATTGAAAGATCGGTTCAGGAACACCGTCCCGTCTGCATCGGATACGGACAGGTCGAAGAACAGGTAATATTATTGAACATCCGCTTAACGGAATCACGTAAAAGGCGGAAGCATACGTCTGCGTTGCTTCCGCCTTTTACTGTACGCTATTCGCAGTTGAACGATTGACTCGTAATCAGTTGATCCGGTTTGATCATTGCCGGTTACGCCGTTTGCCACAGAACGCGGTGCTCGCCGCTGCCAAGCTCTGTCGTGCCGCCGCCGTAAGCTTCCGGGGCAACCAGCGTGGCGGTGGCGTTACACGGCACGGTAATATCCAGTTCTATACCGCCATCCGTTGCCTTCCACCTGAGGGAAAGCAGGCCATAGGGTGTTTGCAGAGAGGTTTCGGCGTGCGTCAGGCCGCCGCCCGGCATGGGCGCCAATACGGCATGCCGGTAGCCGGGCGCGGTTTCGTCCACGCGAAGACCGCCGACTACTTTAAACAACCATTCGCCGATTGCTCCGTAAGCGTAATGGTTAAACGAATTCATCCCGGCGCTCCACATGGAGCCGTCCGGCTTGATGCCGTCCCAATGTTCCCACACGGTCGTGGCGCCTTTGGTGATCTGGTAAAGCCAGGAGGGGTAATCCTTCTTCAGAACCAGGTTGTATGCATCCTCCAACGCCCCTTGATCGCTTAAGGCGTGGGCGATGTAAGGAGTGCCTACGAAACCCGTGCAAAGGTGCCCGTTCCGCTCAGCCAGCAACCGCCTCAGGCCGCGAAGCGTTTTCTCCGGGTTGGGCGTAAGGTGAAAGTGCAGGGCCAGCACGTGCGCCGTCTGGGTTTGTGCCTTCAGCTCACCATCGGCATCAAAGAAAGCGGTACGGAAGTAAGCGGCGACATCTTCACTTAACCGTGCGTAGAAAGCCGCGTCCGTTTTCCGGCCAAGGGCTGCGGCTGCTTTTGCCAGCAAGCTGGAGGAATAAGCGTAAAAAGCGGTGCAGGTAAGGTTGTTGGGTGTCGCACCGTAATAACTGCCTTCCGCCGCGTCCAGCGCTACCCAATCGCCAAACTGTAGCTTGTAATCCCACTGGAAACCGTCGGAATGGGCACGCATAAAATCGACCCATCGCTTCATGCTGCCATAGCAGGTTTCCAGCGCGGTGCGGTCACCGTAAGCCAGGTAAAGATTCCACGGAATTATCACTGCCGCGTCTGCCCAGGCTGCCGCACTGTGGGAACCCTGACTGAGCAGCCAGTTATTCGCGATTTCTTTCGCACTGCTGATGGTATCGGGCACCACGTGTGGCACGCCGCCCTCGGGGGTTTGGTCTGCAGCCAGATCGGCCAGCCATTTGCGGAAAAACACGTCCGTGTTCATCAGGAAGCACGCTGTAGAGGAGAAGATTTGCGCGTCGCCGGTCCAGCCCATTCGCTCGTCCCGCTGCGGGCAATCCGTGGGAATATCTACAAAATTGCTTTTCATACCCCACAGGATGTTATGCCACAGTTGATTAAGCATCGGCTCCGAACAGGCGAATGCTCCGATGGGGCGCATGTCCGAATGAACCACGCAGGCGGTGAAATCTTCCTTGCGCGGCTTGCCCGGCCAGACGATGATATGTGCGTACCGGAAGCCCTGAAAAGTGAAATTGGGTTGGAAGGTTTCCGGCTCCCCACCCCGCAGGGTATACCGCACAGTTTGGCGCGCCTGGCGGAGATTGACGGTGTATACGTTACCATCGGCATCCAATACCTCAAAACAGGCCAGTTCTGCAATATCTCCCGGTTTACCGCGTACCGTGAAGCGTACGAAACCAGCCATGTTCTGCCCGAAATCAACGACTGTTTCGCCTTTGGGGGTCGTAAACAGTTCCCGCGCGGGCAACGTTTCGATGATTTTTGGCGCGCCGCCTTCCTGAGGCACCAGCACGGACCGGTCAAATGCCAGCCCTGACACAGCGCGCTCGTTCGTCAGGGACAGGCGCGCATCATACGTTTCACCGTTGTAGATGTCCGAAAAAAGTACCGGGGTATCCGCGCCGCGCCAGTCGGTATCCGTTGTAATCCGTAAAACACGACCGTCACGATAACGAATCTCCAACTGACAGAGGAAAGCGGTCCGGTCGCCGTAGTTATTGCGTTTGTGCAGAAAACCCATCAGCCCTTTATACCAGCCGGAACCGAGCCATGCGCACAGCGTGTGTGTTCCCCGGGAGAGAAGGGGTGTGAGGTCGAAGGTCTGATACTGTAAGCGATGGTGGTAGCTGGTCCAACCGGGTGCCAGTTCCAGATCGGAAACACGCTTTCCATCCAGATGGAGGTGGTATAGGCCAAGCGCCGTAGAATACGCGTAGGCGCTTTCTACCTCGCCATCTACAGCGAAACTCTTCCATACTGCTGTACCATGATCGTTCTCCGCGTCTGCCGGGGTTTCGGCGGTAATTATTTCCGCGGTGAAACCATCGAATAACCCGGTTACGAATGTCGCGGGTTCACTCCATGCCTGGTTTGAACCTGCCTGCACCCATACGCGCCACCAATACCGCCGCGCGGGCTGCAATGAAAGCCCTGCAGGGGTAAAATGTGCGCTGTCCGTGTGCGGAATAACGCCGCTGTCCCACAGGACGGCGGAAAAGTCCCGGCTTTCGGCAACCTGCACCCGGCAGGCGGTTTGCAGCACGTTGCTGAGTTCGCTTTCCAGCTGCCAGGCAAATTCCGGCGTTCGTTCCACTCCCATGGGCTCCTCGAGCATATCCGCCGTTAACCGTACGATCCGTAATGTGTTCATTTTTTCT
>JAEWYP010000047.1 GCA_023395615.1 Bacillota bacterium
GGAACAGGTCGTCATCCACCTCATGTTTTGCGCCAAAGTCGATATAGTTACCCACGCGCGCCAACCGGATCGCGTAGGCAAGCGGGTCCGGGCTGTGCGTAATCGCCTTCCGCAGAAGCGGTTCCAGCGCCAGAAGCTTTTCATTATAGATCTTCTTCAGTTCCGCAAAGTTTTTTGTTTTTCTCTGTCCAAACCGCGTCGAAAAAGCGTTATCAATCAACTCACCCAGCTGCGCGGTACAAAACGTTGGATCGGCGTCGGCAAGCAGGCGCAGCAGATCGCGCAGGTACTCCGCTTTTTCATCGGCGGGCACCGCTTCCGGTACCGCGGCAATGTCACGGTTTAGCAGGCAAAGCATACATTCGGCACAGGTGCGCACGGCCATTCCTCCCCCGAAAACTTTCCGGCTCATCATACCATATACGAAGGAAAAACGCGAACCGGTAAGGAATACTTCAAAAGGAATCGGTTCGCGAATGAATGCGTCCGATTTGCCCGATATAAAGAATTCGCATACGCCGCGAGGAGGAACCCGCATGACGATCCGAGAGCAATGGGAACAGCATGAGGAGCTGTGGCTGTCCGAACACGCCACACGCAGCGCGGCGACACGAGGCCGCCAGCGGCCTGTGGTTCCCTGCGAAGTCCGCACGGGTTTTCAGCGGGACAGGGATCGGATTATTCATTGTAAAAGCTTCCGGCGTTTAAAGTTTAAAACGCAGGTTTTTCTGGCCCCGAAAGGCGACCATTACCGGACGCGTCTCACCCATACACTGGAGGTTTCTCAGGTGGCGCGCACGCTGGCCCGCGCACTGCGCCTGAACGAAGACCTGACCGAAGCAATCGCCCTGGGGCACGATCTGGGACATACCCCGTTCGGGCACATCGGCGAAAAGACATTGGATCGGCTGATGTCAGGCGGTTTTATGCACAACGTGCAAAGCCTGCGCGTCGTCGACGTACTGGAGAAGGATGGCGCGGGCCTGAACCTGACCTGGGAAGTTCGGGATGGAATCCGCAACCACAGCGGGGAAGACGAGCCCGCCACGCTGGAAGGCTGGTGTGTGCGCCGCGCGGACCGCATCGCCTATATCAACCACGATATCGACGACGCGATTCGCGGCGGCATTCTTAAGCCTTTTGAGTTGCCGCAGCGTTGCCTTTCGGTGCTTGGCGATTCCCACAGCAAACGCATCAATACCATGATCCTGGACATCGTCCATACCAGCCAGAGCCAGCCTTTTGTGCAGATGAGCCCGGACATCAGCGATGCCAGCGACGAATTACGCGCCTTCCTGTTTGAGCGGGTCTATAACGACGATTGGCGCGCGCTGGAAGAAAAACGCTGCGATTATGTGCTGACTGCGCTGTTTGAACATTTTTCGGCTAACCCCACCGAAATGCCGGACGAATATGTGCAATTGATCTATCAGGACGGTGTGGAGCGCGCCGTGTGCGACTTCCTGGCCGGCATGACGGATCGCTTCGCCACCGACGAGTTTACCCGCCTGTACGTGCCTAAAGATTTCTCCATTGTGTAGTTGATTCTGTTTCCTGTACTTACAGATTTTGTTCCCTCGCATTGCAGGAATGTACCCGCCTGCGACGAATGAGATAGAAGGTGAAACGCGGATGGCGGCAAGATTTCCCCCGGCGTGGCTGGACGAGCTTCGCGCGCGTGCAAGCATCGTACAGGTTGTGTCGTCTTATGTTGCGCTTCGGAAGAACGGGCATAGATATGTTGGTCTGTGCCCGTTTCACAACGAAAAAACACCGTCCTTCAATGTGGATGAACAGAAGCAGGTTTATTACTGTTTCGGCTGCAAAGCGGGCGGTAGCGTAATCCAGTTCATCATGGATATTGAAAAGCTGGATTTCACGGAAGCGATCAAACATCTGGCTGATCTTTACCACATGCCCCTGCCTGAAATGCAAAACGACCCGGATTACGAGCGGAGGCGGTCACTGAAGGAACGGATCTATCTGGCTAATCAGGCAGCCGCGAAATTCTACCACCAGACGCTTTGGGAGCCGCAGGGCACAGCATTGCTGGCCTACGTGCAAAAACGCGGCGTAAGCGACGCCGTGATCCGGCGCTTCGGTATCGGCGCGGCGACAGGCGCCAGCATCCAGAAGGAGTTGGTCGCTCAGGGCTTTACGGAGGACGAACTTGTCGCCGCCGGGCTTTTATACCGGCGTGACGGGCGAACGGGCGATATGTTCCGTAATCGCGTGATGTTTCCCATCATCGACGCATACGGAAATGTGCTGGGTTTCGGCGGCCGTGCCATGGGCGACGCACAACCCAAATACCTCAACACCGCCGACACCCCTGCCTTTAACAAGCGGTTTAACGTGTTTGCAGCCAACCTGCTGCGCAAGGCGCGCGGCCTGACACGCGTGATTCTGGTGGAAGGTTACATGGACGTGGTGGCCCTTTCGCAGTTCGGCGTGGAAGGCGTCGCCGCAACGCTGGGCACGGCGTTAACGCCGGAACAGGCGCGGTTGCTGGGGCGTTACGCCCCGGAAATCTGGCTGGCTTACGACGGCGACAGCGCCGGGCAGCATGCGATTCTACGCGGGCTTACGGTGCTGGAAAGCGAACGTATCCCGGCGCGCGTGCTGGATTTTCCGGGCGGGCTGGACCCGGACGAGTTTATCCGCCAGAAGGGAGCGGAAGCGTTCGAAGCCCTCAAGCCCATTTCCGGCGTAACCTACCGCCTGCGACGGGAAAAGGAAAATTACGACCTTTCCACCGAAGAAGGCCGTACCGGTTACGCAAAGGCCGGTGCGGAAATCCTGCGCACGGTGCGCGAGCCGGTCGAACTGGAAGGGTACTTAAAACAGCTTGCTTTTGAAAGCGGCTTTACCCGGGAAGTGCTGCTGGAGCAGGTTGGCGTATCTCCCCAGCGGCAGAAGGCGTTCGTCCCCCACCGGGACAGTTTCCGTCAGAAGGCGAAGGAAGCCGACCAGGTGGATATGACCGCATACACGTTGCTTGCGGTGCTGGCGACAGGACGATTGCCCAAAGGCGCGGTATCCGCAGAAGAGTTTTCCGATCCACGGCTGCGTGCCCTGTGCGAAGCGCTGCTGGCCGGAGAAAGCGCCGCCGCGCTGATGGAGAGCCAACCGGACGATCAGGGTCGTGCCGCGGTGGGCGCAATCCTGAACGTGCAGACCGACGCGGACGACGCAGGCCTGATGCGAATGGCACAGGATTGCATCCAGCGAATGCGACGAATCCGTCTTGAAAAGGAATTAGAGGAAATTCAACGCAGCTTGCCGAATCTACCAGAAGGTGAACGCGCCGCACAGACGGAGCGCGCCATGCGGCTGATGCAACAGCTGCGACAAACGGAGCTTCCCTGACCTCCCCTGTGAAGCGGTTTCGCCTGCCCCCTTTTCAGGACAAACCCCATTTGCAGGAACTGGTATTTTGAAACGGCGGTATTTTCCCGCCCAATCCCCTATTTTTTTGCTTTCCCATATGAAGGAGTGATGAAGTTGAGCAACCATTCGCCAGAGGCGATCAAGTTGAAACTCAACGAGTTATACGAGGATGCCAAGACCAAGGGCACGATTACCAGGGACGAAGTAGCCAACCAGGCAATGGACCTGGAAATCGACGCCGACCAGATGAACAAGATCTATGAGACGCTTGAGAACATGGGGGTTGACGTGGTTAATGAATTTGACCCGGTCCCTGCGGACGAGCTGATTGAGCCGGAAAAGATCGACCTGAGCGTTCCGGACGGCGTAAGCATCGATGATCCGGTTCGCATGTACCTCAAGGAGATTGGCAAAGTCCCCCTCTTAACCGCGGACGAGGAGATCGAGATCGCCAAGCGAATGGAAGAGGGCGACGAGGACGCCAAGAAAAAGCTGACCGAAGCTAACCTGCGCCTGGTGGTTTCCATCGCCAAGCGCTACGTGGGCCGCGGCATGCTCTTTCTGGACCTGATCCAGGAGGGGAACCTGGGCCTGATCAAAGCGGTGGATAAGTTCGACTACCGCAAAGGCTACAAGTTTTCCACCTATGCCACCTGGTGGATTCGGCAGGCCATTACCCGCGCCATCGCCGATCAGGCCCGCACCATCCGTATCCCCGTCCATATGGTGGAAACCATTAACAAGCTGATTCGCGTATCCCGCCAGCTGTTGCAGGAGTATGGCCGCGAACCTACGCCCGATGAAATCGCCAAAGTGATGAATATCAGCGAAAGCAAGGTTCGCGAGATTATCAAGATCGCGCAGGAGCCGGTTTCGCTGGAAACCCCGATCGGCGAGGAAGAGGACAGTCACCTTGGCGACTTCATCCCCGATGAAGACGCGCCCGCCCCCGCCGAAGCCGCCAGCTTCACCCTGATGAAGGAACAGCTTCTGGATGTACTGGACACCCTGACCCCGCGCGAAGAAAAGGTTCTGCGCCTCCGCTTCGGGCTGGACGACGGACACCAGCGCACATTGGAGGAAGTAGGTCGCGTGTTCAAGGTAACGCGCGAGCGCATCCGCCAGATCGAGGCGAAAGCCCTGCGCAAACTTCGCCATCCCAGCCGTAGCAAGAAGCTGAAGGATTATCTGGATTGAACGCGGTTCGTCGGGATGCTCCGGCACAGGTTCTGCCACATCGAACGCCCCGCCCCCCGAAACCGGATGCGCGTCTCCGGGCAGCGGCAGACTGGGTCGTTCCCTGTGACATCTGCGCCGATATCGGTTGCGACCACGGGCGATTCGGAGCAACCTTGCTTCTGGAGAAGCGCTGCCACCGTTTACTGGCCGCAGACATCAGCAAAAAGGCGCTAGCCAAGGCAAAATCGCGCCTGACGGCGCTCGGGCTGGCGGAGCAAACCGTATTTACCGTCGCCGACGGACTGGACGCGCTTGCCGCGCTGCCCGGCGGAAAGGCCGATACAGTATGCATCCTCGGCATGGGCGGCGATACCATCGCCGGAATCCTTACCCGCGGCGTGAGCCGCCTCCAGGGCGCAACGCTGGTGCTGGGCGCGCAAACGGATCTTTCTCTGGCCCGACAGGCCATTCAAGCCATCGGATATCAACTTATCGGCGAACGGATTACGGACGCAGGGGGCAGGCTGTACCTGTTGATGCTCGCCGTACCCGAGCCGGTTGACGCTCCCCGTTATACGGAACGGGAATTGTTGCTTGGCCCCTGCCTGCTGCATACTCTGCCCGCGGAATGGATGCCATGGTTGCTCCGAAAGCAGCGTCTGCTGACCGGTGCGGTTCAGGCCATGCGTTCCGCAGGGCGCGAACAGGATGCAAGCCGGTTGGCGGATGCAGAACGGGAGCTGGCCTGTACCGAGGAAGCGCTCACGGCGCTTCGGGAACGCTGGGAGGGCTGAACGATGACTGTTCGCGACGTGTTGGACTGGCTGGACCGGTTCGCTCCCTTTGAATCGCAGGAGGACTATGATAATGTCGGCCTGTTGATGGGCGATCCATCCACCGAAGTAACTCGCATTCTGTTCGCGCTGGACGCGACGCTTGCCGTTGTACAGGAAGCGCAGGCACAGGGCGCGCAGCTGATTGTAACCCATCATCCGCTGATGTTTGGCGGTATCACCCGCATCCGTTATGATGAACCGGAAGGCGCCGTGCTGGCCGCGATCGCAGGGGCCCATATCAGCCTGGTCACGGCGCATACCAATCTGGACCGGGCGCCCGGCGGCACAGGCGACAGTCTGGCGGCTCTGCTGTCGCTTACCGGTGTTGGGCTGGCCGGAAAAAGCCTCTACGCCCGAATGGGCATACTCCCCATTCCCTGCGCGGCGGGCGATTTGCTCGCTCGCGTGGATCATCAGCTGAGTTCGCACGCCCGCCTGTATGGTAATCCCACACGGTCCGTTACTCGCGTTGCCGTCGCCCCCGGCGCGGCAGGCGAGGAATACGCCGCCGCTTCTCAGGCAGGCGCGCAGGTTTTCGTAGTGGGTGAAATTAAGCATCACCAGTTGCTGGCTGCCCAGGCGCTGGGCCTGACCGTGATCGAAGCGGGTCATTATTACACGGAACTGCCCGGCCTGACCGCCCTTTATCATCGCTTTACGGAGGATGCGCTTTCGGCTTCCTGGCCAGTGGAGGCGCGCCTTTCCGATATACGCCCCTTCGACTGCGCCGTTGCGCCGTCGGGAGGCTAACTCCCCCAAGCTCCACCGGGAGCAATCGCACACCGCTTAAGGAGGACACCATGGAACAAATCGAAATGCTGTGGGATTTCCAACAGGCCGACATGGATGCTGACGCACTGGAAAACGACATCAAGCGTTCGCCCAACCGTCTGGCGTTAAAAAAGAACCGGGATTTTCTTCTGGAACAACAGAATGCCGTAAAGCAGATGGAAGAAGAAGTCGCCCAGATGCTGGATCGCGTGGACATCATCAAAGACGCGATCACCCTGCAGGAAGAACAGCTGAAAGCGTTACAGGCCCGGCTGGGCGAAACCCCGCCGGAAACGCTGGAGGAAGCGCGTACCTTTACGCAGGAAGCTCAGCGTCTGGTAGGCGATATTTCCAGTTACGAGCAGGAAATGAAGCGGATTCAGCAGGACGCCGCTGATCACGAGCGCGCGCAGAAGGAGATTACCGTTAAATACGCCAAGGTAAAGGCCGAGTACGAGACCCAGAAAGTCGCCTACGAAGACGAATACCGCGAGCAGATGAAGTTGCTGGAAGAAAAGCGACGGATTGCGCAGGAAAAGGGAAAAGACATTGACCCCAAGCTGATGGAACGGTATGAGACCATCAAAAAGCATTGTATCCCTCCGGTCGCCAAACTGGTGAACGGGCAATGCGGCGGATGTTTCATGGGTCTGCCATCCGCAGCGCTACGAACTTTAAAGGCAGGCGCAACGCTGATCGAGTGCGAATCCTGCGGGCGCATGATTATCCAACTGTAATCCCCACTTCGCACCGGCGCGGGCGTTTTTCAACGTCCGCGCGCGTGCTTTTCAGGAAGGAAAACGTCTGATGGACATCCTATCCATTATTGAGAAGAAAAAGTTCGCGCAATCGCTCACTCGTGAGGAAATTGAATTTTTCGCCGACGGCGCGGGACGACACACCATCCCGGAGTATCAGCTGGCCGCGTTGCTGATGGCTATTCGCCTCAATGGCATGACCCGCGAGGAAACCGTACGGCTTACCCTCGCTATGGCCGAATCCGGCGACATGGCGGATCTTTCCGCCATCCATGGCATCCCTGTGGATAAGCATTCCACCGGCGGCGTTGGCGACACCACCACCCTTGTGCTCGCCCCGTTGGTTGCGGCCTGCGGTGTACCGGTCGCCAAAATGAGCGGGCGCGGGCTGGGGCATACTGGCGGTACGCTGGATAAACTGGAAAGTATCGCCGGTTTCCGCGTGGAATTATCCATGCAGGAGTTTATCGCGCAGGTACAACGCATCGGTCTGGCGGTGATTGGGCAAACCGAAAACCTGGCTCCCGCAGATAAGGAGCTGTACTCGCTTCGCGACACCACCTCAACCGTGGACAGCCTGCCGCTGATCGCTTCCAGTATCATGAGTAAAAAGTTGGCCAGCGGCGCGCAGGCGATCGTGCTGGATGTAAAAACCGGGTCCGGCGCGATTATGCATACGCTGGAAGAAAGCATCGCACTGGCGCAGACCATGGTACGCATCGGTACCGACGCGGGCCGCCGGATGGTCGCGCTGGTGACCGATATGGGCGAACCTCTTGGCAGCCACGTCGGCAACGCTCTGGAAGTGAAGGAAGCCATTGACGTGCTGGCCGGACGCGTATCCGGCCCGCTGATGACCGTATCCCTCGCGCTGGGCGCACAAATGCTGCTTCGGGCCGACGCCGCCAAGACGGTAGAGGAAGCGGAGGCGAAGCTTCAGGATGCCCTGCATTCCGGCCGAGGGCTGGAAAAGCTGAGGCAGATGATCAACGCGCAGCATGGCGACCCGCGCGTGTGCGACGACGTTACCCTGCTGCCGCAGGCCCCAATAATAGCGGATGTGCCCGCGACGACAACCGGTGTTCTGCAATGTATGGACACCACCGCTTTGGGCGAAGTCGCCCAACACATGGGCGCGGGACGCCTGCAAAAAACAGATCGCATCGATCCCGCCGTTGGCTTCATCCTCCGCCACCGTATCGGCGACCGCGTAGAAAAAGGCGAACCGATCGCAACCGTATACGCCCGCACCCGTGAAAGCGCCGTGCTTGCCGCGGAGGGCATCCGGCAGGCTATCACGCTCGGCAACGAGCCTACCCCACCGCTCAAGCTCATCCATGCCGTAGTCGAAGAGGAGAAAATCACCCGTATCTGACCCCTACTCTGATAAGGAGCCTGATGTGTATGAAGCGTTCCTGTCGGTTCTTTGCACTCCTGCTGGTTACCCTGTTTGCCGCGCTCCCCGCGTTGGCCACCGAAACCCCCGCGACGACCGACGCGCCGACTGCGCCCGCGAGCTCCGCCACCGCAGTACCGGTTTCCACCGCGGCGCCCTTTTCGCTGGCCGATCTGACGCTGAACAACGTTACACCGGGCCTGACGATGGATGCCGTGAAGGCGGCGTTGGGAGCGCCCATGAGCCAGGGAACCGAAACCACCAGCCCCGCGACCGGTTCAAAACTACAGGACTGGAACTATGATGGTCTGCTTGTTTCCTTTACCGACGGGCTTGTCAGCTGCATTGATACCACCAGCGATGCTTATCAGGGCCCGCGTGGGCTTCGTGTTGGTGATTCGGAAGAGACCGTGAGGAACGCTTTCTATTACGACGTTGCAGAAAAACATCGGACGGTGCTCTATTCCGCAGGCTGGATCGATTCCCTCAGCGAACCGTTCCCTCCTTGCGGTACCGCGACCAAATGGGACGACGGCACGCTTTACTATCAGTATCTGGCCCCGGTGCAGCCCTACTCGGCGGATGTCCTTGCCGCGCCGGAAACCTACCTGTTCCAAAAGCACGCCTGCCTGACGCTGATCCTCGACAAGGAAACAAAGACCGTTACCGACCTGAGCTGGTTTGTGGACGCCATGGCGGAGTAACGCCGAAAACCACATAATTGCCTATGAATACCTTCGGATTCGAATTGACACTGTATCAGCCGCATGCTATAATCATGCTTATTCCACGCCATGAGGGAGTAATTCGCGTCGATACGCGGCCTGGTCAACAGCACCGCGGGCTTCATTGTCCGCCTGGCCGGCCTTAATGAATGAGACTCATGTACAGCATGCCTGTATATGGGTCTTTCTCTATACAGGCAAATCGGAAAGGAGCTTTTACCGTGTTATATTACACCCGGGAAAGCCAGGAAGTGCTTGATTCGCTTGGCGCGAATTACAATGGGCTTAGCGAGGCGGAGGCACAGGCACGCCTGGCTAAGAATGGAAAAAACAAGCTGATCGAGGGGAAGAAAATCTCTCTGTTCAGACGATTTCTGTCTCAGTTGGCCGACCCGATGATTATTGTGCTGCTGGTCGCAGCGGCCTTAAGCGGCGTTACCTCCGCTTACGCGGGCGAATCCTTTGCCGACGTTTTCATCATCCTGTTTGTGGTCATCCTGAACGCCGTATTGGGCGTGGTACAGGAAAGCAAGGCTGAGGAGGCCATCGCCGCCCTGAAAGAGATGACCGCCAGCACCTCCAAAGTGTGGCGGGATGGACAGCTGACCCATGTGAAAAGCGAAGACCTCGTTCTGGGCGACGTAATCACACTGGAAGCGGGCGACTCGGTACCGGCTGACGCACGGATCCTGGAATGCGCCTCCATGAAGGTAGAAGAAGCTGCCCTGACCGGCGAATCCGTACCCGTACAAAAGGAAAGCGAAGCCATTACAGCCCCGCACGGCGACGTGCCGCTGGGCGACCGGCGTAACATGCTGTACATGGGCAGCACCGTGGTCTATGGGCGCGGGTTGGCGGTTGTGTGCGCTACCGGCATGGCAACCGAAATGGGCAAAATCGCCGATGCGCTGTCCAAGGCGGAAGACGAAAGCACCCCGCTGCAAAAAAAGCTGTCCGGGTTAAGCCGCATCCTCACCTGGCTGGTGCTGGGCATCGGCGTAGTGATCTTCATTACAGGCGTTTTAAAGGCCGGTCGGATCAACGCGGAAGTGCTGATTCACACCTTCATGCTGGCCGTAAGCCTTGCCGTGGCGGCGATCCCGGAAGGGCTGGCTGCAGTCGTTACCATCGTGTTGTCCATCGGTGTAACCAAAATGAGCCGGCGCAACGCCGTAATCCGCCGCCTGACCGCGGTGGAAACGCTGGGCTGCGCACAGGTGATCTGTTCGGATAAAACGGGCACCCTTACCCAGAATCGTATGACAGTGGTTGATACGTACGGCGCGGATACCGCGCTGCTTGCCAAAGCCATGGCGCTCTGCTCCGACGCGGAGCTGGACGAAAACGGCGCAGCGGTAGGTGAACCGACCGAATGCGCGCTGGTCGCCTACGCGTCGAAGCAGGGATTGGCCAAGCCTGACCTGAAAGCGCATTACCCGCGTGTTGGCGAGGCGCCGTTTGACAGTATGCGCAAGATGATGAGCACGGTTCACAGGGATGACGACGGTTTTGTACAGTATACCAAAGGTGCGCCGGATGAATTACTGTCCCGTTGCACCCGCGTGCTTACCCCGCAGGGCGTGAAGCCCATCACAGAGGAACTGCGCTCGGAAATTCTCCGTCAAAACAAGAAGATGGCGGATCGAGCGCTTCGCGTGCTTGCCGCGGCCACTCGGGAGTGGCCTGTTCTGCCCTCCTCCTTCGAACCGGAAACACTGGAAAGCGACATGGTGTTTATCGGGCTTTCCGGAATGATCGACCCGGTACGCGAGGAAGTACTGCCCGCGCTGCAGGAATGCCGTACCGCCGGAATCCGTGTGGTGATGATTACCGGCGACCATATTGATACGGCAACGGCGATTGCGAAGGAACTGGGGATTCTGACCGATCCCTCGCAGGCCATCCTGGGTCAGAAGCTGAACACAATGACCGATGAAGAGCTGGACAGGACCATTGAGCATTACACGGTTTACGCGCGCGTACAGCCAGAGCATAAGGTACGTATCGTAAACGCCTGGAAACGCAAGGGTATGGTCGTCGCCATGACGGGTGACGGCGTGAACGACGCGCCCAGTATCAAGGCCGCCGATATCGGAATCGGCATGGGCATCACCGGCACCGACGTAACCAAGAACGTCGCGGATATGATCCTCGCAGACGACAACTTTGCCACCATCGTAGGCGCGGTGGAGGAAGGCCGCAAAATCTATTCCAATATCCGCAAAGCGATCCAATTTCTGCTCTCCTCCAACCTCAGCGAAGTGGTTGCCATCTTTGCCGCTACCATGCTGGGCTTTACCCTGCTGCAGCCGGCTCACATCCTGTGGATCAACCTGATTACCGACAGTCTCCCCGCGCTGGCGCTTGGCATGGAACCCGATGAAAAAGATTCGATGAAACAACCCCCGCGCAGTAATACGGAAGGAATCTTCGCAGGCGGCGTGGGGACCGACATCGCCTATCAGGGCGTTCTGGTCGCACTGCTGACCCTTGCGGCCTACCTGATCGGCCACCGGGTAGAATCCGGTCTCTGGGCGCTGGTCAACAGCCCCGACGGCGTAACTATGGCGTTCTTAACCATGTCGATGGCTGAAATCTTTCAGGCGTTTAATATGCGCTCCCGTCGCGGTTCGGTATTCACGCTTCGCAAACAGAACCCCTATCTGTGGGGTGCGACAGGCATCGCCCTGCTGCTGACGGCGGCGGTAATCTACGTGCCTTTCCTGAGCAGCGCTTTCAGCTTTACTCCGATCAGCCTGAAAGAATATCTGATCGCGCTCGGGCTGGCCGTGCTGATTGTTCCTCTGGTGGAACTGGTCAAACTGATTCAACGCCGCGCACGTCGTAGAAAATAACGCATCGAAAAGGCAGAGGCCGTCCGGAACCGGACGGCCTCTGCCTTTTTACAGACCACCTATGAGCCGCAAACCGCAGATTGCTCAAAAAGGTTCAGATGCCAGAAAGCAAGGGTGGCAAGAAGTTTAGCTTACCGTTTGTAAGTGATGCCCCTTACCAACCCGTAGCTGATACTATTTCAAATCATTAACGCTCCAATATCGCGGCGCTTTGATCCTGTGACTTCGTCGCGAAGTCTTGACGTAGCCACCGCTACGCCTTCGCCTCCTCTCCTCGTCACAGAATAAAATCGCTCGCGATCTTAAGCGCATTAATGAATTGAAGTAGTATGACAACGCAGACAAGCCTTTTTCAGCAATCCGAAAGGCCGCCCGGAAGCGGACGGCCTTAACGAGTTTCAGGACTTGGCGGGTTTCCCGTTCAGAACAGCTGCGACGGGAATCGCCAGAAAGATCATCCAGCCGGGGTGCCACAGATTAAAGAAAAAGCCCAGCACCAGATAGATCAGCGTGATCATCACGGGGTTCAGCCAGCGTTCCGCCGTATTCTTCGGCTTCATGTAATACAGCGGAATGGTCAGAAACAGCAGCCAGCCGGGATGCCATAAGTTGAAGAAGAAACCCAACACCAGATATAGAATGGTGATGAACATCGGATAAGCGCCATCCATTTTTCGGCGGCTTTCCGCTTCCTGTTCCTTCGCTTTGGCTTCGTAATAGCTGCCTTCCGGTCCAAGCGCGTCGTTAGAATTTCCCATGGGATTCTCCTCCTCTATCCTGCCGGGCGGTATGTTCACTCCCGTACAGCTTCGCCTGCGCTGCGTGCGTTCAGGCTTCCGGTTCCAACAGGCCCAAGTCTCCATCCTTACGCAGGTACAGGACGGTAGTACGGTTGGTATCAATATTCACGAAAACGAAGAAGCTGTGTCCGAGCAGGTCCATCTGCAATACTGCATCATCCACGGACATCGGGCGAACAGGGTAGGTTTTATTGCGCACGATTCTGCGCTTTTCGTCCTCATTTCCGCTGTCTTCGACATATTCGTATTCTTCGGTCTGGAAAGCACCCTCACGAATCCGCTTACCAAGCTTGGTGCGATGCTTGTGGATTTGTTTTTCCAGCCTTGCAAGCGCCTGGTCAATGCTTACATACAGGTTATCTTCATTGCTGGCTTCGGCGCGTAGCACCACGCCTTCAAAGGGAACGGTAATTTCGCAGGTACGGCGGTTGTTTTTCTCACGGGTCAGGCGTACAAAAATCTGCGTATCGGGGTTTAAGTAGCGCTCCATCTTGTTGATCTTTTTCATCACGCGCTCGTTAATCCCCGGAGAAACGACCATATCTTTACCGGTTATCACAGTCTTCATCACAGTTTGCTCCTTTGTTGAAAATTCTTCCGACGGATAATTCCGCCTGATGGGAGTTTATTCCCGAATTCTCCAAGGGAACCACGCTCCTTTCGGTTTTCACCTCAGGTGCCTTCATGAATTGCATTCGACATCGAAGGCATTTTCCCCTTCCGGGTTCGCAAATCCGGTTCAGTTTACGCTGTTCCTTCTTGCTACCATTATTATAACCGAAATCAGTTCATCACAAACCTGTTTTGTCCGTTTCCCCCACTTTCACGCCTCAACACCGCTATCTCGCTCTCCGCACTTTGCGAGATGGAAAAGGGAGCCCGAAGCGGCTCCCTTCTGAATTTACCGATTCAGGTTTAACTGAATATCGAACATAATCAACACAGGAATTGATCCGGGGATTTTTTACCGCGTCTGCCTGCCATTCCGGAAAGCATTCGCCGCTCAGGTGCCAAGATAAGCGCTTTTCACCTTGTCATCGTTCAACAGTTCCGCGGCTTTCCCCTCCATGGTGATGCTGCCCGTTTCCAGCACGTAGGCACGGTTGGCGATGGACAGGGCCATATGCGCGTTTTGCTCCACCAGCAGGATGGTGGTGCCTTCCTGATTGATATCCCGAATAATGGCGAAAATTTCCTCCACCAGAATTGGAGACAACCCCATGGACGGTTCGTCCATCATCAACAGCGTGGGGTGCGCCATCAGCGCCCGGCCCGTCGCCAGCATCTGCTGTTCGCCGCCGGAGAGTGTTCCCGCAATCTGTTTTACACGTTCTTTCAAACGCGGAAAATGCCCGAATACCATATCCAGGTCACATAGCATCTCACTCTTGTTCCGACGGGAGTACGCGCCCATCTCCAGATTTTCCAATACCGTCATGGCAGCAAAAATGCGACGGCCTTCCGGCACCTGTGACATCCCTTTGCCAACCAGTTTAAAAGCATCCATCCCGTTCAGATTTTCGCCTTTAAACATGATCGTTCCGCTTTTAGCCGGAATCAGGTGAGAGATTGCATGTAGCGTGGACGTTTTTCCGGCGCCGTTCGCGCCAATCAGGGTGACGATTTCTCCCTGTTCCACCGTAAAACTCACATCGTGCAGGGCATGGATCGCGCCATAATATACATTCAGTCCTTTAACCTCAAGCATTGCCATTGCGAATCACCTCCAGCTCCGCCTGCGCTTTGCCGCTCTGGTCACTGTGGCCCAGATAGGCGCGTACCACTTCGGGATTATTGCGAATCTCGGCAGGCTTGCCCTCCGCAATCACACGGCCGTAGTTGAGCACATAAATACGTTCGCAGATGCCCATGACCAGTTTCATGTCGTGCTCAATCAGCAGAATCGTAATGTGGAAACGGTCGCGGATCAGGTTAATTGTCTCCATCAGTTCCTTTGTTTCAATCGGGTTCATGCCCGCGGCAGGCTCGTCCAGCAACAGCACCTTGGGGTTGCTGGCCAGCGCCCGGCAGATTTCCAGCTTGCGCTGTTGTCCGTAGGGCAGGCCGTCGGCAGGGGTATCGGCAACATCCTCCATGCTGAACACCTGCAGCAGTTCCCGTGCGCGAAGGTCAATGCCTTCCTCCTCCCGTACATAGCGTGGCAGGCGGAAAATTCCCGTCGCCGGAGAATAATGCATACGTGTGTGGAACGCAACCTTCACGTTTTCCAGCACCGTCATGCTCTTAAACAACCGGATGTTCTGGAAGGTGCGGGCAATCCCGTTAGCGACGATTTCATAAGTTTTCTGTCCGACTATGGACTTGCCAAGCAGCAGGATATCGCCGTCGGTTGGCAGATATACGCCGGTCAGCATGTTGAAAACGGTTGTTTTCCCCGCACCGTTGGGGCCGATCAACCCGACGATTTCATTATCGTACAGGCGCAGGTTCACTTCTTCCGCCGCGTGCAGGCCCCCGAAGCGGATGCCCAGATTCCGGGTCTCCAGCACCGGTTCGCCTTCCTGTAACGGATAGGCGGGCAGATCCGGCATGATCGGTTCGCGTCCGGCTTTCACGCTTTCGTCGGTCAGCCCCGCTTTGGGCGTATCTTTTACTTTCGGCTGGATTTTGAGCAGTTTCCGTACCCAGCCAAACAGGCTGTTCCACACAAAGGTCAGCGAGAACTCGGCTGTGCCCATCAGCCCCTTGGGACGGAAGAGCATCATTACGATCAGGATAATGCTGTACAAAAGCATCCGGTAATCGGAAAATTCACGCAGCAGTTCCGGAAGCAGCGTGAGCACAGACGCGGCAATGATACTGCCGGTAATACTGCCCATGCCGCCCAGCACCACCATGACCAGATATTCAATGGATTTGTTAAAATCAAACGTCGCGGCGGATACACGGCCGATCTGGTGAGCATACAAGCCGCCCGCGATGCCCGCGAAAAACGCGGCAAAGGTAAAGGCGAAAATTTTATACCGCGTTACCGATACCCCCGTCGCTTCCGCAGCAACGGAATTTTCACGGATGGAGATAATCGCACGGCCATGCCTGGAACGTCCCAACGTGAACATAACGATGATGACCAGAATCATCAGCACATAGGTCAGCGTAAAGCTGTTCACGCGGGGAATACGGCTGATACCGCTTGCCCCGCCGGTAATTTGCAGGTTCTGGATAATCACGCGGATGATCTCGCCGAATCCAAGGGTGATAATCGCTAAATAGTCGCCCTTCAGCCGCAGGGCGGGAACACCGATTAAAAATCCCATCACAGCTGCCAGCAAACCGCCTGCAAGCAGTGATATCGGCAAACAGGCCGTTGCGTTCCATCCGTACTGCTCCACAAGTGCTTTGGTGATCACGCCCGCGGTAAACGCGCCCACGCTCATAAACCCGGCGTGGCCCAGCGCCAGTTCCCCCAGGAAGCCGGTGGTCAGGTTCAGGCTTACGGTCATGATCACATTGATGCCGATCATGATCAGGATACCGGTATAATACTTATTGATTGCCCCCGTACCGATCAGGGACGAGATGACAAAGTAAATCAGCAGGATTGCCGACAGGTTGAGCACATAAGACTTTAAATTGCGTTTCATGCCGGCCGCCTCACACTTTCTCGCGCTGCGCCTTGCCCAGAAGGCCCGACGGCTTAAACAGCAGCACGATAATCAGGATCCCGTACACAACGGCGTCGCTTAACTGGGAAGAAACAAAGCCCTTGGTCAGGCTTTCCGCAATCCCCATGATAAAACCGCCGATCATAGCGCCGGGGATCAGTCCGATACCGCCCAACACCGCCGCGATGAACGCCTTCAAACCGGGCATCATCCCCATGGTTGGCGCCACGCTGGGGTACGCAATGCAGTAAAGCATCGCGCCGATCGCAGCCAGCGCGCAACCCACGGCAAACGTGAGCGAAATCGTAATGTTCACGTTAATTCCCATCAACCGGGCCGCGCCCATATCTTCACTTACAGCACGCATGGCTTTACCGGTGCGGCTGGTCATCACAAAATACTGCAGAGCAATCATCAGCAGCACTGAAACCACCACGGTAAGCAGCGTGATAAAGCTGATATTCACGCCGCCGATCACGATTGGTGGGATCGACAGCACGGTAGGAAACGGCCGGGGATTGGCGGAAAACAGCAACTGCGCGCTGTTCTCCAGCAGATAGCTTACGCCGATGGCCGTAATCAGGGGGCAGATTCGAGGAGATTCCCGGAGCGGTTTATAAGCGACGCGCTCGATCACCACGCCGATCACGACGCATACGAGCATCGACACCACCAGTGCCACCGGGAACGACACGCTTAAATCCACCATCAGGATCACCGCCGAATAGGCGCCGACCATCATGATGTCGCCGTGAGCGAAGTTGATCAGTTTTACGATTCCGTACACCATCGTATAACCCAGAGCGATCAGCGCATAGATTGCGCCGATTCCCAGGCCGTTGATGAACTGGTTCAGGAACAGCACCATTGCGTCCACCATCCTTCAATCCGTGTGAAACCGCCGAGTCCGTTTTGCATCCCATACGACAGCGCCTTATCCGTGTTTGCGGCGCAGCGTGCGGGATATGTAAACCACCTCGGGCACCGGCGGCAAGCCGTATCGCAGCGGTTGTATACAAAGCCGCTAACGAAGTTCAGCCCTTTCCGGAGCTGCGTTTGGAGAACGCCGCTTGGGAAAGGGCTGAAAGAGGGGGGCGGCCTGCCCCGCCCTCTTTCAAAATGCGTGGAGATCGCGCGGCCACAAACCGTAACCGCGCGATTACCCGCCGGTTTACTGCTGGGGCGCCTGCTGCTTCACAAACACCTGATTGCCTTCGGCGTCGAAGTTAAGGATAAAGGCGCTCTTGATCGGATCGTTATGATCGTCGAAGGTAATGGTGCCGGTAACGCCTTCCGTGGAGCTGGTCTTGATAGCGTCCACAATCGCGCTGGAGTTGGTGGGATCGCCAACCGTCGCGATCGCGCTGCAGAGCACTTTAGCCGCGTCATACGCGGTTGCGGAGAAGGAGATGCTGGGCATCTCACCATACTTGGTCTGGTAATCAGCCAGATACTTCTTCACGATTTCGCTGTCCGCGCTGTTGGAGAAGTGATCGGAGTAGTACATATTCACAAGCAGACTCTTGTCGCTGATGGAGCCGGCAATGTTGGAAATGCCGTCGCCGCCGGTGAACTTTACGCTCAGGCCCAGTTCCTTGGCCTGGGTAAGGATGTAGCTGGCCGCGTCGCCGTAGTACGCAAGGAATACGACTTCGGCGCCGGAATCCTTGATGTTGGTCAGCTGGGTTTTAAAGTCCACGTCCTTATCGGCGGAAGCTTCTTCATCCACCACTTCCATGCCGAGCGTCTTGGCTTCGGCCACGAAAGCGTCCTTCAGGCCCACGCTGTAGTCATCGCCATTCTTATACATGGCGGCAACCTTGGTGGCCTTCAGTTCCTGAGAAGTAAAGTCCGCCATGACCTTGCCCTGGAACGGATCCAGGAAGCAGGTGCGGAAAACGTTGGGACGATCGGTGGTAATGTCATACGCGGTCGCGGAAGCGGTGATCATGGGGATACCGTCCGCGGCGGCCAGGTCGGCAACCGCGTCGGTCGCGCCGCTCAGTACCGGCCCCAGAATAGCGCATACGCCATCGTTTTGCACCAGTTTGTTATAGGCGTTGGCAGCCTTATCGGGCGAGCCTTCGCTGTCTTCCCAGAGCATTTCCACTTTCTTACCGCCGATACCGCCGGCAGCGTTGATTTCGTCAATATACAGGTCTACGCCGTTCTTAACGCCCACGCCGTACATGGCATACGGGCCGGTCAGCACGCCGATGCCGCCGATCTTGATGGTGTCCTCTGCCAGAGCGGGGATCGCCACAAGGCTTGCCGCCAGCGCCAGCGCTACTACCAGTGCGAGTAATTTCTTCATTTCATTCTTCCTCCTGTAAGTATAGTACACACATCAGAGCGGCCTTCCTCCGGATGCAATTTTCATTATATCCGTTCCGTTTGCGGCACACAAGGGACCCGAGCCCCTGTGTTTGTATTTGCAATGTTTTTAATCCTTTATCAGGCGAAAGCGCCCGGGAAACCAGAAAGATCCGGAAGGATTACAAAGAGAAGGGTTCGTTGGCTGTCTGCTCCACAATTGCGCCGCCCAGGCATACCTCTCCTCGATACAGCACGGCGCTTTGTCCCGGCGTAACCGCGCGCTGCGGATCGTCCGCCGCGAGGGTCAGCCGGTCTCCGCGCACACAGGCCGTCGCATTCTGGTCCGGCTGGCGGTAACGGTATTTTACCGTGCAGCGGAACGGCTCGCCTTCCGGCGCGGGAGGCTCATCCGCAATCCATGTGGCCTGCGAAGCAAGCGCATACCGCGAAAAAAGCCGGGGGCTGTCCTCCCCCTGCGCCACGACCAGCACATTGTTTGCCATATCTTTTTCCACCACAAACCAGCTGTGGCCGTTGCCGCCTCCGCCGATGCCCAGCCCCTTGCGCTGTCCCAGCGTATAATAAGCCAGCCCCATGTGAGTGCCGACTTTCTGTCCGTCTTCCGTGCGCATATCGCCCGGTTTCAACGGCAGAAAATTCTGCAAAAACGTGCGGAAATTCCGTTCCCCGATGAAGCAGACGCCTGTGGAGTCCTTTTTATCGCTTACCGGCAGCCCGGCCTCAGCAGCCAGTGCCCGCACCTGTTGCTTGGTCATGCCGCCTACGGGAAAAATCGCTTTCGCCAGCTGCGCTTCTTTTAACATATACAGAAAATAGCTCTGATCCTTATTGCCGTCCACGCCGCGCAGCAGCACGGGGTGCCCATCACGCAGCTCGCTGCGCACAAAATGGCCGGTCGCCATGCGGCCCGCCCCAAGTTTCATCGCAAAATCCAGAAACGCTTTGAACTTGATTTCCCGATTGCACAGCACATCCGGGTTAGGCGTGCGCCCCAGCCGGTATTCCGACAGAAAGTAGCTGAAAACGCGTTCCTGATATTCCTTTTCGAAATTGACAGCATAACAGGGTATATTCAGTATCGCGCACACATCCTGCACGTCCTGCCAGTCGGAGGTGGAAGTGCAGACGCCGTTTTCGTCCTTTTCATCCCAGTTTTTCATGAACACGCCGACCACGTCGTAGCCCTGTTTTTGCAACAGCATCGCCGTCACCGACGAGTCTACCCCGCCGGACATGCCCACCACGATCCGTTCCATCCGTTAATCCTCGATTTCCGGCTCAATCCGGCTCAGCACAGCGTCCAATACGTCTGCGGCCACCGTATCCACATCCTGCTCCCCATCCACCACTAAAAAGCGTTTCGGGTCGCTGCGGATAATTTTCTCATATGTTTCCTGTACACGCGCATGGAACGCGCCGCTTTCCACTTCGATGCGGTCCAGCGACGAAGCGTTATGCCGCCGGTTTAGCGCCCTGCGGTAATCTACTTCAAGGTATACGGTTGCATCCGGCAGCATATCCCCCACCGCAGGTGCGTTGATCTGGCAAACAGTATCAGCGCCCAACTCGCGTCCGCCGCCCTGATAAGCGACGGAGCTGTCCACAAACCGGTCACAAAGCACCAGCATGCCCCGTTCCACCGCAGGGCGGATCACCTCGTGCACATGCTGGGCGCGCGCGGCGGCGTACAGCAGCGCCTCGCAGGAAGGGCACATTTCCATATGGTCGGTCGTTAAAATCGTATGGCGGATTTCCTCACTGATGGGGCATCCGCCCGGCTCCCGCGTGCGCAGAACGCTGAAACCATACTCCCGCAGACTTTGCTCCAGCCGGTCCACCTGCGTGGTTTTTCCGCTGCCGTCCAGCCCCTCCACACTCAGGAAAAACCCGCGCGGCACCGGCGCGCCGGGGCACAAAAACGCACGCAGAGACTCCGTATCGGGTACCACGTGGGTTGCTCCGGCCTTGAGCAGTTCGTCTTCCGAGCCGAAACCGTATCCCGCCCCTATCGCGTCGATATGGTTTTCCAGCGCGCCTTCCACGTCGTAGAAACGGTCGCCGACCATCGCAGCGTGCCGGTAATGCTCCGGCAGGGCGCGGCGGATCAGCTCCGGCTTGTTCACCACGCGCTCATTGTCTTCCTCCGTGATGATGCGGTTAAAAAAGTGCGTCAGTCCAAAATGGTTCAAAATCGCCATGGCGGGCTGTACCGGTTTACTGGTTGCCAGCGCCACGTATACCCCGCCGTCCCGCAGCATTTTCAGGATGCTGCGGATATTGGGGTATACGCTGTACAGGTACATGCCCTCGCGATTAAAGTGTTTTACATAATGGCCGATGGCTATGTGCGCGTCCTCGTCGGACAGACCCAGAATCCCCGTGAGTGAGTCCATCAGCGGCGGGCCGATCACGCAGCGCAGGTCCAGCCCCGCCGGAGCTTCCGCACCCATCTGATCCAGCGCGTACCGCATGGAACAGAGGATCCCCTGTTCAGAATTGGTCAGAGTGCCGTCCAGATCGAACAGCACTGCATCATATGGAAAAGTTTGCACGGTTCCTTCTCCTTTTATCGGTTAGTGGGCGTAAGCCTCGGTCGTTCACAGTTCCGTTTTCTTAACGCAGCGCAGACGTCCGTCCGCATCCAGCCCGAAAAGCCGCTCCGGCGGCGTTGTCGCCAGTAGATGCGCGATTTGGGACGTCACCTCGTCTCCCGGTGTAAGCCAGGCGACGCCGGGCGGATACAGCCCCGCGCTGACAGCGCTCACGCAGCCCGCAGTATCCCGAACGGGCACCGGTTCGGCGGGCGCGAACGCGGCCTCGCCAATCGGCAGCCTGCGGATCGGCCAACGCTCGGGAACCCGGCTTTCCGCTTCAACAGCTGAAATGCGCGGACAGGGTTCCCGTGGGATCTCCCGCAGCGCTTTCCACAGCTTCGCAAGCCTCGCAGGCCCGTCCAGAAGCGATAAGATGCACACCACGCGGCGTTGATCGCACATTTCCACGTCGATCCCGCGCGCCTGTAACTGCCGTTGCAGCTGTTCCCCACCCTGTGGCGCGCACAGCACCAGCCGAAGAGGATCGGCGGTCATACCCGGCGGTAGGTTGGCCTGCCCGTCGGAATAGCCCAGCCCGGCAGCCCGGGCGTGAAAGGTTAGCAACGCATCGCCGAGGCGTTTACAGGCAGCTTGCCCGTTTTGGTCCATCCATTCCCGCGCTTCGTCCAGCGACAGCATTATTAAAAAGGAAGGGCTGCTGGTTTGCACCATTCTCAGCATCGCGCGCAACCGGTCGGCATCCATTCCCGGGCCTGCGTGCAACCACGCGCCCGGCGTAAGCGCAGGCAGGGTTTTATGGGCGGACTGTACGAAAAGGTCCGCGCCGCACTCTCCCGCGTTCGGGATGTCGTTTCGCCAGTTAAAATACGCGCCGTGCGCCTCGTCGCAAAGCAGCAGGCGGCCCCGTGCGTGCGTTTCGTGCGCGATGGCGGCCAAATCCGGCAGAAAGCCGTAATAATCCCCGTGCAGCGCCAGCGCTGCGGTGGCCTCCGGGTGCGCGTCCAGCGCTTCGGCGTACGCCCCGGGCGTGGTGTATAAAAGCCCGTCCGCCGTAAAGGACGGTTCCGCGAAAACCGGCGTAAGCCCCGCCGTGGCGCAGAGGTTTAAACAGCTCAGGTGAACGTTTCGCGGCAGTACCACCGCGTCGCCGCGTTTACAGGCGTACAGAAGCATCGCGTGCAGCCCCGCCGTGGAGCCACCCGGCACCATCAGCGTCGCCGACGCGTGCGCGCTGCGCGCCGCCAGCTGCTCCGCCTCCGCAATCGCGCCGGTCGCCCGGTACAGATCATCGGTCACCGGAAGCTCCGTGGTGTCCCAGCGATAAGGGGAGAAGGAACGGAAAGGCGCGCGCCCCTGCGCGGCGGGCATATGGAGCGACATGCGCCCGGAAACCCGCTTCAGCAGGCTTCGCATCGGCCTTGGCAACCGTGCCGCCCCCTCCCGATCCTATTCGATACCATAGCATAGCAAAAAACACGTCATCTTGCAAGCTGTAGCCGGGCACGCCGAATGATCGTTTTTCTTCGGCGCACCGGGAGGGTAAGACAAAAAAGCTTGACAAGACCTCGACGGTTTGACTATAATGCTTCTAACGCAAGGATGGGAAAGAGTATCCGGCGCGCATGCCCGCAGAGAGCCTTCGGTTGGTGGAAGAAGGCGGCAGAACGCTGGAGAATACCTCCCGGAGCGGGTCTCCGAAAGGCAATCAGCCCGGTAGGCAGTCACCGGCGCGCCGGATACAGCGCGGGAGTACCGACAGGTTCTCCGTAAGGGTTTTGCCGTAAGGCCGAACCGAATGGAAGTGGCACCGCGTTTCATCGCCTTCCTCCGTACCGGAGGTGGGCGGTTTTCTTTTATCGGTCGATTGATGTGAAGGAGGTCTTTCTCATGCTTCCCAGCGGCGTAACGTATGCGGATCGGTTTGACGGGATCAGCGGCAGCGCGATTCGCGCCATCTTCAAGGTGTTAACCCGGCCCAGTATCATCAGCTTTGCGGGCGGCAACCCCAGCAACGACGCACTTCCCAACGACATCTGCGCGGAGTTGTCGCGGGACGCGCTGCTTGAGGACGGCAAGCGCATATTGCAGTATGGCGCTACGGAAGGGTATCCGCCCTTTCTGGAAAGCCTTGCCGAATATTTAAAACAGCACAACGGCTTTGATGTTGAAAAAAAGAATCTGCTTCCGCTTTCAGGCAGCACCCAGGGCATCGATCTGCTGTGCAAGGCTTTCACCAATCCCGGTGATACCGTACTGGTGGAAAGCCCCACGTTCCTTGGCAACATGCAGACACTGCGGATTTATCAGCAGCATCTGGTGCCCGTGGAAAGCGACGAACAGGGCGTGCTGCTGGATTCGCTGGAGACGGCGGTCAAGAAACATCACCCGAAGATGCTGTATATCATCCCCACCTTCCAAAACCCCACAGGGCGCACGCTGGCCGCCGACCGCCGGGAACCCATCGCGAAGATGGCGGAAAAGTACGGTTTCCTCGTCATCGAGGACGACCCCTACCGCGACCTGCGGTATTCGGGCGAGCCGCTGCCTTCTATTAAGGAATACGATCACAGCGGGCATGTGGTTTACATGGGCAGTTTCTCCAAGATCATCAGCCCCGGTATGCGCGTAGGGTATATGATTGCACAGGAAGACATCATTTCCAAGTGCGCCATCGGCAAACAGGGCAGCGACCTGCACACGTCCAACCTGACCCAGGCCATCGTGGACCTGTACCTGCGCCGTAACCTGCTGGTGCCGCACATTGCGGAAATTCTGCCCGCCTACCGCGACAAGCTCAACGCCATGCTGGACGAGCTGGCAAAGTTCCCGGAGGGTACAAAGTATACACGCCCGGAGGGCGGGCTGTTCATCTTTGTGACCATGCCGGAAGGGTTCGACGCGTCCGCCATTTTTCAGGATGCCATCGCGCACGACGTCGCGTATGTGCCCGGCACCAGTTTCTTCCCGGAGGGCGGCCATCAAAATACCCTGCGGCTCAACTTCTCCAATAGCACACTGGAACAGATTCATCAGGGGATGGGCGTGCTGCGAGAGCTGTTCGCTTCCAAACTGAAAGGATAAGGAGTTACTGCCCATGCATATTCTGGACGAATTAAAAGAGCGCGGCTTTATCGCGCAGGTTACCTTTGAGGATGATCTGTACAAGGCCATGGAAAAAGAGCCCATGACCTTCTACCTGGGCGTGGACCCCACGGCGGACAGCCTGCACGTGGGCCACTTCATCCCCATCCTGATGTCCGCACATCTGCAGCGCGCGGGGCACAGGCCCATCATTCTCTGCGGCGGCGGCACCGCCATGGTAGGCGACCCAAGCGGCAAAACGGAGCTTCGCCAGATGCTTACGCCGGAAACCATACAAAGCAACGTAGCGGCGATCCAGAAGCAGCTTAGCCGCTTTATCGACTTTGGCGAAGGAAAGGCGATTATGGCCAACAACGCGGACTGGCTGCTGAACCTGAACTACGTGGATTTTCTGCGCGATATCGGTTCGCTGTTCAGCGTAAACCACATGCTGGCCGCCGAATGTTACAAAAAGCGGCTGGAAGTCGGTCTGACCTTTCTGGAATTTAACTACATGCTGATGCAGAGTTACGACTTTTTGCAACTGTTTAAAACGCACAACTGCCGCCTGCAGATCGGTGGGGACGATCAGTGGAGCAACATGCTCTCCGGCGCGGACCTGATCCGCCGCAAGGAGCGGGAGGACGCTTTCGCCCTGACTTGCAAGCTTATCATGACCGCCGACGGTAAAAAAATGGGCAAAACCGAAAAAGGCGCGCTGTGGCTGGACCCCGCCCGCACCAGCCCCTACGATTTCTACCAGTACTGGCGCAACGTACAGGACGCGGATGTGGAGCGTTTTCTGGGGCTGCTCACCTTCCTGCCGATGGACGAGGTACACCGTCTGGGCACGCTGAAGGACACCGCTATCAACGAGGCCAAGCGCGTGCTGGCTTTCGAGATAACCAAGTTGATCCACGGCGAAGCGGAAGCCCTGAAAGCGCAGGACGCGGCGCAGGCGCTGTTCGGCGGCAGCGGAGACATGGGCAATGTGCCCACTTACGAGGTAACCGCCCAGTCGCTGGCCGCGGATAACCACTTAACCAGTTTGCTGGCGGAATGCGGCCTGTGCGCCAGCCGCAGCGAAGCCCGCAAGATGGTGCAGGCGGGAGCCGTGATGGTTGGCGAAGACAAGACGACCGATATCGAAACCCGCATCGAAGCGGCGCAGATCGGCCCGGACGGTCTGCTGCTTCGCAAGGGGAAAAAGAACTACTGCCGCCTGATTCTGAAAAAGTAAATTCTATTTATCAAGCCGCATCCTGCCCAGGGTGCGGTTTTAACTTGTCACAACTTCCGCCACCCTCGTCAAAACCGTTTCTGCGGGAATTGAGCAATCGTTTTGTAGAAATGATACATTCTGTGTTACAATTCAGCAGATGGTCTGCCGATTTAGCGCAGCGGTAAACAGCAATGTGTCGAGCGGTTTTAGCCTTTGGATCAACATTTTTATGAGGAGGACGATATAAATGAAAGAAATAAAAAGAACTGAAATAAGCGATGATTGGGCACATTCTGGAATTGTCGAGGCCGGTGATTATGTTTTTATAAGCTATTGTATGGGAAACGAAGGGCAACCAATCGAAAATCAAATCAATGGCGCTTTTGATATTCTAAGCGAGAGGCTGGAAACAATTGGTCTGTCATTGGGATCGGTTGTGAAAATGGATTGTCTGTTTAAAGATATTTCGGATTTATCGTTTTTAGGAGAAATAATCAAAAAAAGATTCGCTGGAAAATATCCCGCAAGAAAAGCATTTGAAACCAAATTCATCAGAGAGGGTATTTACTTCCAGATTGACGCGATCGCTTTCAGAGGGTAGAATTTCAAAACAAGTATAATGGAAAGCAACTCAGTTCCGATTTGACGGTTTGTTCCGTCACTATAAAGTGGTGTGATATTCGTTTGCCTGATGTCGAAACCCTTTACTTTATAGAGGTTCCCAAACTTGATGATATGAACGCTCATTCCACAGCAAGCCTCCTTTCCTCCCACTTGACATTGCGACCGCTTCACGATACCATCAATGCAGTTGAGAAAAGGGAGGGATGCGCCGTGAAAATCGACCATATCGCCCTGTACACCCGTCAGCTGGAAACTGCGGAAGCGTTCTTTGTTCGCTATTTCGATGCGGTTCCGAGCAACCCGTACCACAATCCCAAGACCGGGCTCCGCACCCGTTTTCTGTCGTTTACTACGGGGGCGCGGCTGGAATTGATGAACCTGCCGGAACTTGCGGAAGCGCCCGATTCTTCCCCGCGAATGGGGTATACGCATATCGCCTTCGGGCTGGGCAGCCGCGAAGCCGTCGATGCGCTGACCGCCCGCCTTTCCGCCGACGGATACCCCGTTGCAAGCCCGCCGCGTGTTACCGGCGACGGTTATTACGAAAGTTGCGTTCTGGGGCCGGAAGGTTGCCGCCTGGAACTGACCGAATAAATGCAAACGCCCCTTTCTGCAAACGGAGGTGATGCCATGAGCGCTCCCCTGACCACCCGCAAGCGCTATGCTTATCTGGATTTTTTGCGCATTCTGGCTGTTTTTCTGGTGATCGTTAACCATACCAACAGCATTGTCTTCCGGTCGCTGACCCCGGCCAATACGACCTGGTGGTTTTCCGTCGCGTGGTATTACGTCAGCAAAATCGGCGTGCCCATTTTTGTGATGGTTTCCGGCGCGTGCCTGCTTCCCCGGCAGGACAGCTACAAAAAGGCCGCTGGCCGTTTCCTTCGCATTCTGATCGCGCTGGTGGTTTTCTCCTATGGGTATTATCTCGTCCAACTCTGGGAAACGTACTGGACTTGGGAAAAAGCGCTCGACATCCCGGGCTTTCTGGCTTCCATCTGGCAGCACCGCATCACGGATTCCTACTGGTATCTGTATTTCTATCTCGGGTTGATGGTGATGCTGCCCTTTTTACAAAAGTTGGCCAGTGCCCTGAAGAAGCGCGATCTGGAAGTGTTTCTCGCTATCTCCCTGACGGTGTTCGGGGTTTGGCCGCTGGTTGCGCACTATGTCCCCGCGTTGGCTCTGCCGGAATTTTTCTCCATACCCCTCTTCGGCATCCTGATCGGGTTGTTTTTCGCGGGGCATTATCTGCACACGTACGCCGGCCACATCAACCGTGTGTTCTGCGTCGCGCTGTTCCTTCTTTCCGTCACGGGGGCCGTATTGTTGACGGGGTTGGAATATACCCGCGTAGACAGCGGGGTCAATTATCTGTTTATGGACAGCCGCACCGATCCCGCCCTGCCCATCGTACTGTCTGCCTTTGCGGTGATGGCGCTTGCCCGCAG
Source organism: Bacillota bacterium (assembly GCA_023395615.1). Taxonomy (GTDB): domain Bacteria; phylum Bacillota; class Clostridia; order Christensenellales; family Aristaeellaceae; genus CAXXOK01. The sequence continues at coordinate 27,607 of JAEWYP010000047.1, forward strand.
CGGCTTTGAAGCACGCGAACCTTTGCGCGCGAAAACCGGCGACCGCTTAACGGCTCTGGGCGGCTGCGCTTTCGGGATTTATCTGTTGCAGGGGCTGGTCATCATCGAAACCCGCCACCGCGTATTTGATCCTCTGCGGTCCATGATGAATCCGCTGCTGGCCGCGCTGATCTGGGAAGCCGGCGTGTTCCTCTTTACGCTGGCGGTCGCGTGGGTGCTCAAACGGATTCCAATACTAAAAAAGATTCTGTAGGCGCACATCGTTTCACTTGCCTATTTAGGGTGCATACAGAAAACAGGCACTGATCCCTTCGCACGGTTACGGAACAGGGAGGCGGATTACATGAAGTTGATCTCATGGAATGTGAACGGGTTGCGCGCCTGCATGGGCAAAGGGTTCGCGGAGTATTTCGCGGCACAGGACGCCGATGCGTTTTGCCTGCAGGAAACCAAGCTGCAGCCTGGGCAGATTGATTTTGCTCCGGAAGGTTATCACGTATACTGGAACAGCGCCGATAAAAAAGGGTACTCCGGCACGGCGGTCTTCGCCAAACAGGAACCGCTGGCCGTCCATTACGATATGGGCATCGACGAGCACGACCACGAGGGCCGGGTGATCGATCTGGAATACGAGCATTATCATCTGGTGACCGTGTACACCCCAAACAGCCAGCGGGGGTTGACCCGGCTGGACTACCGCATGGCGTGGGAGGAAGCCTTTGCCGAATACCTCGCCAAACTGGACGCGCAAAAACCGGTGATTGTCTGCGGGGATATGAACGTCGCCCATCAGGAGATCGACCTGAAGCATCCGCGGGAGAACGTGCAAAACGCAGGTTTTACTCCGCAGGAACGAGAAAAAATGACCGGTCTGCTGGCACGCGGATTTGTGGATTCCTTCCGCCTGCTGCATCCGGACGACCGCGACCGCTATAGCTGGTGGAGTTACATGATGAACAGCCGGGCGAAAAACGTCGGGTGGCGCATCGACTACTTTCTGGTCAGCCGGCGTCTTGCCGCAAACATCACCCGCGCCGATATTGACGACGCCGTTTTGGGCAGCGATCACTGCCCCGTGATACTGGAAATCAGCCTGTAACATATCATACGAGGTGAGCACTATGAAATACCTGATTGCATCCGATTTGCACGGTTCCCTTTCCGCCGCCGAGGCAGTCCTCGCGCGGTTGACCGCCGAAAAAGCCGACCGCCTGATTTTGCTGGGCGATCTGCTGTATCACGGTCCGCGCAACGACCTGCCAGACCGGTATGACCCCAGGGGCGTCATTGCGCTGCTGAACGCTCTGCCAGTGAAACCGCTGGCGGTGCGCGGCAACTGCGATGCGGAAATTGACCAGATGGTATTGGAGTTTCCCATCATGGCCGATTACGCGTTGTTGCCGCTTCGCAACAACCGCACCGCGTTTATCACCCACGGGCACCTGTTTAACCTGGCGAACCGGCCGCCCTATCAGCCGGGCGATCTGCTGATCCACGGGCACACCCATGTCCATACGGTGGAGACCAGCAACGGGCTTACCTACATCAACCCCGGTTCCGCCGCCCTGCCCAAGGAAGGACAGCCGAAAAGCTATATGACGCTGGATTGGGAAGCCGGTTTGTTTGAAATCAAGTCCTTTGATGGCAGTGTGCTGCAAAGCTACCGCCTGCCGGAGGCACAGGCATGAACCTGACGGAGATACGCGCCTTTTTCCAAAAAGACCTGTTCGCCACCGAAGTTTGCGGCATTGAGGTAGACGAGATCACACCGACCGGCGCGAAGCTGCATATGCCCATTACCGACCGGCACCTCAACTCCAACGGCACCGTGCAGGGAGGCGCCATCTTCACCCTGTGCGACACCGCCTTCTCCGCGGCGGCCAACGCGGGCGACCGGTTGACCGTCAGCCGCAGCGCGGACATCACCTACGTGAAGCCGGGCAAAAGCCCCTGCCTGTATGCGGAGGCGGAACAGCTTTCGCGCGGACAAAGCACCTGCCTGTACCGCGTCTCGGTCTACGACGAGCGCCACACGCTAATCGCCTATATGACCGGCAACGGGTTTTTCCTGTCGCGGTAATCGCCCCGCGATTGACTTTTCCCCTTCGCGGTGCTATGCTGGCGTTACCACAAGGGGGTGCGGCGCTTCAGCCGCTCTTTTTTGGTTCCACCTCCGTTCGGGAAGGGAGCGTTTGGCTTGATCGGGATTCTGGATTACGGCGTTGGCAACGTGGGTTCCATCCAAAACATGCTGAAAAAGGCCGGAGCGTCCAGCCTGATTGTGCATGCCGCGGATGAATTATCCGCATGTGATAAATTGATTTTGCCGGGCGTGGGCGCTTTTGACGACGGCATGGACCGGCTGGATCAGAGCGGGATGCGTACGGCGCTGGATGGGGCCGTAACCGCAGGCAAGCCGGTGCTTGGCATCTGCCTGGGGATGCAGATGCTTGGGCTGTCCAGCGAGGAAGGCCGAAAAGGCGGGCTGGGGTACATTCCATTCCGCTGTCTCCGCTTTCACTTGGAGGAATTTCCGGAATTGAAGGTGCCCCACATGGGATGGGACATCGTGCGCCTCGAGGATCCCACCGACCCGCTGGTGCGCGGGTTTGAACCGACGCCGCGCTATTATTTTGTGCATAGTTTCTATGCCCGCTGCGAACAGCCAGCCGACGCGCTGATGACCTGCGATTACGGCCTGCCCTTTACGGCGGCCGTCCGGCATGGCAACGTGTGGGGAACGCAGTTCCACCCGGAAAAAAGCCATCGTTTTGGGATGGCGCTCCTCAAAAACTTTGCGGAGGTGTGCTAGCATGTATCACCGTCCGCGCCTGATCCCCTGCCTGCTGCTGTCGCAGGGCAATCTGGTGAAAACCCGTAAATTCAAGGACCCCGTGTATCTGGGCGACCCCATCAACGCCGTGAAAATTTTCAGTGAAAAATGTGTGGACGAGCTGTGCGTGCAGGATATCGAAGCCAGTAAGAACAACGCCGGGCCAGATTTCGACCTGTTGCAGGAGATTGCCACGGAAGCGTTTATGCCGCTCAGTTACGGCGGCGGCATTACCAGCGTGGATCAGATACGCAGGCTTTTTCACATCGGGTTTGAAAAGGTGATCCTCAACACCGGCTGGCAGAACAACCCACAGTTATTGCGGGATGCGGCGACGGCCTTCGGCAGCCAGAGTGTGATCGCCTCGCTGGATGTGCGGCAGGACCTGCTGCACCGCAACCGCTGCTATACCTGCGACGGCACGCGCCCGGTGGAGGGTTCCCCCGCCGAGCTAGCAAGGAAGGCCGAAACGCTTGGAGCGGGCGAAATCCTGCTTAACAGCATCGACCGGGACAGCGCCATGCAAGGCTACGACCTCAAGCTGGTACAAAGCGTTGCGGACGCGGTAACCATCCCCGTCATCGCCTGCGGCGGCGCGGGCAGCCCGGCGGATATGGCGGCCGTGCTTTCGAAGGGTGGCGCGCACGCGGCGGCGGCGGGCAGTATGTACGTTTTTTACGGGCCGCGCCGTGCGGTGCTGATCCATGTGCCGGAAGAAAAAGAACTGTACGATTTGGGGGTATACCGCGATGCCTGACATTTGCACGCGCTGCGTGATGGACACCACCGAGCCTTCCCTGACGTTTGACGAGCACGGCGTATGCAATTACTGCCATCGCTACGACGAGCAGAAGGCGTTGCGCGGGTATCGCCCCGGCGAAAGCGAACGCGAGCTGGACGCGCTGGTGCAGGAGATGAAAACCGCCGGGCAGGGCAAGGAATTTGACTGTATCATCGGCATCTCCGGCGGCATCGACAGCGCTTATCTGGCCTATACCGCGCACAGGCTGGGGCTGAGGATGCTGGCGGTGCACGTGGATACCGGCTGGAACAGCGAAATCGCCGTGCGAAATATTGAGCGCCTCTGCAATCAGCTAAACCTCCAGCTCCATACCATCGTGGTGGACTGGCCGACCATGAAGGAGCTGCAACGCGCCTACCTGTTCTCCGGGCTGGCAAATCTGGATGTGCCGCAGGATCATCTGCTGGTGGCGGCCGTTTACCGTTTTGCGCGCCAGTATGGCGTTCGTTATGTTCTCAACGGCACCAACATCGCCACCGAAGGCGCGTCGTCCCCCTACTCCCGGCAGTTAAGCTGCATGGATTTCTGGCATATCCGCAGCGTGTACCGCCGTTGGGGCCGCGGCAAGAGCCTGCGGAAGTACGATCACCTGTCGCTGGTGCAGGCACGGTGGAAGTTTGCGGCGATTGAGCAGGTGAACCTGCTCAACTACATCCCCTATTCCAAAAAAGCGGCGATCGCCACCCTGTCGCAGGAATTCGGCTGGGAGTATTACGGCGGCAAGCATTTCGAAAGCCGCTTTACCAAGTGGTTTCAATCGGTTTATCTGCCGCGCAAATTTGGCTATGACAAGCGCCGTTATCACCTCTCCTGCCTGGTCAATAACGGCGAAATGACCCGCGACGAAGCGCTGGCGGAGCTGGCTGACCCCCCCTACCCCGAGGAGCAGATGCGCGAGGACGAGGCGTATATCCTTAAAAAGCTGGACATCACCCCCGAACAGTGGGCGAAGGTAATGAGCCAGCCGCCAGTACCCAACGAGGCGTATTTCTCGCAGGAAAAAGTGATCCGACTGGCGGAAAAGCTGCTGGGAAAGCGCCTGACCACCGCTGTAAAGAACGGAAAAAGCAAGTAAGCCCGACCCTGATGCCGGAGGCTCTGCGATGGGCGCAAAAAACCGTAACACCCGGCCCCGTATCGTCACCGCCGCCTGGAAACTGTTTTACGAACAGGGATACGGCGAAACGACCGTGGAGGATATCATTCGCGTAAGCGCAGTTTCCAAAGGCACGTTCTACCATTACTTCAATGGCAAGGACGCGCTGCTGAGCACGCTTAGCGATCTGTTTGATGATAAATACACCGAGCTTTCTAAAACCCTGCCGCCGGAACAGGGTGCTTTTGATACCCTGATGTACTTAAACCGCGAACTTTTCGGGATGATTGAGAACAGCGTATCGCTGGAGCTGCTCACCCGGCTGTATTCCACCCAGCTTATCACGGGTGGAGAAAAGCACCTGCTGGATCACAACCGTGTTTATTACCGCCTGTTGCGGCAAATTGTGATTCGCGGTCAGGAGCGCGGGGAGCTTCGCAAAACGCTGAGCAGCGCGGACATTGTGAAAGCCTACGCGCTTTGCGAACGCGCCCTGTTGTACGACTGGTGCCTGCTGGGGGCGGAGTATTCACTGACCGCCTATTCCGCGCGCATGATGCCGCTGTTTCTGCGCTATATTCGGGAAGAACAAAAAGAAAACAAAAAAGTTCGATCTGATTCTATGGATTCGTATAGTATATAAGTGCCATCATATCATCGTTTTTTCTATTCTTTCTATAAATCGTATAGAATACAGTTCGTACTGTGTACGTTATTTCGATTTCTACCGAAATATGGTATGGTAACAGCACTGGTTGCGTTTCCGTCATGCGCGCGCATCGTACCTGCCTGACCCGTCATTATTTCCGCTCGATTGCGAAAATTCATCGGGCCAGTCTTGTGCGGAATCATGGAAAACAGCACCTCACTACACCATAAGACGGGAGACGTCGAATATGTCATCAGCGGAAATCGGCATGTCGCTATCGATTCTTCTCTATCTGGCGGGGATGCTTTACATCGGGTTTGAAATGCAGAAGAAAAACAAAACCAGCGATGATTTCTATCTGGGTGGCCGCAAGCTGGGTCCGCTGGTAACGGCCATGAGCGCCGAAGCCTCCGACATGAGCAGCTGGCTGCTGATGGGGCTCCCCGGCGTCGCTTACCTGACCGGTACGGCAGAAGCCAGCTGGACGGCCATCGGTCTGGCAGTCGGCACCTACTTAAACTGGTTGTTCGTTGCGCGCCGTATCCGCCGGTATACGGTCGTATGCGGCAACTCCATTACCCTGCCGGATTTCTTCGCCAATCGCTACCGCGCTAAAAACAAAGCGCTGCTCACCATTTCCGCGCTGATTATTGTGATCTTCTTCATCCCCTATACCGCTTCCGGTTTCGCGGCCTGCGGCAAGCTGTTCGCCAGCCTCTTCGGGGCGGATTACCTGATCGCCATGCTCATCAGCGCAGCGGTCATCGTTGCCTACACCACACTCGGCGGCTTTCTGGCAGCCAGCACGACCGACCTTGTGCAGTCCATCGTGATGACCATCGCGTTGATCGTCGTGTTTATTTTCGGTATCCACACCGCCGGCGGGGTAGACGCGGTGGTGGCCAACGCGCGCGCATTGACCGGCTACCTGAGCCTTAGCGCGTCCCATAACGTCGCTACCGGCGCAATAGGGAATTACGATTTCCTCACCATCATTTCCACGCTGGCATGGGGTCTTGGGTATTTCGGAATGCCCCACATCCTGCTGCGATTTATGGCGATCCGGGAGGAGCATAAGCTGGTGCTTTCCCGCCGCATTGCGACCGTGTGGGTGGTCATCTCGCTGGCGGTGGCAACGCTGATCGGCGTGATCGGTTACGGTATGACCGGGGCGGGCCGTATCGACCTGCTGGCCGGTTCCGGCAGCGAAACCATCATCATCAAAATCGCTCAGTTATTAAGCCAGTATGGCTTCCTCTTCGCGATGCTGGCGGGCATCGTGCTGGCGGGCATTCTGGCCAGCACCATGTCCACCGCGGATTCGCAATTGCTGGCCGCCGCGTCCTCGGTATCCCGTAACATTCTGGAAGAGGGCTTCGGCGTCAAACTTTCCGCGAAAGCCGGGATTCGGGTCGCCCGCGTCACGGTACTGGCCATATCCGTAATCGGCGTGCTGATCGCGTTAAACCCGGACAGTTCCGTTTTCCGTATCGTATCCTTCGCCTGGGCAGGGTTCGGCGCAGCGTTTGGCCCGGTGGTTCTGCTGGCGCTGTTCTGGCGGCGCAGCAACCAGTGGGGCGCGCTGTGCGGGATGCTGGGCGGTACGGCCATGGTGTTTGTATGGAAGTTCCTGCTAAAACCCATGGGTGGCGTCTGGGGGATTTACGAGTTGCTGCCCGCGTTCCTGTTTGCCATTCTGGTGAACGTGATCGTGAGCCTCTGTACCAAAGCGCCCGAAAAGGCTGTGCTGGATGATTTCGATCTGGCCGCGTCCCGAAAGACGCTGGCTGAATAATCGCTGTCGGTTCAGCTCCCCGGAATTCCCTGCAGGGCATACTGTAGTCTCCCACAACGCCGCTCCCCGTCTGCAAGATCCCCTTCGGCGGGAAGGCGCATAGGATTAGACAACAAAACGCCGCGCTCCCCTTCTTCCGTTCGGTTCTGTACCGACGAAGGTCCGGGAACGCGGCGTTTCTTTGCGCAGTGATTTAATAACGGATGTCGAAGTTCTCGCCGTGCAGCCCCGGATAGGCTCCGGCCTCCACGTCGGCAACGCTTTCGGGATGCGCCACCAGCCATTTGTCCCGGGCCCACAACAGTCGGCCGTCGCCGATTTCCGGGCGTTTCTGCGTAAGCGGCAGGTTGGTGCCGCGCGGCAGCACGATGATGTCGCGGAAGCCCGCGTCGCTTGTCTGGCAGGGCGCGTAATGGAGGGTGGTCGCATACAGTTCCACCGTCGTTCCCTTCGGCACGAAGAAGGCGACGATCTTTCCGGCGGGCAGATCCAGCCCCTCCATATCCTGCTGGGCAGCCAGCAGCACCACCATGTCGCTCACAGCGATATTGTGCTCGCTGGCGCGGTGATATTCCAGACAGTTCAGTTTCGTGTTGTTGCCCCAGCAACATCCCAGCTGGCAGCTGCCTTCGCCGCGCAGCTCGCGTTTCGCGCGGTCAAAATCCGGCAGGGCTTCCAGCTCCGGCAGGTCGGTTACATACAGACACTGCGGATCCGCAGGCATCGCCGCAGCCTTTTCGCAGGCGGCGATCAGCGCGGACGCATCAAAATCCACCACACGGCCATACCGTTTAAATTCCGGGTCGAGCACCGAATAAAACGGCAGGTTCGGGTTCTTTTTTCGAAGCGTTTCAACTTGATTCATCAGGTTATTCTCCCCCATTCTGTTGATGATAAAAAGGTTATCGGATCGTAATCGTATGGGTGCGGTCGGCGGTTTTTCCCGGTTCCAGCCGGATAAAGCCCGGTTTGTGGTCAATCCGCAGGTCCGCATCCGTAAAGTCCGGCGCGTTGCACCACGGTTCGATGCACAGGTAGCCCGCGCCCTGCTTGGTCCAGAACATCAGCACATCGTGACCCGGAAAATCCACCCGAATCTCACGGGAATGTTTGCGACTGCGCAACGTCACCCCGCGACTTTTGAGGGTGCGGAACACCAGCGCATCCACCGCGAAATCCGCATACCGCAGCGGCAGCACCCGTGTGTTTTCCGCCATCACCACCGGTTCGCGCTGAATCAGATTCCCAACCAGCACATAATCGTCCAGTTTTTCCGCTTCGTCAAACACGATTTCGTACTCCTCAATCCCTTCGGGGGTCGCGTACGCTTCGTGGGCGCCGACGCTATAGTAGAATGTCTGGCTGTCCCGGTTGGTAACGGAGTAGGTCACTTCCAGCGCTGAACCCTTCAGCGCAAAGTGGGCGCGCAGGTCGTACTCAAACGGGAAACCCTCGTTTTTCTGGTTCATCAGCAGAGTTACGGCGCTTTCCTGTTCGTTTTCTACCTGCCATTCCAGCTTGCGGACAAACCCGTGTTTCGGCATGGGATAGCGCTTGCCGTCCAGCTCGTAACAGTCCTCCCGAAAACCGCCCGCCACGGGGAACAGAACCGGCGCGCGGCTGGCCCAGAAGGTCGGATCGCCCTGCCATAGTCTTTCCACGCTGTTCTGATCCCGGATGGACTGCAGCTCCGCGCCCCGCGTGGAAAGCGTAACCGTAAGCAAATCGTTATGAATGGTTATCAGACCCATAAGAAAACCCTTCTTTCACCGGGCATATCGGTACCGCTTATTTCGTAAAGCCATGCTCGGATTGTATTCAGTCAGGTTGACCGTTTTCGAATCGAACCCATATCTCCGGCCCAATTCGTACCGCGGCGTCGCCGTGATTATACCACGGCAGCCTGCCGCGATAAAGCCTTGTAATAAAAAACACCGGAGAGTGCGCGGCATATCCACTTTTTTTGCAACGGCGGGTACGCCGGAGCATTTGCGGATCACAACGCGCTTTGCCTGTTTGCTAAAACGCTTGTTTCCGCCGCGAGGGCGTGGTATTCTTGGGAACGGACATTGTGGGGAGGGAAACCGATGCTTTGCAATTTGTGCCCGCGTCACTGCAACGCCGAACGTACCGAGGCCGAAGGCCACGGATACTGCCATATGGGAACGCTCCCGGTGGTTGCCCGCGCCGCCCGGCATTTCTGGGAGGAGCCGTGCATCAGTGGCGTAAACGGAAGCGGAACCGTCTTTTTCTGCGGTTGTCAGCTGGGCTGTGTTTTCTGCCAGAACGCAGGCATCAGCGGCGGCGTGCTCAGCGGAAAGCCCCTGTCCGTCGAATCGCTGGCGGAGCTTTTTGGGCGGGTGGAAGCCTTAGGTGTGCACAACCTGAACCTTGTTACCCCCACGCATTTCGCGCCCGCCATTTTCGCGGCGCTCCGGCTGCGCAAGCCCGGCGTGCCCGTGATCTGGAATTCCAGCGGATACGAAAGCCCGGAGATGATCGAGGCGGCGCGCGGGCTGGTGGATGTGTTTTTACCGGACTTCAAGTATGCCAAGGCTTCTACGGGGCGGGAGCTTGCCCACGCGCCGGATTACTTTCCCGTGGCGCTCGCCGCCATTCGCGCCATGTGCGCGCAAACCGGCGCGCCTGTTTACGACGCCGACGGAATGCTGATCCGGGGCACGCTGGTACGCCATCTGGCGTTGCCCCTTCGGGTGGATGAAACGATCACCATCCTTGATACGATCGCAAACGAACTGCCCGCGGGCACGCCCGTAAGCCTGATGCGCCAGTATACCCCCATGAACGGCGTTACCGCCAAGGGGCTGGATCGGCGGCTGACCGCGCGGGAATACGCCCGCGCGCGCGATCACTTTTTCGATCTGGGCCTGCCCGGGTATCTGCAGGAGAAGGAAGCTGCGCAAAGCAGCTTCACCCCCGCCTTTATGGATGAAGAAAGCACGCTGCTGTTTAAAGATCTACCCTGAACCTTACTCGAGGGTGATCGTTTCGCCTGGTTTTACAATCAGCCGCGTATCCACGTCAAATTTTCCCGCAATCTTTTCGTTAAACAGCTTGCCGACTTGCGTATGGTAAGGGATGCTGTGTTTAGCGCCGACCAGTTTGGCGCACGCCGCGGCTTCCTTCGCGTCCATGTTGTATTTACCGTCGCAGCAGAAAAACGCGTAATCCAGCTTGCGCGTCGCCAGTTCCGCCATTTGGTCGGTCTGGGAGGTGTCGCCGCTGATGTAGACCGTTTTCCCATCGCTGAAGGTAAGAATATACCCCACGCAAACCTTGATGTCGTGATTGGGGTTGTTGCCAGCCTGCACAGCCTCCACCTTAACATATCCCAGGTCGAACGTCTGGTACGCGCCGTCTGCCAGCGCCTCTTTGTTGGTAATGGTCTGGCAGTCGTCATTCTTATGCCGGATCAGGCTGACTTTATCATGATCCTGATGCATATGCGTAATCAGGATCAGGTCGGCGGGCACATCGTAACCGTCGCCGGCATAAGGGTCCACATAGATCGTTTTTCCTTCCGCGGTGGTGATGCGCAGGCTGGCGTGGCCCTGATACAGCAGGGTCGCCGCGCCCGGCGTTTCCGTGGGGGCCGGGGCGCTTTCCGCACCGGCGCATACGCAGACCATTGTAAGAAGCAGCGACAGAATCATAAACGACAAACGTTTCATCTCCAGGCCTCCTTCACGGGTATTCATCCCGTGTTATTTTCCCACACAGAACGTTGAAAAAATCTCATCCAACAGCCGGTCGTCCACACTTTCACCGGTGATTCTGCCCAGCGTCCACAGCGCCTCGCGCAGATCGATAGCCGCCACATCCAGCGGCGTGCCGTTTTGCAGGGCGTTCGCCGCCTGCGTCAGTCTGTCCACCGCCTGCCGCGCCGCCGCCATATGCCGCTCGTGCGTCAGCATCCCTTCGCCGGGCAGCTTCGCCTGCTGCGCCAGATAAGCCCGCAGGCTGTCCAACCCCTGCCCTGTTTTGGCGGACAGGGTGAAAATGGGGGCATGTTCCGTCTCCCGCGCCACCTCCGCGGCGGTCACGGCAGGGGGAGTATCTTCTTTGTTGAGCAATACGGCGCAGGGGCAATCCGTTTTAAGCCTTAGCAGTTCCCGTTCTTCCGCGTCCAGCGGTTTGGACGCGTCGATCAGCAGCAAAGCGACGTCCGCGCGCGCCACCGCCGCTTTCGCGCGTTCCACACCGATCCGCTCTACCGTATCGCCGCTTTCGCGCAGGCCCGCCGTATCCATCAGCAGCACGTTCAGCCCGTTCAGCGAAAAACTGCCCTCCAGCACATCCCGCGTCGTACCGGGAATATCGGTCACAATTGCTCGTTCTTCTCCCAGCAAGGCGTTAAACAACGTGCTTTTCCCCGCGTTGGGGCGACCGCACAGCGCTACGCGCAGGCCGTTTCGCAGGATGCGTGCGCCGCGTTCGTCCACCGCCGCGTTCAGCTCTGCCGTAAGTTCCGCAAGCCCAGCCCGCAACCCGCCGATCGCTTCGGCTTCATCGATTTCATCCGGATAATCCAGGCAGGCTTCCACGCCTGCGATCAGGCGAGTCAGTTTTTCCTGTGCCTGTTTCACAAAGCGCCCGGCCCCGCCGTTTAACAACGCTTCCTCACTTTTCAGCGCCGCGGCGGAACGCGCGCCGATTACGCCCATCACGGCCTCGGCCTGCGACAGATCAATGCGCCCGTTCAGGAACGCCCGCCGGGTAAACTCCCCCGCCTCCGCGAGGCGCGCGCCGGCCGCAACCAGCAACCGCATCACCGTCGTCGCCGCCGCGTCGCCGCCGTGCACGTGCAGCTCGCAAACGTCCTCGCGGGTATAGGTGTTGGGGGCGCGCATCATCACGCCCATCGCCTCGTCCACCGGCGCACCCGCCGCGTCTACCACATGCCCGTACATCAGCCGGTGATCCTCGTAGGGCGGTTTCCGCTTTGCCGGGCAAAACACGCGTTGCAGCAGGGCTTCGGCGTTTTCTCCGCTTACGCGCACGATAGCCACGCCGCCTTCTCCCGGTGCCGTTGCAATGCCCACGATGGTATCCCGCATGGCAAAACCTCCCCAAAAGATGCTTTCTGTGCTATTATAACACAGAGGAATTTGGATGGAAAAGGAGGGGTCGCCGTTGCCCGAGATTAACGTTTGGATGGGTTGCGCGCACCGGCTGCTTGCGCCGGTGGCGGCGGAGATCGGCCGCCTGCACGCGCAGGGCGAACCCTGCCTGTTGCTGGTACCGGAGCAGTTTACCCTGCAGGCAGAGCGGGAATTGCTTACCCGTTTGCACCTTCCGGGGTTTTTCACCATCGACGTGTTATCCCCCTCCCGGCTTTCCCAGCGCGTGCTTGCCGCCGTGGGGGCGGATGAACGCGCCCCGCTTTCCTCCGCCGGTCGTCGCATGGCCGTAAGCGCGGCGCTGGAAAAGTGCGAAAAGCAGTTGAATTATTACCAGTCCTCCGCGCATCGGCGCGGTTTTACCGAGAAATTATCCTCCCTGATCGCGGATATGAAGCGCGGCGGGCTGACCCCGGACACACTGGCCGAATATGCGCAAGCCCTGCCGGACGGCATGCGCCGCGCCAAGACGGGGGACCTCGCCGCCGTCTATGCGGCTTACGAATCGTTGCTGTCCGGACGGTTTGGCGACAGCGAAGATCAACTGCGGTATGTGGCTTCCCGGCTGGAAGAAAGCGGACTGATGTCCGGTCAGTACGTTTTCGTATATGGGTTTGACGCGCTTCCGGAACCGATGATTACATTGCTGGCCTCCATAGGGCCCTTATGCGCAAGCCTGACCGTGGCCCTGACCGCCCGGTCGGAAACCGCGCCGGACGGCGACCTGTACCGCCCGGTGCGCCAGAGTGTCGAACGGTTCGGCGCAATCCTGCGGGAACGCGGTCTGGTTCTGAAATCCACCTATTTACCGGATGAGCCGTTGCCTTCCGCACCCGCTATCCGTCATCTGGACAGCACGCTGTTCGCCTATCCGGAGACCAAATTTGCCGGAGAACAGAACGCAGTTTTCCTTTCCCAGCACATGAGCCCGTACGAGGAGGCGGCCGACGCCGCGCGGCGCATTATGGCGCTTTGCGGAGACGGTATGGATATTGAGCGGATCGCCCTGCTGTATCCGGACCAGAACGGGTATGCGTTCGCCGTAACCGCCGCGCTTACGGACAGCGGTCTGTCTTTTTACACGGACGAAAAGTTGCCCGCCTCCTCCCACGCGCTGGCGCGTTTTCTGTTGGCGGCTCTTCGCGCCATGGCCAGCGGGTATGAGCGCGCGGACGTGATCGACGTGATGAAATCCGGTTATTCTCCCCTCGCCTACTCGGAAGCCTGCGAACTGGAAAACTACGCGCGCGAATATGGAATCAACCGTAAGCTGTGGCTTGCCCCGCTTACGCGCGGCAAGCCGGAACAAATCGCGCGATGCGAACCCCTGCGCGTTCGCCTGATGGAACCGCTCACCCGGGCGCGCGGCGCGATCGTTGCGGCGCGGGACGCTAAAGCGTCGCTGGCCGCCGTGATGCAACTGCTTACCGACGTACACGCCTACGAAACCCTCAAGGCGGAAGAAAAGACACTGCTGGGCGAAGGGATGGCGGTCCGGGCCGGGCAGAACAGCCAGATGTGGAAAACGATTCTGGAATTGTTCGACCAGCTCTATCAGCTTTCGGACGGCGCTCGCATTCCCCTCAGCCATATTGCCGAACGGTTTGACTGCGGTTTCAGCGCCGTGTCGCTGGGCGCGCTGCCTCCTGCCAGCCAAATGCTGCACGCCGGGTTGCTGGGCCATTCCCTGTCCGGCGACATGGACGCGGTCTTTCTGCTGGGTCTCAACGACGGTGTGCTGAGCCGGGAGGCCGACAGCCTGCTGACCGAAGCCGAGCGTGCCGAAGCGCAGTCGGCGACCGGGGCTTACCTGGGCATGACAGACGAAAGCCGCTCTCTGTTTGCGCGGATGGACGTAAAGGCGGCGATGACGCTGCCGACAAAATATCTGTTCTTAAGTTACGCCAAGACCGACCCGTCCGGCAAAGCGCTTCGTCCGCTGGATTTGCTGTCCACACTGCAAAACCGCCTGTTTAGCGGGCTGCCGGAGCCGCCCGCGCCCCGGGATGGGCTGCCCGTATCCGCTACGCAGGCTCTATCCGAGTTAAGCGGTATCCTGCGCGATTATGCCGACGGCCTTACGGATACCCTGCCCCCGCTGTGGAGCGATCGTCTGGCCCGATTGCTGGCCGCACCCGCCACCTCGCAGGCGGCTTCACGGTTGCTGCGCGCGGCCAACTACCGCGTGTGCAGCGAACCGCTGGAATCCGAACAGGCACGCAGCCTGTTTAACGAGCGCACCCTTTCGGTCAGCCGTCTGGAGGAGTTTGCCGCCTGTCCGTTCAAGCATTTTGTGGAATATGGCCTGCGCCCCGACATCCTGAAGGAATGGGGGGTGGAGCCGGTCGATCTGGGCGTGTTCTTCCATCGCAGCCTGCAAAATTTCGCCGGGCTGGCGAAGGAACGCCCCGAATACCCGCAGGTATCGGACGAAGAAGCCGACGCGATGGCGGACGAAGCCGTCGCCCCGCTGGTGGGCAGCCTGCTTCGCGGCCCGATGGGCGACACACCGCGAACACTGGCTGGTTTTGATCGCGCGCGGCAGATCATCCGCCGCGCCTGCCGGACCGTTACGCATCACCTCGCCGGGGGAGATTTTCAGCTGGTTCGCGCCGAAGCGCATTTCGGCGATCCGGAGCCGGACAGCCTGCCGCCGGTTACGCTGCAACTGAAAGATGGAACCGAAGTAACCCTGCACGGAAAAATCGACCGGATCGATAGCTGTACTATCGACGGTGAACATTACCTGCGTGTGGTGGACTATAAAAGCAGCCAGACTACGTTGGAACCCGCTAAAACATGGTGGGGGCTGCAACTGCAACTGCTGATCTATCTGGACGCCGCCCTTGGGGCCCGGGAGGATGCCAGACCCGCTGGCGCGTTCTATTTTCACGTAGCCGATCCGCTGGCTCGTTTGGCCAGCGATGAGCGCGAACCCGCGGAAGCGGAAATTGCGAAACAATTGCAGATGAAAGGCGTCGCGCTGGCGGACGAGGCTGTGCTGCAGGCAATGGATCATGGCGACAGCCCCGCGTCCGTTTCCGCCGCGCTCACCCGCGGCGGCGGCATCCGTAAAAACGCGAAAGTGCTGGACATGCAGCAGATGCAGGCGCTGCTCCGCCATACCCGTCTGCAGGCGGCGCAGCTGGCAGACGCGCTTTACGCAGGAGATACTTCTATTCGCCCTGTAAAAACGGGCACGACGCAGAGTTGCCAGCACTGCGACTATTGCCTGCTCTGCGGTTTCGACGATACGGCGCGCGGCGCGGCGGCCTGGGAGCTGCCGGAAATGCAGATGGAAGAGCTGACCCAGCGCCTGATCGCCAGGGAGGCGACCGAAGCATCCGCAACAGGAAGTGAACCGAAATCTGCGGGATAAGAACTATTGAACAGATGCGTTAACACCTGCTTTACAGGATTCTTACAATCTCTTTTACCATCAAAGCCCGCCGCGGCAACGCCTTCGTGCACCAACCCCTTTGCTTCCGGCACTTTTCGCCGGATTCACCTTGCGCTTCGTACCATGTTCATGTATAATGAAATTGAGGAACGGCCGGGGCGAGTCCTGCGGCCGCCACACGAGAAATTCATAATACACAGTTTAAGGGGGCGTTACCAATGATTCAGGTGATCGCCGGTAAAAAAGGCTCCGGAAAAACGAAACGGCTCATTGATCTGGCCAATAAGTCCGCACAGGAAAGCAAGCACGACATCGTCTTTATCGACGATGATAACCGTTACATGTTCGATCTTCGTCACGAGGTTCGTTTCATCAACGCGGGCGAGTACAATCTGGACAACGACCAGATGTTCATGGGTTTCCTTGCGGGCGCGGTCGCGCAGAACTTCGATGTAGGGCAAATTTGCATCGACGGTTTCAAGAAGTTCGTAAAGTGCGAACTGGACACCACGGCCTGGCTGTTTGAACGCCTGGAGGCCCTCAGCGAGAAACACAGCGTCGATTTTGTGCTTTGCGTCAGCGAAGAACCCGATCTGCTTCCCGATTTTATTAAACCCTATGTAATTTAAAACATTCGGCAGGGCAGACAAGCGGAAGCTTTCGGGCTTCCGCTTGTTGGCAAGTATCCGTTCCATCCGGTTTGGATGGATCCAAGGGAGTTGAGACAATGTCTTTTTATTCCACGCGCGGCGGAGCATGCGTTACCGCCTCCCAGGCGGTGCTGTGGGGGCTGGCGGCGGACGGAGGTCTGTACGTGCCCTCCATGTTCCCACAATTTTCGCAGGAGAAGATTTCGTCGTTCTGCCAGATGAGCTATCAGCAGATCGCGCAGCGAGTTCTGCGCGGTTTTCTGGAGGATTACTCCATCAGTGAAATCGAAGAATCCGTGAACGCCGCCTATACATCGCCCGCGTTTGATGATCCGGCGATCGCGCCGGTACGCCGTCTGGATGGCAACGCATATGTTTTGGAACTGTTTCACGGCCCCACGCTGGCGTTTAAGGACATTGCGCTGAAACTGCTGCCGTATCTGGTGCGTCTGGCCGCGCAGAAAAACGAGGAGAAGCGGGAGATCAGCATTCTGGTTGCCACCAGCGGAGACACCGGCAAGGCCGCGTTGGAAGGCTTCAAAGACGTTCCCGGCACCAGCTGCACCGTGTTTTATCCAGCCCACGGCGTAAGCGCCCTGCAACAGTTACAGATGACCACCACCGCCGGAGCCAATACGCATGTGATCGGTGTGAATGGTAATTTTGACGACGCGCAGACAGGCGTGAAACAGTTGTTCTCCTCCTCCGAATTTCACGAAAAAATGAATGCGGCGGGCAGGCTCCCTTCGTCCGCTAATTCCATCAATTTCGGGCGGCTCGCCCCACAGGTTGCTTACTATTTCAGCGCCTATGCGGCGCTGGTAAACAACGGTGCGGTCCGGCTCGGCCAACCGCTCAATTTTGTAGTGCCCACCGGCAATTTCGGCGATATTCTGGCGGGGTATTACGCCAAGCGCATGGGGCTGCCCGTCGGTCGGCTGATCTGCGCCAGCAACCGCAACAATGTTCTGTCGGATTTCTTTACCGACGGTATTTACTACACACACCGCACCTTCTTCCAAACCATGTCTCCCAGCATGGACATTCTGATATCGTCCAACCTGGAACGTCTGCTGTACGAATGCGCGGGTCGGGATGGCCGGATCGTAAAATCATGGATGGAGCTTCTGGCGGATTGCGGCAGTTTCTCCATCGGCGCCCAGCGGCTGGCCGAGTTGCAGAAAACCTTCTCAGCAGGCTTTGCCGACGATGTGATGACCGCCGGAGAAATACGCCGCGTATTCGAGCGTACCGGTTACCTGATGGACCCGCACACCGCGGTCGCCAGCTACGTTCTGAACGAATACCGGGAAAAGAGCGAAGACCGCTCCCCCACGGTCATCGTTTCCACCGCCAGTCCTTACAAATTTTCGGAGGATGTGCTTGCCTCCCTGTGCGGCAAAGAAGCGACGGACGGTCTGGACGCCTTCGCCTGTGCGGAGGAACTGCAAGCCAAAACCGGCGTGCCGGTACCGCGGCAGATTGCGGAGCTTCGAACCCTGCCCGTCCTGCATCGTTCTGTTTGCGAGAAAAACGGGATGGAAGCCGCGCTGTTTGCAGAGCTGAAATAGCCGCATAACCCTGTTCAGTTCTTCCTCTTCATTTTCATGACCGGTCCGCGTCAAACGGGTTGATCGTTGACAGGCATCTTGCACGCTGGCGGGGCGGGGACGTACGCAAACATGCGTCCCCGCCCCGCCGTTGCATACCCGGGCGGCCTCCAAAAATCTTTACGATTTCCGTTTCACCCTCTTTCGAACGCGGGTAGTGTAATGAACGAAGCAAAACGCTCCACTGAGATGATTGAAGGAGGATATTCAGTATGAAATGGGTATGTTCTGTTTGCGGTTATGTGTATGAAGGTGCCGAACCCCCGGAAAAGTGCCCCGTATGCGGCGCCCCCAAGGCGAAGTTTGTAAAGATGGATGAAGAGCGCGTTTATGCCGACGAGCATCGCGTTGGCGTCGCGAGGGGTTTGGATCAGCGCATTGTGGACGGTCTGCGGATGAACTTTACCGGTGAGTGCAGCGAAGTCGGCATGTATCTGGCCATGGCGCGGCAGGCGGACCGGGAAGGCTACCCCGAAGTAGCCGAAGCCTTTAAACGCTACGCATATGAAGAAGCCGACCACGCTTCCCGTTTTGCCGAAATGCTGGGTGAAGTACTGACCGACAGCACCAAGAAGAACCTTGAAATGCGTGTGGAAGCCGAATGGGGCGCCACCGCCGGTAAAAAAGAGCTGGCGACCCTGGCCAAAGAACTGGGCTACGACGCGGTGCATGATACCGTACACGAAATGTGCAAGGACGAAGCCCGCCACGGCAAGGGTTACGCAGGGCTGCTGAAGCGGTACTTCGGGAAATAAATCCTCTCAGGCAACAGACGGGGCACGCCGTAAGGCGTGCCCCGTTTTCCGTCCCTTCGATTGCCAAACAACGCTTTTCGCGTTACAATATTGGTAACAACGTTGTCCCGCCCGCCTTTCACGGAGGTGAAACCGCATGCCGGAACGCCCGATCGTCGCCATGATGTATGATTTTGATAAAACCCTCTCCCCCCGGGATATGCAGGAGTATGCCTTTATTCCGGGCGTGGGCATGGAACCGGACGCCTTCTGGGCGGAATGCCGGCAGATGATGCAGGAAAACTGCATGGATCAGATTCTTGCCTACATGTATGTGATGCTGCAAAAAGCGCGCGGAAAGATGCCCCTCACCCGCGAAGCGTTCCATACGCTTGGGCGCAGCGTGCAGCTTTTTCCGGGTGTCGATACCTGGTTTGACCGGGTCAACCGTTACGCCGACCAGTTGGGGTTAACGACCGAGCACTACATTATCTCCTCCGGACTGAAAGAAATTATCGAAGGCACTGCCATCGCGGATTATTTTAAGCGTATTTACGCCGCGGAATTTCTGTACGACGGAACCGGCGCGCCCGTATGGCCCGCCATGGCGGTTAACTATACCAGCAAAACGCAGTTCCTCTACCGTATCAACAAAGGGGTCCTGGGCGTCACGCAGAACGAGGAGCTTAATCGCCATACACCGCACAACACACGCCGCGTCCCCTTTACCAATATGATGTATCTGGGCGACGGTCTGACCGATGTGCCCTGCATGAAGCTGACCAAGTCCAAGGGCGGGCACTCCATCGCGGTTTATCAGGGGAAACGGGATCGCCTGGTGAACGATATGCTTGTACAGGGGCGAGTGGATTTCGCCGCGCCTGCCGATTACCGCGAGAGCGGTCTGCTGGAAACCATTGTGTTCTCTCTGCTGGATCAGCTGGCGCCGCAAAACCGCATGGACAGGATCGCCGCCTCGCAGCTGGACGAAGCGCAGGCTGCGATTATACAGGAGGATCGTCTCGCGTTTCGGGATGCTCCAGATTGAACGATTAACGAACCTTCCTCCTCAATAGAATGAGCTGTACGGCGCGGGCAAATCCGCGCCGTTTTTGTCTGGCGGTTTGTGGCGGCTGGCCAAGTCACGGCTTTGCCGCTTGTCATCCTTCCCTCTTTTCGCTATAATGAAAAGCGATGTCCGTGTGGCAAACACATTCGTATTGATGCCGCAGCCCACTCGCAGCCTTCCGGCCCACGCGGCGCAACACTTTTTTGAAGGAGCACTTATGCAGAGGGTGAAAACCCGGCGGAAACGCTGGCAGTCCGTTTTAATCCTTCTGGCGATATTGGCGGGGATCGCAGCAGTTGTTGTTTTGCTGGTGTCGCTTTTATCGAACCGTCCCGTAACCGATGTAACGGCGACACGCCTGCCCTGCGAATACAGTGATAACATTCGCCCGTTCGGCAATCATATTCTGTATTACGATGGCGAAAGCATCCATTGTATGACCAGCAAGGGTGCGGTCCGCTGGTCCTTTCAGCTTGGCGCCGACGCAGGGTTTGACTGCACGGATGATACGGTGGTTGCCTGGGCCGGAAACACAATCTATATCATTGACAATAATGGCAACTCCACCTATAACGACAACCTTGGCGAGCCGATACAGTTCGCACGCGCAGGCAAGCAATACGTGGCGGCAGTCATCGGCGATACCACCACGCCGCGTCTGGTGGTGAAGGATCATCTGGGCGCGCATATGGACGAGGAAGCCGACGCTTATAAAAACCTGATCATTCTGGATGTGGGTTTTTATGGGAAGAACGGCGAATACATGTGGACTCTCTCGCTGGATGTTTTCGGAACTGCTTCCAACACAATTCTGAATACTTTCGAAGTCGGCAAGATGAACACCGGAGAAGTCTCGCTGGGCAGTTCCATCACCTACTCGGTTTTATATGAAAACAGCGTTTTGCGCGTCATCAATACCCGGAAAATGCTCAGCTTTAATTACCGTGGCATGGAAGATACCACCGCGAGCGTGCTGGTGTATGGCTGGCGGTTGATTGGAAGCGAAATACCGGAGAAGGGTGACGCTCTGATGCTGTTCGCCCCCACTGCCCAAACGGACAGCGCCTTCGATATTCGGGAGCTTCGGTTGATCAGCGGTTCCACAGACCGACGTTACAGCCTGCCGGATACCTGTTTGGGCGCGGCCGTATGGAATAAGGCGCTCTACTCTGTCAGCGCCGATAAACTCTATCGGGCGGCCGTAGGCGATAACCGCTTCTCCGATTATCCCCTGCCGTTAACCAGCCCGGTCGATCGCTTTATCGGGGTGTTGAAGGACGGCCATATGCTCGTCGCCTGCGGAGATGAAGTGTTTGTCTGCACCCTGCCCCAGGCCGCGCGCCAGTAAACATTCGCCCGGAAAGGAGTCCTCCCTTGAATATCATCGATTACGGCATCATCCTTCTCATTGCGCTGTGCGTGCTGTTCGGTTTCTACCGGGGGTTTCTCCAGACACTGCTCAACCTGGGCGGCAGCCTGCTGTCCTTCGCAGGGGCGTTCTGGTTGTTTCCCAAACTGGCCGACGCGGTGAGCAACAATACCGAAATCGTACGCCTCATCAGCAGCTATACGGATTCCGGAAGCCTCCTGGGCGATCTGGACCTCAGCAGCCGGGCCATCAGCACTCTCAGTACAAGCAACATTGACGCAATCGTCGCGAAGGCCAATCTTCCTGAACCGATCGGTAAACTGCTGCAAGCCAATCTGACGGGTAAGGTGTTTAGCCCTCTCGGCAATCTTGCCACAACCGTGGGCGATTATGTGAACCAGACCATTCTGTCGGTCAGCATTAACGTGTTATGCTTTATTGTCTGCTTTATCATCTGCTTTATCGTTATCACCATACTGGTGAATCTACTGCGTTCCGTTTTCCGTTTTCCGGTGCTGAAGCAGCTGGATTGGCTGGCCGGTGGCGCTTTCGGCTTTCTGATCGGCTGCGTGCTTTGCTTTATCGTTTTCACCGCCATGCCGCTGTTGCAGAGCGTGGTTCCTCTGGAACAGTTTCAGACGCTGGTGGATCAGAGCGCGCTGGCCAAGGTGTTTGAAAACGGAAATCTTATTATCTCCATCATGAACCGAAGACTTTAACCTGGGAGGGATAGACCATGTTGATTTGCGATACCCATGCCGATACCCTGTATGCTTTGCAGGACGAAACGCGCGACCGAAGCCAACCCTGCGATATTACGCTGGAGCGCTTAACCGCGGACGGAGAAACCGATACCCGGGTGCAATGCCTTGCCCTTTGGACCGGCAAGGAAGGTTTGCTTGGCAAGGATGTCGGGTTGATAGACCGGGAAATGCTGGCGCTTAACAGGCTGGAATCTCAGGGATTTCGCCAGGTGCGCACGGTGGACGAGGCACAGCCGGGGAAGGCGAACTTTCTGCTGACCGTAGAAGGCGGCGAAGTATTTGAAGGCGGACCGCAGACGGTGGACGCTTTTGCACTATGGGGCGTACGGATTGCGGCCATCGTGTGGAATAATGAAAACTCCTTCGCCTGCCCCGCCGCTGTCGGGAATGACCGTGGGCTGACACAGCGCGGCCACAAGCTTGTAGAGCATATGAACGCACAGCATATCGCTGTGGACGTAAGCCACCTGAACGATGCCGGTGTGAAGGACGTGCTCTCCCTCAGCAAAACCCCCATCATCGCTTCGCACAGTTGCTGCCGCGCGCTTTGCAACCATCCCCGCAACCTGACCGACGATCAGTTGAAAGCGATTTTTACCATGGGTGGGTACGTCGGCATCAATTTCTACCCGCTGTTCTTAAAGGGCGAGCAACAGGCAACCATAGATGATGTGATCCGCCATATCGACCATATGGTCGAGCTTGGCGGCGCGGAACATATCGGCATGGGGTCGGATTTTGACGGTATTGACAGCCACCCCGTCGGGCTGGAGCACGCGGGGTGCGTGCACGCCCTGTTTGACCGCATGAAAGAACGCGGTTATGACGACATGGCGATCCGCAACTTCGCCGGCGAAAACTTCAGGCGTTATCTGGGAAAGGTATAAACAGCAAGAAGATGGAAGAGCGGCCCGTTTCCCGGTCAGGGAAACGGGCCGCTCAGCTTTTTGAACAAAGCCTATCTGCGTTGTCAGCTACGGGATGGCAAGGGGGGATCCCTTGCAAACAGTAAGCAATACCCCTTGCTTCCTGGCGTCCGAACCTTTTAAGCAAGCTGCGGTTAACAGCCTGTAAGGGTTTGTCAATGGTCTATGTAATCAGAAGGATCCGGCAAGTCGGATGGGTTCGCTCAGCGGCCGAGCGCCGTATCCAATTCCGCCTGCAGCTTTTGCAGCGATTCCACAATCGGCAGGTGCTGCGGGCACTTCGCCTCGCACTCTCTGCACTGCACGCAGTGGGAAGCCTTTGTGTCCTCCGCGAAGAAGTGCTGCCAGGTGCCCTTCAGGTTCGGGATTCCGCCGTACATGCCATACTGGTTCCAGATATCGAAGTTGCCGGGGATATTAACACCATGCGGGCAGGGCATGCAGTAACGGCACCCTGTGCAGCCGATTTTCACACGGCTGTCCAGCCGATGGGCCACATCGGTAATCGCGTCGCGTTCCGCCTGGGAAAGCGGAGCGTCCTTTTCGAATGTTTTCAGGTTGTCCGCCATCTGTTCCGGGGTCGACATACCGCTGAGAATTACTTTTACATTGGAATGATCCGCCAGCCAGCGCAGCGCGAAGGATGCGTCCGACGCGCCCGGGGTTACCTTGCGGAAAGGCTCCGAAATGTCCGGAGACAGGGTGGCCAGAGCGCCGCCTTTCAGGGGTTCCATCACCACTACGGGCACACCCTTCGCCGCAGCCAGCTCATACCCCCGCGTACCCGCCTGCAGGCGCTGGTCGCGGTAGTTATACTGGATCTGGCAGAAATCCCATTCACCGTCGTTGATAATCCGTTCGAACACAGGGTACTCGTCGTGGAAAGAGAAGCCGAGGAAGCGGATTTTCCCCTCCGCTTTCAGTTGCCTGCAAAAATCCACCACGCCCAGCTTTACCATCCGGTCATAGGATGCGCTGTTCAGGGTATGCAGCAGGTAAAAGTCAATACACTCCATTTGCAGCCTTTGCCGCTGCTCCTCAAAGATCGCTTTGGCCTGCTCCAGCGACTGGATCATGTACGTAGGAAGTTTGGTGGCGATAAAAAACGAATCCCGTGGGTAACGCTTCAGCATCTTCCCCGTTACAGCTTCGCTTTTCCCATCATGATAGCCATAAGCGGTATCGTAATAGTTCACCCCGGCCTGATAGGCCTGGTCGAACATTTTTGCGGTTTCCGCCTCGTTGATGGTCTGATCGGCGTTCATGGGCAGGCGCATACAGCCAAACCCAAGTAACGAGGTTTGTACGCCCAGCTTTTCCAGTTTGCGAAAGATCATTGTGTTTCTCCTTTATTCGTTTGTTCGTCGAATGGTTCGCCGCGCCGTCGCAGTGCCGCCGCTGTGTTTATATTACTCCGGCCCGGTACAATTTTCAACCCGTCAATTTTCAGGGACATGGAAAAGCCGCCCTGTATGGGCGGCCAAAGGGAATGATGGATAGGTTCTCCGCGTTATTCTTCAAACGTGCGTACGCGGATGACCCCTGGAAGGCTACGGATTTCCTCGGTCAGTTTTTCATCCGGATGGTCATCCAGACCGATCACCGTAACGGCGATCTCCTTACGGCTCTTGTTTTGCATATTGTCGATGTTGATATGCCGGGCGCCGATGGCGGCGGAGATGGCGCTGACCATGCTGGGTACGTTCTCGTGAATCACCAGCAGGCGGTTGGGATCGCTCCCGTCCAGAAGGATTTCCGGAAAGTTAACGCTGTTTCGGATTTGTCCGATCTCTAGATAGTCCCTCAATTCGCAGGCCGCCATACGAGCACAGTTTTCTTCACTTTCGGGGGTACTGGCGCCCAGATGCGGGATCAGCACAGCGTTTTTCACTCCGATCAGCTCTTCAGTCGGGAAATCGGTCACGTAGCTTGCGATTTTCCCGCTTTCCAGCGCTGTTTTTACGGCGGCGGTGTCCACCAGCTCGCCGCGGCTGAAGTTGAGCAGATGCACGCCGTCCTTCATCTTCGCGATGGATGCGGCGTTAATCAGCTGGGTCGTTTTTTCCGTCAGCGGCACGTGCAGGGTCAGGTAGTCGGACTCGGAGAGAATATCATCCCGGTTGTTGCAGCGCTTGATGGAACGGCTGAGTGACCAGGCGCTTTCCACGCTGATGAAGGGGTCGTAGCCCAATACCTCCATACCGAAGCCCTGTGCCGCTGTATTAGCCACGATCGCGCCGATCGCTCCCAGACCCACCACGCCAAGGGTTTTCCCACGCACCTCGGGCCCCACAAACTGGTTTTTACCCTTTTCTACCAGTTTGGGCACCTCTTCGCCCTTGCCTTTCAGGGTCTTTACCCATTCCACGCCGCCTGTTACATTGCGGCTTCCCAGCATCAGCGCGCAGGCAACCAGCTCAGCCACGGCGTTGGCGTTGGCGCCCGGTGTGTTGAACACCACGATGCCGCGGCGGTTGCACTCCTCTACGGGAATATTGTTGGTCCCCGCACCCGCGCGCGCGATAGCCAGCAGATTATCCTTCATCGCCATGTCGTGCATGGCCGCGCTGCGAACCAGAATGCCGTCCGGCACGGGTTCCTCGCGTGCCACCAGATATTTTTCGGCGCTCAGGCATTGGTGGATGACATCCGATATTTCATTCAGCGTTTGAATCTTAAACATTGCGATCAGCTCCTGTTGCATGTATTTGGGCAGTGTTCGTTTCCCCTGCGGATCAGGCGGTGCGGGGCTCCGAAAAAATCAGTGCCGCTCAGGCGTTTTCTTTCTCAAACTGCTCCATTACGCGCACCAGTTTCTCCACCCCGGCAATGGGCATGGCATTGTAGATGCTGGCGCGCATACCGCCCACGTTGCGGTGGCCTTTGATGTTTAGCAGCCCGTTCTTCGTGCACAGCTTCACGAAAGCCTCGTCTTTTTCCGCGTCGCCGGTCACGAAGGTAACGTTCATCAGCGAACGGTATTCCTTAACGACCGGATTGTGGAACAGGCGGCTTCCGTCCAGATAATCATAAAGAATCTTCGCTTTGCGCTGGTTGTACTCGTAAAACGCGGGTACGCCGCCGCGCTCTTTCATCCATTTGCAGACCAGCTTAATCATATAGATGGCGAACGTGTTGGGGGTGTTGATCATGCTTTCATTTTTTTCCTGCAACGCCCAATCGATCACCTTGGGGCAAGTAGGCGCGGCAAAACCCAGCAGGTCCTTGCGCACAACCACTACGGCCAGCCCGGCGGGACCCATGTTTTTCTGCGTTCCGGCATAGAGTACGCCAAAGCGGCTCACGTCCAGCGGTTCGGAAAGGATGTTGCTGCTGGCGTCCGCCACCAGCGGAACAGCGCCGGTTTCCGGAAGCTTCGTATATCGCGTGCCATAGATCGTATTGTTGGTGGTGATGTAAACATAGTCCGCGTCCGGCGTAAAGCGGATGGCGTCCAGATCGGGAATTCGGATGTAGTTTTCCGCGCGGCTGGACGCTACGACGTTAACCGTCCCGTATTTTTTCGCTTCTTCCGCCGCCAGATGGGCGAAGTTGCCGCTGTCGATGTAATCCGCGGTATGGCTGGCGCGCATCAGGTTGAGGGGAACGGCGGCAAACTCCAGCGTGGCGCCGCCCTGAAGGAACAGCACCTCGTAATTTTCCGGCACACCCATCACTTCGCGAAACAGTGCGACCGCCTCGTTGTAGATATCCATAAACATGCCGCTGCGATGGCTCATCTCCAGCACGCTCATGCCTTTATCACCATAGCATACCAGTTCCGCAGCCGCTTTTTGCAGCACGCTTTCATCCATCATCGAAGGCCCTGCCGAAAAATTGTAAACCCGTTCCATGATAACCCCTCCCATGTCCTGTATGATTGCGGATCATTCCCTGTCCCGATCCGGCGGAAATATCGGGACGTTTCTTGCCCTATGGGCGTTTCTTGTACCGGTTGCGGGTATCATATCGCAGGTTGAATCCAATTGCAAGTATTATTTTTGTCCCGTAGGGCCGTTATTGTCCCGCATAAGACCATATAAAAATGACGCAATCCGCTTTATCGTAACGGTTTGCGCCATGTGTGCTTAATAAAGGGCGATTATTACGAAAAAATAAACTTCACCGTTTTGCTTCGGGTATCTCCGCTTCGGTTTCACATACGTAGGCAAACCGAGGGAAAGAAGCGCCGTCGCGATCAACCGTTTCTCCCCACATGGCAAGCGGACGCACCCAATAGCCTCGCTCGCCGTACAGCGCCTGATACACCGCCATCGGTTCCCGTGTTTCCGAGTGCAGGGCGACCGTGATCAGCCGGTAGTAATTCCCCTTAAAATGCCGATAAATGCCCGGTTTGGGATATTCCATACGAAGCCTCCCTTACGCGGTATGCTCATGCTTCCACTGCAGGAACTCCTCAAACGTGCCTTCGCGATCCAGGCAGCCGTTACCGTTCACCGGAATTTCAATAATACGGTTGGCGACTTCATCAATAAACTGGTGGTCATGCGAAGCGAAGAACAGGTTGCCCGGATACGCCACCAGCCCGCCGGACAGCGCCGTAATGCTTTCCAGATCCAGATGATCGGTCGGCTGATCCAGAATCAGCGCGTTTGCCTTGCTCATCATCAGGCGGCTGAGCATACAGCGCACCTTTTCCCCGCCGGAAAGCACTTTGGCGGGTTTATACACGTCGTCGCCGGAGAACAGCATCCGCCCCAGAAAGCCGCGAAGATAGGTTTCTGTCTGATCCAGCGAATACTGGCGCAGCCATTCGATCAGCGTACCATCGAAGTTTTCAAAAAACGCAGTGTTGTCCTTGGGGAAATAGCTGTTGGTTATGGTTACACCCCAGCGGAAGGAACCGGCGTCCTGTTCCATCTCCCCCGTCAGGATTTTAAACAGCGCCGTAGCGCCCGCTTCGTTGTCCCCCACGAAGGCGATCTTGTCGCCCTTGCCCGCCGTGAAGGTTACGTTATCCAGCACCTTCACACCGTCAACGGTCTTGGTCAGACCTTCCACAAACAGGATGTCCTTACCCGCTTCGCGTTCCGGCTCGAAGCCCACGTACGGATATTTCCGGCTGGATGCGGGCATATCTTCGATCTGGATGCTGTCCAGTATCTTTTTGCGGCTGGTCGCCTGCTTGCTCTTGGATTTGTTGGCGGAGAAGCGGCGGATAAACTCCTGCAAGTCCTTGATTCGCTCTTCGCGCTTCTTATTCTGGTTGCGCATCAGTTGTTGAAAGAGTTGGCTGGAATCGTACCAGAAATCGTAGTTGCCCGCGTACATCTTGCAGGTGGCGTGATCCACGTCCACGATGTTGGTGCAGACCGCGTTCAGGAAATGGCGGTCGTGGCTTACGACAATCACGATGGCCGGGCTGTCGATCAGGAACTCCTCCAGCCACTCCGTGCTTTCCACGTCCAGGCCGTTGGTCGGCTCGTCCAGCAGGATGATGGAGGGTTGCCCAAACAGGGCCTGCGCCAGCAGCACCTTCAACTTATAGCGCCCGTCCAGCGATTCCATCTGCGCTGTATGCAGCTCACCGGGTACCCCGAGGCCGTTAAGCAGTTGGGCGGCTTCCGTCTCCGCGTCCCAGCCGTTCATTTCGGCAAACTCGCCTTCCAGCACCGCGGCCCGTTCCCCATCCGCATCGCTGAAGTCCGGCTTGGCGTACAGGGCTTCTTTTTCCTTCATAATAGCGTACAGCTTCTGGTTGCCCATTATGACGGTGTCGATCACCGGGTAGTCGTCGTACTTAAAATGGTTCTGCTCCAGAACGCTCATCCGGTCTTCCTTCGTGATGGCTACAGTTCCGGTGGTCGGTGGCAGTTCGCCGGAAATAATGCGCAGCAGCGTGCTTTTCCCCGCGCCGTTCGCGCCGATAATTCCATAGCAGTGCTCCCGCTGAAAAATAAGATCCACGTGCTTATAAAGCAGGTCGCCCGCAAACTGCAGGCTGACATCCGTCAAAGTGAGCATGGTTTCCCTCCCAGTCATAATCCGTATTACAGTAGCATGGAACGTGGTTTTTGTCAAAACAAATCCGTACAACCCGCCTGTTTTGCTTTCCGGGTGTCATATATTTACAATTGTTACAGCGTATGATGCGAAATCATACGCTGGACGACTTGTGACAAAATTGTGAATATGCTATGATGTGCTGTACTGTTTGGAGGGAGATAGCATGCGTAATCCGGAACCGGTCTCGCCGCGATCCACGCGTATCCCCAGACTGCCTGGTCTATCGGTTTATCTTCAATCGGAAATTTCCCAGCGGACTCTTACGGTGCTTTCCTGCGTGTGGGTTGCCGTGATGCTTCTGCCGTTGATTGTGTTATCGTTTCACGCTCATCCCGTATATGATGATCTGTTGCATACCCAAAGTGTTACCGAAGCCTGGGCCCGTACCGGTTCGCCCCTCGCGGCGCTGGCCGCCGGATGGGAACGGACGGTGTGGATGTATCAAAACTGGCAGGGTACCTACATCGCCATGTTTTTCTCCGCCTTTGCCCCCTCCGCCATTTCCGACAGGCTGTATTGGATCGGCCCGGTCCTGACTCTGTGCGTGCTCACTCTGTCCGCCTGGGTGTTGTCCCGTTCGGTGACCCATACGGCGCTTAAGATGCAGCGCGGTTCCTCTCTCTTTATCTTTGCCGTTCTGCTCACGCTGTGGCTTGCGTATTTGCCCGGCGCGGACGAAGCGATCTACTGGCAATCCGGAGTGTTTTACGCCCTCAGCCCTGCGGCGCTTGCGCTGGCGGTCGGGTTGCTGATTCGCCAGCATCTGCTGGGGCCTCGCGCGGGCCGAACGATTGCGCTGATCCTGTGCGGGCTTTTTCTGGGCGGCTGCACCTACCCGCTCGCGCTGGGCGGCTGCGTATCGCTGGCGCTGATCGCCGTGTTTGCCTTTCTGCGCAAATCAAAGGCCCGCTGGAGCGCGTTGATCACCTTTCTGGCAGTATTTGTTTCGCTGCTGGTTGTTGTGCTGGCCCCCGGCAACGGGGTACGGCAGGCCCGCAGCGGCGCGGCAATGGGGCCGGTCGGCGCTATTGTGCAGGGGATAGCGGAGTGCCTGGAAACCACCGGCCGCTGGTTTTCACCCCAGCTCGCCGCAGCGGCGCTGATCCTGCTTGCACTGCTTTGGGAGCCGCTTGCCAAAGCGGGCTTCGCTCCCCGCCACCCTGTCTGGTTTACCATCTTCAGCTTTGGAGCGCTTGCCTCCGCGTTTGTCCCCGCGATTTACGCGACCGGCGTGGAAGGGGGCCGCGTGGACCGCGTTCAGGCGACGTTATATCTGTTCCTAATCCCGGTCGCGCTGGGCAACGTTGTTTGTTGGCTCGGCTGGCTGGTTAAACGGTTTGACGGAAAGTGCCACCCTCCCGCGCTCACCCACGGGCTGGCCATTCTTTGCGCGGTGCTTGCCGTATGGGGGCTGTTCTCCTCCGCCATCACAACCACCCCGGTTGTTTCCTCCTCCCTCAGCCTGCTGAACGGTTCCGCCGCCGCCTACGACCGGGAAATGACAGCCCGGGAAGAAGCCGTCGCCGCCGCCGCGGACTCGGCGGAAAGCATCGCTGTGATCCGGGAGCTGTCCCCCCATCCATCCTTATTTCCATCAGACGGAATGACCCTGCAGAAGAGGGCGCTTGCCCCCGTAACGCACCGGTATCATTCCATCCAGAAGCTGCTGGCCACCTATTCTGCCGGTTCCATTCCCCAGGCGGAATGGGCACGGCTGGATGCCTGGCAGTAACCCGTTCGGGTAATCCGATCCGGGTGAATTTCAATGATTAAGGACGGGAATTACGAATTGAAACGTCTCACAAAAACCGCCGTAGGGCTCGCCTGCGTTGCGCTGGCCCTCGTTTTTACTTACCTGACCGTTTTCTCTCTCCGCTACACTTACATATTTGACCCCAAAGCCTATTCCTCGGAGCACATGCTCCGTATCGCCGACGCGATCCTGCCCAACCTGCTTCTCTGCCTGTTGTTTTTTGCCGCGATTCGTTTCTTTTCCAGGCTGGAAAAGAAACTCTCGCTCCGGCTGATCACCGCACTGACCCTTGCGGTACCGTTTGCGGCAGGGATCGTATGGGTCTATTCCGCCCGTGTATACCCCCGGGCCGATCAGGCATACCTGTTTAAAACCGCCGCGCAGCTGATCTCCGGTGATGTGAACAGCATCATTGAGAAGGGTTCTTATATCCAGCGCCTTCCCTATCAGATCGGCCAACTCCTGTATTTTGAAGGGGTGGAAAGGCTG
>JAEWYP010000054.1 GCA_023395615.1 Bacillota bacterium
TGCCCGTGTGTTTGCTGCCGCAGTTGTCGTCCTGGTTCTGGCCGGAAAGCTGTAATTCCAGCAGGCGGAACCAGCGGCTGTCCTCCGGGTCGGGCAATTCTTTTGGGGAAAGGTTCAGCAGGCGCACGTCGCCATCCGACGTCACCAGACTGTCCAGAATCAGACCGTTTTCACGCAGGGTAATCCGCATGGCAATCGTCCTTCTCCGGCCCGGCGTGGGCACGGCTTTCATTTCCTTTTGGGAATACAATACCCCGAAACTGTCGGTTGCGCAAGCGGGTACAAGGAAAAGTCCGTACATCAGCCGGATCAAAATTCGCAATCGGAAACCGGGGTGAATGCGTGTGTTTCCGTGATCTTTGCCATGGCGCGCCGGAAAAATCCATGATACAATAGAAACCGATGTAATACTATTTCAATTCATGAATGCATTAAAGATCGCGAGCGATTTTGTTCTGTGACGAGGAGCGAAGGCGTAGGCACCAAAGGGAAGCGTGTGCCCAGTGGGCACCACGGCATAGCCGTGAGCGACCCGCAGGTGAGGAGCGAAGCGAGCAGGCAAGCGGCAGCGCAGCCTGCGACGACTAAGCGACTGGGGTAGCGGTGGCTACGTCGAGACTTCGCGACGAAGTAACAGGATAAAAGCGCCGCGAGATTGGAGCGTTCATGATTTGAAATAGTATAATACGTTCATGATTTGAAATCGTATAAAGCAAGGGAGCCGCCCGCATACCGCGAACGACTCCCGCATGGATCCGGCAGGCCGAATCCGATAAACTTTAGCGCTTGCTGAACTGCGGAGCGCGACGGGCGGCTTTGAGGCCGTACTTTTTACGTTCCTTCATGCGCGGGTCGCGCGTGAGGAAACCTGCCTTTTTGAGGCTGTCGCGCAGTTCCGGATCCGCTTTAATCAGCGCGCGGCTGATGCCGTGGCGGATTGCGCCCGCCTGGCCGCTTAAGCCGCCGCCCTTGACGCTGATCAGAATATCCATTTCGCCGCCCGCCTTGGTAAGTTCCAAAGGCTGACGAACCGTCATCTTGAGGGTCTCAAGACCGAAATAGCTATCCAGATCGCGCTTGTTGATGATAATCTTACCGTCGCCGGCGACCAGACGGACGCGGGCAATGGCCTCTTTACGGCGGCCAACGGCACTGTATTCAACCTTAGCCATGGTGCTCTATCTCCTTTTCGCGTCCGTTACTTGATTTCCAACTTTTCGGGTTTACGGGACTCGTATTCATGTTCCGGGCCCGCGTACACGCGAAGTTTCTTGGCCATCTGACGCCCGAGGGGTCCCTTGGGGAGCATGCCGGTGATCGCCTTTTTCAAAGCGAACTCAGGCTTATCCGCCATCAGGTCGCGGTAGCGGGTCTCGCTGAGGCCGCCCGGAAAACCGCTGTGATGGTAGTAGATCTTCTGATCCAGCTTCTTGCCGGTCAGAACCGCCTTATCGGCGTTCACGATAATCACGTAATCCCCCGTGTCCACGTGAGGGGTATAAATGGGTTTATGTTTACCGCGGAGCACGTTGGCAACCTGGCTGGCAAGGCGGCCCAGCACAACGCCTTCCGCATCGACGACATACCATTTGCGCTGTACGTCCTCGGCTTTGGCCATGTACGTATTCAAGTTCGTTTCCTCCTTAAGGAAAGCTGTTCCGAATCTCCTGTGCGACGTTTGATGGTCAGGCAAACGCACGCTGAAACAATAAACATTCCGGGGCTAGCGGAGTTTATTGATGCCAATGACGATCATACCAGATTTTTCGGGGGCTTGTCAAGAAATTTCTTGCATATCGCCGGCTTTTTTTGGCGTTTCCGCAGGCGATGGGTACAATCGGCACAGGCGGCCGGCGGCGTGTCCCGGCAGCGGATATTAAAGGATCAGTATGCGCCTTTCGCGTCGGTCTCCTTCGCGTCGGTTCCCGCTTCGCATAGCGTGCCCTCCGCGTAGCGTTTTTCCGCTTCTTCCATAATCTTTTCCGTGGCGGATACGCCGCAGCGGGTAGCCCCCGCGGCGCGCACGGCCAGGACGGTATCCAGATCACGGATTCCGCCGGAACCCTTTACCTGGCAGGAGGCGGGCACACTTTTGCGCATCAGGCGAACGTCTTCCACCTTGCAACCGGCGGTGCCGTACCCCGTGCTGGTTTTCACCCAGTCCGCGCCAGCGGCGGCGGCCAGCCTGCATACACGCGCCTTCTGCTCGTCGGTCAGGTAGCAGGTTTCGATAATCACCTTAACCTTCGCGCCGCGGCCGTGAGCTAAATCGCAGATCGCGCGGATTTCGTCCTGCACGTAGCCGTCCTCCCCGGCAATCAGGCGGCCCACGTTGATTACCATATCCAGTTCTTCGCAGCCGTCGTCCAGCGCGGCCTTCGCCTCGGCCAGCTTGATCTGCGGCAGGTGGTTGCCGTGAGGAAAGCCGATCACCGTGCAAACATGCACATCGCTGCCTTTCAGCATTTCAGCAACCAGTTTCATGTCCGCCGGGCGTGCGCACACGCTTGCGGTTTGATATTGAAGCGCGATCTCGCACCCCTTGCGAACGTCGTCCTGTGTCAGGTAGGGTTGCAGGGTGCTGTGATCCAGCATTTTGGCAATGTCTTTCGGAGTCAGTTTGCTCATCGGGTTCATCCTCCTTTGTTCTTGTGGAAAACAAATTTTTTCAGGCGCCGTACAGTTTGGCGCGGAAGCGGAAAGGCGGGCAGTTGGCAATCGCCACCAGACTGTCGCCCGTCTGCAAAACGGTCAGGTCCTCGTCCTCAATCACATACTGATCCGACACCTGATCGATCCCGCGGGTCTGTGTGGCGGTCGTATAGGTTTCCGCCACACGATGGCGGCCGTACAGGTTTTTCACGAACAGTCGGGCCGCCCGGTCATGCAGACGAAACGCCACCGTAGTGCCGAAGGAATCCAGAATGGTCTGCGCGTCCAGTTCGCCGTAGCGTTCCACCAGTCGGTGAACGCTCGCGAGCGAAAGCACGGTTTTTAGCCCCTTGTTGCGCCCAAACAGCAGCGCTTCCTCCAGATGCACCAGTCTGGGCAGCACACAAAGTCCGTCCAGCAGCAGGTAGAGGTTGCCCTCATTCTCCTTGCGGGAAAGCAGTTCCCTCAGGCACAAATCCATGAGCGTCGCAAACACCGGGCCGGTCGCCGGGCCGCGCTCCGGGTCGTAGCAGAGGAACGCCACCCTGCCATGCCCGCCGCGTATTACACTACGGATGCTCACGGTTCCCACAGCGTTAAAGCGCCCCTGCAGCAAATCCCTCGCCGCCTGCTGCAACGCAGATACCACGCCCGCCGTTTGCCGCCCTTCCGGTTCGGACAGGTACGCGTTCAGCGTGCGAAACTCCGGCAGTGACTCCAGTATGGCGGCCATGCTTTCCGTATCGAACCCATCGATCAGCCCGCGCAAAGTACGGTTGTTGCGCAGCGCCGGGTCCGGCTGGCGGCAGAGATACACGATCAGCGCCAGCGTAAGGTCTCGCGCGGCGGTGGCGTAGTATGGGTCCGATGCGGTGCGGATTCGCTCGGCAAACAGCATTTCGCACAGGGCGGAAGCGTCCTCAGGCAGTCGTTCGCTGTCCTGCAGTTCCAGAAACAGGTTCCATTGCGCCTCGCCGTTCCCATCCGACGCCCGTTCGTCGTCCGCGAACACCACGTCTCCGGGCTGTCCGAACGTGGCGGCATATTCTCCCGTGGGATCGAATACCACCAGCGCGTCCTTCTCCGTCAGGTTGACGCGCAGGTTACGCAGCAGGTGGCGCATCATGTTGCTTTTCCCTGTGCAGGCGCTGCCCAGCAACAGCATATGGCGGCTGAGCAGGTCTTCGCCGATGGGCAGATAGGCGTTTTTACCGTTTCCGTCCGCACCCACCAGAGAAAAGAGCGCGTTCGGGTCGCGGTACGCCACTTCCCGCCCGATCTGCGTGCC
>JAEWYP010000088.1 GCA_023395615.1 Bacillota bacterium
TCCAAATTGATCACCTCTTGTTACAAACCGAAATTAACGGCCGCGGCCGTGGCCGCCCCGGAAGAAACCATCGCGCCACTCGTGCCGGGATTCGGCATTATCGCCAAAACCGCTGCGTTCTGTAAACTCACGTCCATACTGCATCACGAAGTCCTCCATCATGTGGCGGCGTTCCTCAAAATGGTCCTCCGGATACAGTTCCTCGTATTGCTTGATCATACGACCCAGATAATCGCTTAGGGTACAAAGCTCCTCGTCATTCAGGCAATCAAACAGTCCATACAGTTCCGGTTCGCCGTCATCGTCCATTTCTTCGGCGGCTTTCCTGCCGGAGTCGGTCAGCATAATATTCATCACACGCTTGTCTTCCTGTGAAGGCTCACGGACAATGTAGCCACTACGTTCCAGCTTTGCTAACAATTCGGCCAGTGATTGCTTGCTCATGTTGAGTAAATAGGTTAACTCTTTCTGGCTGATTTCCGGTTTCATTTTTAAAATCGCAAGGACTCTTCCCTGCCCGCGATAAGGGTTGCTGTTGCGTCCTCCACCCCAATAGCCTCTAAAAAGGGTGCGGTGCATCAGAGATTGCAGTTGTTGTAACTGCTCCAGTATCAGGCGTTTTACTTCATTCATAGGATACTCCTCCAGTTCGTTCGTGACGCTTTCATATAAGTCAGGCACTTGACTTGATGCGAGTATATCGCATAAGATCGATATAGTCAAGTGGTGGACTATTAGAAATGTATGAGAAACCATGATAGCAATTTTGCTCACAGGGAACAGAGCCTCAGAAGAATCTAATCAAATATTGGCAAAAGCTGTATTTCGTAGTATACTGATTCTTAAGAAGAGAAAATACGGGGCATCAATATACAAAACTGCATGTGAGGTTGATATGATAAGCAGAAGCAAGGGAAAAAAACCGAATCTGCAGGGAAAAAAACTCACAGAATCACAGTCCAGGCTCCTTCTGAATAATATGATCAGTCCGTTTTCTTATTATCGGATGATTTATGATGAGAACGATAAAGCGGTGGATTATGTATTTTTAGCGGTAAATAAAGCATTTGAGAAAGAAACCGGTTTAAAACGACGTCAACTGATCGGAAAACGGGTGCTGGAAGTGTATCCGTCAACCGAACAATACTGGATAGAGGTATTTGGTGAGATAGGAAAAACGAGAATCCCGCAAAGGCTGAATAATTACTCTTCCGCATTTAATAAATGGTACGAGATTAGCGCATACTCTCCTAAAAAGGGACACGTGGCGATTACAGTAAAGGACGTAAGCGATTCGGTTGCCCTGAAGAAAAACCGGGAAGAAGTCTACCGCCTGGCTTATACCGATGCAAACACCGGATTGCCCAACCAGAATATGCTGATGGAAACATTGAATGTTTTTATCGGGCGGGATGAGAAGCGGGAACAGGAATTAGCACTGGTTTATATTCTTCTGAACGGGTATGACGATATCTGTGCATCGTATGGATGCTTTGTTGGTAATTTAATTTTAGTGGAAACCGCGAAGAGAATCCTTTCCAGAGAATGCCCATCCTGCAAAGCCTATTACTATAACGGACCCGGTTTCATTCTCCTTGTAGATACAAAAAAAGCCTGCCGAACGGTTGAGGAAACGATAGAGAGTATTTTGAACGACCTGTCCAAGCCCATGGACATCCAGGGGAATTATCATCGTATCGGCACCAATTGCGGGATAGCATTCTATCCTAAAAACGGTGAGGATTTTAACACGCTTCTGATGCAGGCGATTACCGCATTGTTTTGGGCCAAACGAAGCGGAGAAGGAACCTACGCTTCTTTTAATCAGTCTATGAGTGAAGAACTTGTTAAAAAAACTCAAATCAGAAATTATCTGCGAAAAGCGTTGGAAAACCAGGAATTTCACTTGGAGTATCAACCGCAAATTGATGGGAGTACAAAGGAAATCACAGGGTTTGAAGCGCTGATTCGATGGAACAGTCCGGAAATGGGCGTGATGCAGCCGAACTCATTTATCGCGATCGCAGAGAAAACAGGTTTGATCATTTCGATTGGTGATTGGGTACTGGCACAGGCATGTCAGGACATGAGAAAGATCAATGAGCAGAATCATACGTCGTTTATGGTGGCTGTGAATGTATCGGTTGTTCAGATATTAAACGATACGTATGTTAGCCGTGTGCTAAATACACTTTCACAGGAAGGGTTTCCTTTGAATCAGCTGGAACTTGAAGTAACCGAAACGCTGTTTATGGATCACGATTCCCGTGCGATCACAAGAATGAATCAGCTGCATGATCATGGGATCAGGATCGCTTTGGATGATTTTGGTACAGGCTATTCCTCTCTGAGCACGATTAATGATTTGAAACTGAATACGATTAAGATTGACAAATCTCTGATTCGGCGTTCGGATGTGCAGGAGTTAACCACAATGATGATTCATATGGGTCATATGATGCGGCTGGGGATTGTTGCCGAAGGTGTGGAAACCGAAGCGGAAATGAAGGAGCTTGAAGAGGCGGGATGTGATCGACTTCAGGGCTTCCTGTTCAGTAAACCCATTCCATTTGAGGAAGTTGGTCCGTTTATACAAAAATACAATGAAACGCGATTCTGAACCCGGAAAAGCGCCCGCAATCAACGGACGCTTTTCAGTAATGTGATAACAGGCTGATTTATCTGCGATGTCCGGTGGAGGATCAGGGTTTAATATAAGCGTATCCCTCGGTTTGCCTGCGAGCCAGTTCAAGAACGCCGACAGGCACGACGGTAACGAATGCCGGTAACTGTTCCCTGGTAATTTGATAAGTTGCCAGTGCGTGCATACAGGCGGCGAAGGTTACGCCACTTTGGGCCAGCTTCGTGATGTCCTGCAGGGTGTCCAATTGATCCGGCAGGGTGAATAGGCGAACCGCTTCCGCATTGGCCAGGACTTCGATTTTTAGACTCTCTTCGGAGGAAAGCAGGTTTTGTACATTGCGAAGGGTCAATCCC
Organism: Bacillota bacterium; assembly: GCA_023395615.1. Classification (GTDB taxonomy): domain Bacteria; phylum Bacillota; class Clostridia; order Christensenellales; family Aristaeellaceae; genus CAXXOK01. The sequence goes on from JAEWYP010000088.1 coordinate 2,998, forward strand.
CAACGGTTTACTTCATCAACATGAAAAATGATATTAAGCATTTGATCCAACCTCCTCTCTTATCACGGGTTTAAGGCAAGCATCGATGAACTGTTGCATGGCAGGGGTCAGATACTTGTTACGATGATATACAACCTGAAAGGTTCGTTCGAAACGGATTTTTTGCAAAGACGGGGCGCAAAGCGTGCCTTCTGCGATGGCGTCTGCGACAGAAAGACGTGAAAGCACCGCCACACCGAGGCCGCGAGATACGGCCTTGCGGATGGTATCGGCGTTGCTGCATACCCAGGAGGCATGCCATAGCAGTTGATGGGAGGCCATCACACTTTCAAAAGTCTTCCGTGTGCCGCTGCCTTCTTCACGGATGATGAACGCTTCTTTCTCCAACTCTGCCGGGTCTACGCTTTCGCAGGCTGCAAAACGATGTGCGGGGGAGCAGACGAGTATCAACTCATCCTTTTGCATCGGCAACGACAAGAGCTCCGGCGAGAATATCTCACCCTCTACAATCCCTAAATCCAACCGGTCGGCCAGAAGGTATTCTTCAATGAGCCGTGTGTTGCTTTCCACTACCTCCACCTGGACGGCTGGATAAACCCGCTCGTACGCTGAAACCAGCTCGGGCAGCAGGTGAGCGCCTACCGTCACGCTGGCGCCGATCCGCAGGGTTCCCGCGGTCTGAAGGCTCTGCATGTTCCTCTCAATTTCACTGTTCATTCGTATGATATGCCGAGCATAACTTAGCAGTTTTTCACCTGCCTCGGTCAGGTAAAGCTTTCGGGATAAACGGTCGAAGAGACGCGCGTTATAATGCTTCTCCATTTCCGCGATCGCTTGGCTTACCGCGGGTTGAGACATGTAAAGCGCTTCCGCGGCGGCGGTCATATTCATTAAATCACAAACCGTAACGAATATCTGGAAATGTCGAAGGGTCATAACTGCCTCCATAAAAATAAGAAAAATGAATGATAACGATAAGATAATAATATTATACTTATCAATCGTCAAGCCATATAATGCTCATCGGGAGATGAAGCACTTGAAGAGTTGGACACAAAAGGCACCCGGTATTCTGCTGGCGGGGCTGATCGCAATACCCGCATGGTTCCTTGGAAAGGCGTTACCTATTATTGGAAGCCCGGTACTCGGCATTTTATTCGGCATGATCCTTGCTTTCTGGAAAAGGCCGGGAGTATTGAACGCCGGGATACGTTACACTTCGCGAACACTTTTACAGTATTCCATTATCTTGTTGGGTTTCAGTATGAACCTGGCCAGCGTTGTGGATGCCGGATCCAAGACATTGATTCTGATGGCGTTTACCTTATCAGTCACTTTTGTCACAGCGTTGGTGGTTGGCAAAGCACTGGGGATTGATCGAAACACGAAAATCCTGATCGGGGTTGGCACCGCGATCTGCGGGGGTTCAGCAATCGCTGCGACTGCCCCGGTCATTGGAGCGGACGACGATGAAGTTGCCCGGTCGATTTCCACTATCTTTCTGTTTAACGTGATTGCCGCCTTTCTTTTTCCGACGCTGGGACATCTGTTTGGAATGAGCGATCAGCATTTCGGTATCTGGGCAGGGACAGCCATTAATGACACCTCGTCCGTCGTAGCGGCAGGATACACGTTCAGTGCAGCGGCCGGAGACCTGGCAGTGATTGTGAAACTGACCCGTACCCTGATGATCATTCCGGTTACGCTGACCCTCGCGTGGGTTCAACAGCGCCACAACAGGGGAATGGAAAGCCGAAAGGGAAGCTACTCCTTCCGCAAAATTTTCCCGTGGTTTGTGATCGGCTTTCTGTTCGCCTCCGTGATCAATACCTTTGTTCCCATGCCGGCTGTGCTGCCCCGGGAACTTGCGGATGTGGGCAAATTCATGATTGTAATGGCTATGGCTGCGATCGGAATGAATACAAACATCGTTACGCTGGTTAAAAACGGAGGGAAACCGATTTTGATGGGGCTGATCTGTTGGTTTGCACTGGCGATTACATCGCTGATCGTGCAGTACACAATCCTGGCGCTGTAATGAAATCCGATTGCGTGTGCGAAAATCTGTGCTAGAATAGTAACAAACCTCTTTGGGGGCGATAGTATGCTTTTTCGGACGCATGGGAACCCCGGAAAACCAACGATCATCCTTCTGCATGGCGGGGGCCTGTCAGACTGGTCTTTAGAAAAGGTTGCCGCGCTGCTGACACCGGATTATTACGTGGTTACGCCTGTGATTGACGGGTATGGCGACGATGCGGAGAATCCTTTTATCAGTATCGAACACTCCGCGCGCAACCTGCTTTCCTATATCCGTGATCATTGCGGGGGTCGGGTGTATGCGCTGGGAGGACTCTCCATCGGTGCACAGATTGCGTTGGAAGCTATGTGTGAACAGAACGACGTGGCTGAATATGCCGTGTTGGAAAGCGCGCTGGTGTGGCCGATCCCGGGCACGACGCAGTTGATGGCTCCTTTCAGCGGTTTCTGTTACGGGCTGATCCGGCAAAAATGGTTTGCGCGTCTTCAGGCACGGGAACTGTACGTGCCGGAGGAATGGTTCACGAAGTATTATACGGATAGTATCCGAATGAGCAAGGCCTCGCTTATCAACACCATTCGCAGCAACGGAACCTATCGCCTCCCGCCGGAAACATCCAATATTAAAGCAAACACGCTTGTGATTATCGGAGAAAAAGAAATTTCAGCGATGAAACGTTCGGCTGATGATCTATGTGCTCACCTGCCGAAACATCACCTCGAAGTCGCTGCCGGATTGAAACACGGGCAACTGAGCCTTACGCAACCGGAGCGATACGTGGCGCTGCTGAGAACCCATTTCAATACGAAATAGAAAATCGCCCCGCATACGGTATCCCGTACGCGGGGCGGTTTCTGCGAAAGGATCAGGTCACGGAAGCCGTATAAATCTCTCGGATGGTCTCGGCAAGCGTCGCGTTGAACTCGGCATCGCTTTGCTGTGCGCTTAAGCCTTCCAGCAAGGCACGGGAGAAACTGGCAATTAAACCGTGATTGCGTGCCAAACGCAGGTTTGCTTCACTCCGGCTGTATCCGCCGGAAAGGGCGACAACACGTACAACGTGAGGATCGGCCATTAAATCGCGGTAGAAATTATCCTGCGCGGGAATTGACAGCTTAAGCATACAGAGACGATCTGGTGCAAGACGAGCCAGTTGCGTATAAAGTTCATCCCTGAGAATCGCTTCCGATTGCGCCTGATCGGCGCTTGTAATGTCCACTTCGGGTTCGATAATCGGCACCATACCGATTTGGGCAATTCGGGCGGCAAACTCAAACTGCTGGGCCACGACGCGGTGAATCCCGGCTTTGTTGGCCTGACGGATTACGGAACGCATCTTCGTACCGAAAATCCGATGAGAAACGGCATTCTTAAGCAGCGCATCCAAACCATCCATGGGCTTCATCAATTGCACTCCGTCCGTTATGGGAGCAAGCCCCTGGTCGATCTTCAGAAAAGGCACGATCCCCTTGCGTTCCCACAGGTAATCCGCGGTGGGCAAACCGTCAATGGTTCTGGTCATCGTCTGCTCGAACAGAATTGCGCCCAGAATATGTTCGGCGGTAAAAGCCGGGCTTGTGATTACTCGTGTGCGCATCTGGTGCACAAGGTCGAACATTTCCTTTTCGCTGGAATAAGCGCTGTCCGGTATTCCATAGTAGGAAAGGGCTTTTGGTGTGCTGCCGCCGCTTTGGTCCATCGCTGCAATGAAACCTTTCCCATCCCGCATTCTTTGCAACTGTTTCTGGTTCATGGGTACTTCCTCTCTGCCTATACGGGCATCGTCCACAGAAAACGCCAGCCGTCAAATATGCAGCCTTTACAGGCTACTTCCATTATATCACAGGGAGGATACCAGAAGCGCAATGTTTAAAAAGGTTACGGCTAAACCAATCACCCAGAGCAGCACCTTATCCAGGGGAGAATTCGCGTACTTACCCATAACTTTTTTCGATGAGGTGAGATAGATCAGGGTAAAAATCGTGATTGGCAATTGGATGCTGAGCAGCATCTGGGAATAAACCAGCCCGTCGAAGGGAGACGAGATCAGGAAAATAATCAATGTGGCGGGTATCATGGTGATCAGCACACCGGCTTTTGAGTGCGGATCCGATATGTTGTAAGGTTCACCGAAAATACCCGCAAAAATGCTGCCTCCGGCCATTCCGGCAGTGATGCTGGAAGAAAGACCCGCAAAGAGCAGCGCAAGCGCGAACACGACGCCTGCCGCGTTGCCGAGCATGGGCCGTAACATGGCTTCCGCCTGCGCAAGATCGTTTACCACTGTGTGATTGGTAAAAAAGGTGGCGGCAGCGATCAGGATCATGGCGCTGTTGATGGCCCAACCAATCAGCATCGAGAGGAGAGTATCCCCGAACTCATATTTCAGTTGTTTGCGAATCACCGTTTCATCCTGCAGGTTCCACTGGCGGCTCTGTATAATTTCGGAATGCAGAAAAAGATTATGTGGCATCACAACGGCGCCAAGCACGCTCATAATGACCACCATGGAGCCGCCGGGGAACGCCGGCGTAACCCAGCCGGATGTCGCTGCCGCCCAATCCGTTTGCACCAGCGTAATTTCAAAGAGAAAGGAAAGCCCGATCAGTGAAACGAACCCGATGATAATTTTTTCGATTTTTCGATAGGAGTTTGAAAATTGCAACGCCAACACCACACCCAGTATAAGGATCGACCCGATTTTTAACGGGAGATGAAACAGCATATTCAGCGCAATGGCCGCACCCAGAATCTCAGCAAGCGCTGTTGATACAGATGCGCCAACAGCGGTAAATAGAATGATGTTTTTTAACCATGGGCGGATATACTCCGTAGTCGCTTCTGAAAGGCATTTACCGGTTACAATCCCCAGATGAGCTGCGTTATGTTGCAGCATGATCAGCATCAGAGTAGATAACGTGACCATCCACAGCAGCTGATAACCGTATTGAGAACCAGCGGCAATGTTGGATGCCCAGTTGCCCGGATCGATGAACCCTACGGTAACCAGAAGACCAGGACCGATATATTTCAGAAAACCGGCAGCCTTTATCCCCGGATGCTTTTTAAGGTGAATCCGTTTCAAAAGTATCCCACCTTACTGTAAAATGGAAATGGATGAATTATGACAATCCAATTATAGCATAGGGTCAGTATAAAAAGGAGACTAAAAACGCTTCGGATTATTATCTTGAGAACCGATCAGATGCCGAACCAAGAACACAAAGCCCGTAATGGGAAACTGAGTGGAACAGATCAGAAACGTGCAGGAGATATTCATGAACAGAAAAAGCGAAAATAAGAAGTGAAAACGCGATACGCCGGGGGTTGACAGCTCACAGACATTATGATAATATTCTTAATCGTCAGCGGATTGACCGCGGATGCGCCCAAGGGCTGATGCAGAACCTGCGCCTGTAGCTCAGCTGGATAGAGCAACGGCCTTCTAAGCCGTGGGTCAGGGGTTCGAATCCCTTCAGGCGCACCAAAGACATGGTGGGTATAGTTCAGTGGTAGAGCGCCAGATTGTGGCTCTGGATGTCGTGGGTTCGAGCCCCACTACTCACCCCATTTTCCACCTTGGGGTATAGCCAAGCGGTAAGGCACGGGACTTTGACTCCCGCATTCGTAGGTTCAAATCCTGCTACCCCAGCCAATGACCGCCGCTTGGGTGAAAACCGTCGCCAACAAGCGGCGGTTGTTTCATATCAATTTATAGAATTGTACTTTCTGTAGCTAAAAAATCGAGTATGGTTCGGTTGAAAAGTGCAGGCGTTTCCTGCGCAATGTTGTGCCCTCCTGGCAGAAGCACCAGCGTGGCATGGGGGAGCGCAGAAGCAATGCGCCGCGTATGTTTTTCGCGAATTACATCCCGTGTACCGGCTAATACCAGTGTCGGCGTTTGCAATTTTCGCAGTTCTCGGACCGAAATATGCGGCTGCAACGCCATCAGCGCGGATAATTCACGCCGGTGGCGCCACTTCGGGTTAAAAAACGAAGCGATGCCCGCATACAGATAGTCCCGCCAGACCGTGAACCAGAGGCTTGTTTTCATCCCGGTTGGCGTCAGATTTGCACCGACAACGATCAACCGGCGCACACGGTTCGGGTACCTCATGGCAAACAGAAACGCATAATTACCGCCATCTGAAAAACCCAGCAAGTCTGCGCGCTGGATTGAAAGCTTATCCAGAAGCGCTTTCAAGTCCTCGGCAAATTGCGACAGGGTAAAGGGCACTCCACCTCTCGGAGTCTGCCCATGTCCACGCGTATCCACGGCAATGACGCGGTACTGTTCGGAAAAAACGGATATCTGCTTTGAAAAATAGGTATGATCCTCTCCGTTGCCGTGTAATAAGCACAATGCGTTTCCTGTTCCGACGTCCAGACAAAATGGAAGTGCTGCCAATTGAATCGCCTCACCTTTTTTCTCCTCCTTATTATACCGTAAGAATTATGCGTAAGCGAATTAAATAGAACCGTGACCGAAATATGAAGGGTTTTCAAACCGTTCACAAGTAGCGCTTGCCAATTGATGCACGCTTTGATATAATGATAATCTGATACAGCTGATGATTTGAAAGGGGTTTAATCTGATGTTTAATTTAGCACAAATTCTGCTCGGCCTGACCGACAGCGCCGCCGCTGGTACGGCAGGTACTACCGCTACGGATGCTACGACCGCAACCACAGCCGTCGCGGGTGGGGACATTCTCACCCTGATCGTCCCCATGGTCTTAATGTTTGCCGTGTTCTATTTCCTGCTGATTCGTCCGCAACGCAAAAAAGATAAAAAAGTGAAGGACATGCTTTCTGCGCTTAAAGTGGGCGATCGTATCAGCACGATTGGCGGTATTTTTGGCACAATCACCGCAATCAAGGACGACACGATTGAGCTGAACGTAGGAAAAGACAATGTGAAGCTGATTTTGGCGCGCTGGGCAATCCGCCAGGTGGAAGATGTGCCTGTTGAGAATGATGCCGAAGTTTTGAACTAAAGCGATATTTTAACGGCAACCCTTGCGGATGTTCCGCGGGGGTTGCTTTGCGATTAGAACCATTTCAACCATATCAATTACCAAAGTTCCCTTTTCCATTGAAAAGCAGCTTTGAATAGTGTATAATCCATTAGACAAAGCAAGTATTGGAGGGATTGACCTATGAAACATATCAAAACCGTTTCCGAGCCCTGCCTGCGCCAGTCGCTGACTTATGGTGGCTGTGGCGAATGCCAGAGCTCCTGCCAGAGCGCCTGCAAAACCAGCTGCACTGTTGGTAACCAGAGCTGTGCCAGCCGTGAACAGCAGATTTTAGCGGGTCGCGACGGCAAAACCAACCACACGGCCAGCAAGTAAAGCATTTCGCCCGTTCCATACGGGAAAGATCCCTGTTGCACGCCGAACACGCCAGTATATGGCGCGCAGGCGCCGCAAGAGGGACTTTTTATTGTCGGAAAGGCTACGCACTGTTTTTATGCCAGTGATACATTTCACAGACAACGTTGTGAAATGGCTAATCTGTGCTTTACGGAAGACGAAGAGGAGGATACCAAATGATCCATTTATTCCGCGCGCTGGGGAAACCGATGGTATTGGATGTGGGCAGCGGTGCGGTGCACGCGTTGGATGAACTGGCGTACGACGCGCTGTTATACCGCGAAGAGCACCCTCAGGCACTGGACAATGAAATAACTTTAGCGCTAGGCGAAAAATATTCGCAGGAAGAAGCGGAAGAGACGGTAGGGGAAATTCGTGAAATGATCCGGGAAGGTCTGCTGGATACTCCGGATGATTACAGCGGGATTGAATTGCCGGAAGCGGGTGTAATTAAGTCGATGTGCCTTCACGCGGCTCACGATTGCAACCTGCGTTGTCAGTACTGTTTTGCGGACAAAGGGGAGTATCACCTTCGCAATCGCATGCTGCTGCCTTACGAAACGGGAAGGAAAGCACTGGACTGGCTGATTGCCAGAAGCGGAAACCGCCATAACCTGGAAGTGGACTTTTTTGGCGGCGAACCGTTGATGAACTTCGATGTGGTTCGGCAACTGGTTGCGTACGGGCGCGAACAGGAAAAGAAATCCGGCAAGCATTTTAAGTTCACAATCACCACCAACGGGGTTGGTCTGACCGAAGAGATCATGGCATTCCTGAATCAGGAAATGGAGAACGTCGTGATTTCTATTGATGGAAGACGCGAAGTACATGACCGGATGCGCCCGACACCAAACGGGAAAGGCAGTTACGACCTCACAATTGACAAGGCGAAGAAGTTTGTGCATCTGCGCCAACAGCAACAGTACTATATTCGCGGAACCTATACCCGTTATAATCTGGATTTTGCGAAAGACGTGCTGCATCTGGCAGATCAGGGGTTCGAACAGCTGTCCATCGAGCCGGTTGTAACTTCCGCAGACAAGCCTTACGCAATACGGGAGGAGGATCTTCCTCGTATTTTCACGGAATACGAACAATTGGGGAAGGAATATCTTGAACGGCGTTCGGATGGGCGCTGGTTTAATTTTTTCCACTTTATGGTCGACCTCACGGGCGGTCCCTGCCTGCGGCGTCGTTTGACCGGATGCGGCGCGGGGAATGAATACGTTGCGGTGACCCCGGAAGGCGATATTTACCCTTGCCATCAGTTTGTCGGCCGGGAAGGGATGAAAATGGGTTCGGTGCTGGACGGCAGTTTTAATACCGACATCCAGAAACACTTCCATAATAACCATGTGCTGAACAAGGAGAAATGCCGTGACTGCTGGGCTCGTTTTTACTGCAGCGGCGGATGCGCGGCTAACGCGCATGCCTTTAACGGAGACATCTCCAAACCATTCGATCTGGAATGCAAAATTGAGCGTAAGCGGCTGGAATGCGCGATGGCGATTTTCGCGATTGAACATGAGAACGCATCGGAATTCGCAGATCAGAGGACACAGGAGCCGCCGCCCTGTTTATGAACGCAATCGAATGCCGGATTTGCAATTCTTCAAAACATTCTTCATGAGTCGTTCATGATGTGGTCAAAAATGGGTGATATGATGCTAGCGTAGTAAGGAGGGACCAAACATGAAGAATACTACTACGAAAAAAACACTCTATGGGTCTTTGGCGATTGCTCTGGCTCTAATGTTGGTGACGGTTGGCGCTTTCGCGTTCCTCAATACCAGTCACGAAGCGTCTGCCGAAACCGCAAAGGTTTCCGAAAATGCGACGGTTGTCAGCAGTCCCTTTACCGATGCGGTAGCAAAGGTAAAGGACAGCGTCGTAGGCGTAAACAACTATACGACGATGTCACGCAACAGCTATTATGGCTATAATTTCGGATTCGGCGATGGATTCGGCGGAAACGGAAGCGATAATGGCAATGGAGACAACAACGGCAGCAACAACGGCAGCAGCGATAACAGCAGCAGCAATGATCGTTCTGTTCTGCAAAGCAGTGGCAGCGGCGTTGTAGTTGCGGATGGTTACGTACTGACCAACTACCACGTTGTGGAGGGCGCCACTTCTCTGGAAGTGACCTCCGGGGATAAAACGTATGCCGCGACTGTGGCCGGGTATGACGATTCTCTCGACCTTGCGGTACTGAAGGTAGACAAACTGGATATCGCTCCCGTCACAGTTGGCGACAGCGATAAACTGAATGTGGGCGACTGGGCGATCTGCATCGGCAATCCGCTCTCCTTTACCGGCACCACGACCGTTGGCGTTATCTCCGCGCTGAACCGCGAAGTGACCAGCGAGAACTACGATCAGTTTGGCCTGCGTGAAGATTTGGTGAACTACATGATCCAGACCGATGCAGCCATCAACGCGGGTAACAGCGGCGGCGGTATGTTCAACGTCGCGGGTGAACTGGTAGGCATCCCCAGCATGAAGTACACCGGATCGTACTACTCCTCCACCACGGTGGAAGGCATCGGTATGGCAATCCCGATTAACGTTGCTAAGCCCCTCATCAACGATGTGATGACCGGCAAGACCAATGGCAGCGCGAGCGACAGCAATGCCAGCAGCGCTAACGGCGACCAGTCCGCAGTGAACGGAAGCGCCGATGCCAAGGATTCCAAACCCCGCATCGGTATCACCGTTACCAACGCGACCAACTTCTCCAGCTATGCGGTACAGGAAGGGATTATCCCTAACGGCGCGTATGTAACGGATGTTGAAAGCGGTTCACCGGCCGATAAGGCTGGCGTGAAGGTTGGCGACATCATTGTGCAGGCGGACGGCACGACCATAACTTCGACATCTCAGCTGATTACCATCCTGCAGGCGAAGAATGCCGGCGATACGGCGGATTTGAAACTGTATCGGTCCGAAGGGATTTCCGAAGCCAAGAGTATCGACGACATCAAGGCCGGTACTTATCAGGACATTACAGTGGAACTGGCGATGCTGGATAACGTAAAGCAATAACCGAACCTGCTGGGCAAGCAACAGGATATACGCTGAACGGGCGGTACGGAGCAATCCGTACCGCCCCGTGTTTTGTATACAGAAAACCCACTGGTCAGGGCATTGGTTTAAAAGGTTTTTGCAGTTGAACAAGACAGAAATACTTCTTTTGCAATACTAAACTCCGTCTGACAACCGCAAAAACAAGATGTTATTTACCGTTATTTTTACAATGATGCGTTTCACTGTAAGCCATCCTGAATTTTCTCAGTCTTTGGCATGGTGTTTGTAGGATGCCCATAGTTTTTAAGCAGCAACGCAAGAGCAAGCCCAACGAGAACAAGAACTCCGCCAATGATATGGTAAGCCATGAATGTCTCATTGAGGACAATGACCGCGAATACAGCAGTAAGAATCGGTTGGAGTAATGTAAGAAGGGAAACGGTGGACGAATCAATATAGCCAAGAGCGTAATTAATTGAAAAATAGCCCCCAACCTGTGTAATAAGACCAAGGCATAATAAATAGGCCCAAGATGGAAGGGAGAAACCATATAGAGAACTTCCCGTAGCAAGACAGCAAATCAACAGTGTAATGGAACATCCTAAAAAAGTAAAGAACACAGTTTGAATCGTGCTGTATTTTTGCCGCACTTCCTTTACCGAAAGAACATACAGCGCAAGGAATACGCTGGCGATTAGTGAAAACAAAAAGCCGGTATCGATCTTCATATGGATAATATTATCGATTCCGATAATGATCGCAACCCCCAGAATCGCAATAGCATTGCCGGCCCAATGAAAGCGGTTCAACTTCTCTCGGAAAATAATCATTGCCCCAATCCCGACCCATACCGAGGAGAGATTGACAATCAGAGTTGGAAATGTCGTGTTGGATATAATCACAGCGGTATTCCAAAACACCAGTTCAAATGCAAAAAACATTCCACCCAGCAAGGAAAGAAAAATACTTTTCTTATCCATATCTTTGTTTTTGACCCGAATATAGAAGGGTAATATAAACAGTGTGGCAAAAAACGCACGATAAAAAGAAACTGATATGCCGTTGACTTGTGCTTTCTTGACGAAGAACGCTGATATGGATATGCATGCGATTCCGAAGAACAGTATCATCCACGGAAACCTTTTCAATTTCATAACATTCATGCTTTTACCTGCGCTTTAAAATTTATCTGGAGTCGCCTCATTGTAATTCACCCATGAATCTATGTCAAATATTACATAACCAGATTTAATTACGAATAATATTGGAGCTGATTTATTTCCTTTGAATGAAAACTGTCTCGCAGGCTGTCCAGGAGAGCCACCAGTGTTATATTCATTAATGACGATCTGCTCAATTGTGGAAGGGGAGAAATAGAGGCTGTATCTGGGCTCATAAAAATAGTAGCTCGGGTCGACTGAAGCGAGCGTAGGACAATCACGAAGAACGGAAAGAGGCGTCCTCCACATGGAAAGACGCCTGATAGATCCCAATCAGATGAATAACCGTTAGGGTATAGCTGTTGTTGCAGGGGATGACGATTCTGGGGAAGGAGAGGCTGCAAGAGCAGTTGAATCGGATGTGCGCATATGGGTAAGCAGGTAATTAAGAAATTTCATCGAATAAGCGTCGTTACCGTTGTTGACCAACACGCAGAGCACACCGTCGTTGGTAATCAACCCGTAATCGGCAAGACCGGGCAGATGATCCGCCGGAATGCCGACCAGTGTTTTCTTACCGGTATCGGTATCGGTATAGTATCCCTTGCTGAGATCCAGCCCGTCCACATTGAGCGTACCGTTATCAATGTACGGTTGAAGGTCCATCAGCGCTTCGTTGCTGGCCAGCGATTTAAAACGGGTACCGGAGAGCAGATAAACGTCCCCCTGTCCGGCGCTGACCCAAACCGTCAACTGCATATCGCCGTAGGTCTGGTCGTAGGTGATGGTCGAAGCGGTCACCTCTTCCATCTCCGGCATGATCTCGGTGTGTATCTGATCTGCGAGAGCCTGAAGATCCTTTCCGCCAATCGCCCCGGCTTCGGCGTAAAACTCAACCTTCAAGTTCTCTGGAGATTGATACCGGGTGGAGGTATAAATCAGGTTCCAGCCGAAAAGAGCGATGGCGATCAGCACCAGATACTTCCAGAAGCTATAGTGGAAGTGATTGCGAATCTTGTTTTTGGTAATCGGCATTTTCAGACTCATCGTTTTTCTCCACTTGCAGTAAACCGCGCCGGGTAGATCGGCGCGGTTTACCCGTTATTTTTGCGGTTTCATGGTGGGGACGAAATGGTACATCATTCACTTGCTGTTCTATCATCTGCCAAGTTCTACTGATATGTTGTTTGAAGCCCATTTTTAGACTTTCCTATCTCCTAAACGTACACCCTCGGAGCAGCATTATTTGT
>JAEWYP010000018.1 GCA_023395615.1 Bacillota bacterium
CCGAAGGATGCAGGGGCGAGCGGAAAGCCCCTGCCCATACCCGCAGGTATGGTTCCCTGCTCCGCTCGCACCCGCAGGTGCGAAACCATGAAAACAATGTTTGTTTGCATCAAAAAAGGGAAGTCCAGAGGGGAACCCCCCTTTGGCCCTTCCCTTTTCAGGATTGAATAGATAATTTACTGTACCAGGGCTGCGCCTTCCTGAACGGCCTGCTCGTTGATCGGCACCAACGAGGCTTTTTTCGGCCCCAGCCAGTCGGCCAGGGTGGCAGAGACGCTTTCCTCGGCGCATACTTCGGTTGCCTTGCGGATTGCGCCCAGCATGACCATGTTGGCGACGCGATCGTTGCCCAGCTTCGCGGCGATTTCGTTGCAGGGAACGGCAATCACTTTGATGTCTTCCCGCAGAGGCACGCCTTCGATGAGGGAAGAGTTGTAAAGCAGCGTGGCGCCCGCAGGCATCTTAGGCATAAACTTGGTCAGGCTGGGTTTGTTCATGGCGACCAGCACGGGCGGTTCGCTGACCAGCGGGCTGCCGATAGGCTCGTCGCTGACCACGACGGCGCAGTTGGCTTCGCCGCCGCGCATCTCGGGGCCGTAACTGGGCATCCAGCTCACCTCGCGGCCTTCCTTCATGGCGGCTTTGGCGATCAGCTGGCCGATCAGCAATACGCCCTGCCCGCCGAAACCGGCGATCAGAAACTGCTTTTCCATCAGTGCGCGCCTCCTTCCACAGAAGCGGGTTCCACTGTAATGTCTTTGTATACGCCCAGCGGATAGGCGGGCATCATGTCCGTCTGCACCCATTTCAGGGCTTCCTGCGGGGTCATGCCCCAGTTGGTGGGGCAGGTGGACAATACCTCTACCAGGGTAAAGCCCTTCCCTTCCATTTGCAGCTGGAACGCTTTCTTGATGGCGGCTTTGGCTTTTTTGATGTTGGGTACGTCATGCACGCTTACGCGCGCGATGTACGCCGGACCGGTCAGGGTGGCAAGCATTTCGCTTACCTTGATCGGCCAGCCGCAGCGGGTCACGTCGCGACCGTAAGGGCTGGTGGTGGTGACCTGACCGGGCAGGGTGGTGGGGGCCATCTGGCCGCCGGTCATGCCGTAAATAGCATTGTTGACGAATATGGTGGTGATCTTCTCGCCCCGGGTCGCCGCGTGCACAATCTCCGCCGTACCGATGGAGGCCAGATCGCCGTCGCCCTGATAGGTGAACACTGCCTTGTCCGGGCACACGCGCTTGATACCGGTCGCGACCGCGGGGGCGCGGCCGTGGGCCGCTTCCATCATGTCGCAGTTGAAATAATCATAGGCGAACACCGCGCAGCCGACCGGCGCGACGCCGATGGCGGTTTCGCCGATGCCCAGTTCGTCCAGCGATTCGGCAACCAGCCGATGAATAATGCCGTGAGTGCAGCCGGGGCAATAGTGGAACGGCTTTTCACAGAGCATCTTTGTCTTTTCAAATACAATCGCCATTTCACTCGCCCTCCTTCTGATCGGAATCCGCAGGTTTGTCGGCGTCGGCTTTCTGTTCTGCCTTCTGCTTCTGTTCGATGTCCTTCAGGTCCTTCTGCACGGTTTCGAAGGCTTTGCCGACCGCGCCGAAGAAACTGCCCACGCCTTTTGCGACGGTGTCGGCGGTTCGGGTGGCAAAATCGCCTACCTGCTTGCCCACATCCTGCGCCTTTTGCTGAAATTCCGGGCTGGATACGGTCTCGCCGATCTTTTTGCCCGCTTCGTCCAGCTTTTTCCCCATGGCGTCCGCGGCGGCGTCGATCTTTTCGGCGGCGTCGTGCACGGCTTTTTCAAAATCGCAGTTCTCGCAGCCGTCCGGTTGAACGGGAATGCCTGCTAGTTTTTCGATCTGAGCGACCATTTCGGCCACGGTGGGCACCATGCCGCCGGTGCGGCCGTAGAAGTGCACGGGGCGCTCGCCGTTCACGGCCAGGCGTACATCGTCGACCATCTGGCCCATGCTCATTTCAAAAACCAGATACTCTTTGGCGGTGGAAAGCGTTTTACGCAGCGCCTCCTCAGGGAACGGCCAAAGCGTGATGGGGCGGAGCAGGCCGACTTTGATGCCTTTTTCGCGACACTTGCGCATGGCGCTGCGGGCGATGCGACTGGTGGTGCCGTAGGAAACCAGTACGATCTCCGCGTCGGAGAGCATTTCTTCCTGCCAGCGGCACTCGTTTTTAGCGATCAGGTCGTATTTGGCCTGCAGGCGTTTGCAATGGTTTTCCAGCACCTGCGGGTCGATATACAGGCTGTTGATGATGGCGCGGGGGCTGTCCGCGGTGGGCACGTGTCCGTCGGCCGCCCAGTTCTTCTCTTTCAGGTCGGCGGCGGGTGCGCGATCGGCTACGGCGTCCATGTCTACGGGTTCCATCATCTGGCCGATCAGGCCGTCGCCCAGCACCAGCACGGGGTTGCGGTACCGGTCGGCGATGTCAAACGCGTCCTGAGTCAGGTTGACCGCTTCCTGCACGCTGCCGGGGGCAAGTACGCACATGCGGTAATCGCCATGGCCGCCGCCCCGGGTGGCCTGATAGTAGTCGCTCTGCGCGGGCTGGATGGAACCCAGGCCCGGGCCGCCGCGAACCATGTTGACGATTACGCAGGGCACTTCCGCACCTACGATATAGCTGATGCCTTCCTGTTTTAAACTGATTCCGGGGCTTGAGGAGCTGGTCATGACGCGCGCGCCGGATCCGCCTGCGCCGTAAACCATATTGATGGCCGCTACCTCGCTTTCGGCCTGTAAAAAGCAACCGCCAACCTGTGGAAGGCGTTTGCTCATGTATTCGGGAATCTGGTTCTGGGGCGTGATGGGATAGCCGAAGAAAAAGCGGCAGCCTGCCTGGATGGCGGCTTCGGCGATCGCTTCATTGCCCTTCATGAGTTGTTTCATGGGATGATCCTTCCCTTCTCGGCTCTGGGGCCGGTTTCTCCCCGGGTTACGCGCCGCCTGCGAACCGAATGTTTTCTTGTGCCACAGGAACCTGCGCGGTGCGTACGTCTATTTTTCTACCGTGATGGCCACGTCGGGGCACATGGTGGCGCAAAACGCGCAGCCGATACACTCCTCCATGCTGATGCAGTGGGCCGCGTGATAACCTTTTTTATTAATATGCGACGTGTCCAGCGACATGATTTTCTTAGGGCACGCGTCCACGCATAAGCCGCAGCCTTTGCAAACGTCCTCGTTAACGGTTACGATCGCCATGGTCCAGCCTCCTTTTCCTGCCGCGGCGGGCGCGCGCCGAACCGCGTGAATTAACCTTTATCATATGCAAAATCCTCCGGGTTGTCAACGCTTGCGAAGCAGGGAGGCGAGCGGGGTTGTTTTCTTTCTGCACTTAATCGCTAAATATGTTGTCTGTATGTATAAATACAAGGTACGATAGAAAAGGATGATATTGGAATTTTACGGTTCTCATGGTATAATCAGACCAGAATATAATTCGGCATGCGGCTCGTTGCTGTATTGCCGGGAGGGGAACGCCATGGAACGATACCGCAATGGGCCGGAAGACCCGCGGCCATTGAACCACGCGAACGACGACGGCACAGCGCCGTCTGCCACCGTATCCCCTGCCGGCTTTTCTCCGGCAGACGCGCCTTATTTGCGCCCACAGACCAAATTGCAGCCTCCGCCCAAAGCAAACGGACCCGCGGCGGGCCGTCCTTCCGCTATACCGCATGCGTCGTGGACGCAGAATATCTGGCAAACGCAACCGCAGGGAAGCGGCGCGTTTCAACCCGGAGCCGTTCAACCCATGCCGTATTCGCCGGCAGAAAACGGGGAGACGGGGATGCCTGTCTTTGCCTGGACGCAAAACTTCTGGCCTGCCACGCAGACGAATCCGCCCGGCGGGCAGGTTCCTTATCCTGCGCAACCGTCGCGACCGCAGGCTGCGCCTGTTTTTACCTGGACGCAGAATTATTGGCCGCAACCCTATGGGCAGCCGTCCGCCTTATGGCCGAACGATTCGGAACCGATGACGGTATACCCGCCGGTTGATCGGGTACCGACTACGGGCGCGTTTATGCCTGCGGCTGCTCCCGGCCCATCGGCTGAACGCCCGGGACCATGCAATTTTGCATGCCAACCCGTACCTGGACAGAGCATCCGTTACCAGCCGGTATACGCCTGTCCAATGACGTACTGGGATGCGACCGGATCATGCCCCGCTGCCCGCAACCGGAATGAGCCGTCGTCTGTGCCGGAGCCGACCGTGCGTTATCAGCATGTGCCGCGGCAACCGGATACGGCTCGGTTTCAACCTGCAACAAGGCAGTCTGCGCCGCCGTGCGATTCGTGGCGGACGATCCCTGAACGGACAATGGCGTACCGCTCACCCCGGCGTGATCCGGGCGGAACCCGCCCAGCCGGGGTGGATTCCCATGTCGGCAGGCAGACAAAGCGGGAATGGCAACCCGTGAAGGGGCAGACATACGTTTCCCCGGATCATATGGCAAGTCAATCGACACGGCAAACTCCCTTGGAAACGTCACGTCCTTTCCGGGCGGAACCGATGAACAGCGAGCCCCGCTTCGGGCCGATAACACAGACCACTCAAGCCGAAGATGTCATCAAGGCAGGTACGCCACAACAGAAAACGAATGAAATTGCACCTCCGGCGGAACCCGCGTCCGCCCGCGCACCGGAAGGCGCCCGTGTGCCGGAGATGTCCCCTGCGGATTCTGTGCGCGAGGAAGGCGGCAACGTTTTGCACAGGCGGCGTACGGATATTCCCACAAATCCGGTCGAAAGCGGGGTTCCGCTTCCCATCAGCGCCCCGGCCACGCCTCTGCCGGGAGAACCGGTTTCCCGTGAGGAAAACAGACCGCGCTTCGACGGCGCCACCTCGGCCCGCTGGGCGATCCGGATGGCTCCGCTTCCTGAAGGGAGAGTCGCAGCCCCTGAACCTGCCGCTTCCCCTGAAAACCTCACCGCGCGTAATTTTCCGCTGGCGGAGCAGGTGGGCAAGACCGCTATACAGAGCGTGACGAGCCGTTCCGCCCGCTACAATACGCCCCAGGCCACCACGCCAATGGAATCTGCGGACGAACCCGCAGACAGAACCAACGACTATCTCCCCAAGCCCGATCTGCCGCTATTAAGGGAAACGGGAACCGGCAATCATCCGCGGATGCGTCTGGGCGCAAGACGGCTCAAGTGGATTACGGCGGCGGCTGTAGTGGTTGCGCTCACGATGGCCGGAGTGCAATCCGGCCTGTTGGGCCGCTTCAGCGAGCTGATTACCTCCGCTCCCGTGCCGCTGGAGGGCAGCCAGACGGTTGCGGCCTGGCCGACCGATTTGACGACTGTACAGCCTGTGGGTACGGCGCAACTGGTCAGCGCGTCCGTGTCGCCGGAGGAAACTACCGCCCCTGCCAGCCTTACCTTCACGCTGACCACGGACAGCGCCGCTACAGCGGTCCGCCTGGTAACGGACAAGGGCGAAATGCTTCGCGCGACCACCTCCAGCGCTCCGCAGGGCAACGGATTGGTCTGGCACATTTCCGCACAATTGGAAAATCCCTATTCGGGCGCTGTCCGTATTTTCCTGCGAGACGCCGCCGGAGGCTGGACCGAAGGGTCTGTTTCCTGCGCAGTCAAGGTTCAATAAATCGAATCACCATACCGCCCGCCAGCCCGGGCGGTTTTCTAATCTTTTCGTACGACGAAAACGTTTTCCTCATCTTCTTCTAATGTGGCTTTCAGACACTCCTCAGCGGCTTTCAAGCGTATTTTCTTTGTATGGTTCCTCACGATATGCTATAATACCCACGTTGGAAGAAGCGGATGGGCGCACTTTCATATAGAAAAGAAATTTGAGGCGCACACATGAGCAATCAGGATAAGAAACAGAGAAAACGCAAAGGGAAGGGCTCCGGGTTTATTGCGTTCGGCGTGGTTTTTGCGCTGTATGCGGTCATGTTCCACCCCTACAGTCTGGGCAGGCTGTTGTTGGGGCTGATCCTGGCGGGCCTGATCTCCTCCGTGATTCGCGTGATGGGCTCGGGGCTGGACCTGACAACCCATAATAAGCAGGACGCGGTACCCGAAAGTTTGGAAAAAGTGGCCAAGGATACCGGTAACCCCGATGTGGATGCGCTTTTACAGAAAGGTCGGGAGATGATCTCCGAAATCCGCGAGGAGAACCGCAAGATTCCGGACGAGGGTCTTTCCGATAAGCTGGATCAGCTGGAAAAACTGTGCGGCGATATCTTCAAGGCGGTGTACGACAAGCCCGCGAAGGCATCGCAGATTCGCAAGTTTATGGATTATTACCTGCCGACAACCCTTAAAATGGTGCGGGCGTACCGCACGCTGGGCGAGAACGGCGTAAACGGCGAAGCCGCCGTAGGCGCCCGCAGCCGGATTGACGACGCGCTGGGCATCGTGCTGAAGGGCTGCCGTAAGATGCTGGATAACCTGTATGAAGACGATGTGCTGGATATTACCACCGATATCGACGTGCTGGAACAGATGCTCAAGCGCGACGGCCTGACCGAAAGCGATCTGCATCTGGCTGCGGAACAGGCCAAGCAGGCCGCGGCCCTGAACGATCAGGTGGAGCGCCGCGCCGCCGCGGCGCGCGCCCAGCAGGAACAGGCCTCCGCGCCCGCCGCTCAGCCTGCCCAGCAGGCATATGATCCGGCCCAGTGGCACGCGGGACAGACGACCGACGTGGCCAGCCAGGTGCAAAGCGCCGTGCAGCAGGCGCAGGCGCATGCGCCGCAGGCCCCGGTGCTGCAAATGGGCGGTCAGGCAACCGCGCAGGCCCCGGAAAAGCAACAGTAAAACGCAAATCATCTTTAACCATCCGCAGAGAATAAAGGAGGACATACTGAATGACCGAATCCAACCAGACACCCGAAACAGCAACAGCTACCGCCGCAGTGCCTACGCTTACGCTGGACGTCGCCTCCATGGCCAAGGATAAAGCCGACCTCGAAGACGCTGTAAACGCGCTGGAAAAGACCGGCGCTTCTCCCGCCGCCGTGGATACCGCCGCGGCTGTCGCCGCAACGGCGGACCTGGATACCTCCATGCTGTCTGAAGCCGAAAAAAAGAGCATTGAGGATTTCGTAAGCAAGATCAACATCGAAAATCCCGACCATGTGCTGCTCTACGGTGCGGATGCCCAAAAAAAGGTGGCCGACTTCAGCGACAGCGCGCTGGCGACCGTGCGCACCGATCAGACCGGCGAAGTGGGCGATATGCTGGTAAAGCTGGTCAGCGAAATTAAAGGGTTCGGCTCCGACGCGGAGAAGCCCGCCGGCATCAAAGGCCTGTTCTGGAATGCCCAGAAAGCCTTTGACGAAATGAAAAACAAGTATGATAAAGTGGAAGTCAACGTAGATACGATTTCCACGTCGCTGGAGAATTATCAGGTACAGCTTCTTAAAGACGTGAGCATGTTTAACCATCTGTATGATATGAACACGCAGTACTTCAAGGAACTGACAATGTACATCATCGCCGGCACCAAGAAACTGAACGAGGTGCGCTCCACGACCCTGCAGGAGCTGAAAAACAAGGCCCAGCAAAGCGGCGACGCGATGGATGCGCAGCGCGCCAACGACCTGGCTGCCGCCTGCGACCGGTTTGAAAAGAAACTGCACGACCTGCGCCTCACCCGTACCGTGGCGTTGCAGATGGCTCCGCAGATTCGCCTGCTGCAAAGCAACGACAGTTTGCTGGTGGAGCGAATTCAAAGCACGCTTTCCAACACCCTGCCGCTGTGGAAAAGCCAGATCGTGATTGCGCTGGGTATGCAGCGCAGCCAGGATGCGCTGCGCGCGCAGACCGCCGTGACCGACATGACCAACGAACTGCTGAAAAAGAACGCCGAGAAGCTCAAGATGGGCACCATTGAGACGGCGCGGGAAGCGGAACGTGGCATTATCGACATCGAGACCCTGACCCAGACCAACCAGAGCTTGATCGATACCATCACCGAAGTGATGAAGATACAGGACGAGGGCCGCGCCAAGCGTGTGGAGGCGGAAAAGCAGCTTACCATCATGGAAAGCCAGCTGAAACAGAAGCTGCTGGAGCTTCGCCATTAACCGGTAACCGCCTGCAGGCAGGCTCTCAACCTGCGGGGGCCTGCTTTTTCTATGCCATTTCAGCACATTTTCACTCGTGCCGCTTCATCAAAAAGCGAACCGCGACGCGCGGACCAGCGTACGAAGACCCCGGCTTTCCAGAAAGGAAACGATATGAAACCTAAGATTTCGATATGGGTATCCCTGCTCATCTGCCTGGTGCTGCTCGTATTCGGGTTGACCTACGGCGATGTGAACGGCTACGCGGACGAGAGGGCGCATGTGAACGCCCTGCTGGAAGGCGACAGCGGCCTGCTGACCGTGGTGGGGTACCGCGCGTCGGACGGGTTGAACCTGTGCGTGGTTGCGCAACGCCACCTGAGCGGCGATCCGGATGTGACGGCGCTGAAGAACGCCGCCGAAGCCCTGCGCGCCGACGGACTGGGCATCCAGGCTGTGAAGGCGGGGGACGCGGCGCTGGCCAGGGCGTTTGCTACGGTGGCGAACAAGCTGAAAGCCAACGCGGAGGTAAACGCCGGAGGTCGGGACGCGCAATATCTGGCGCTGCTGACTGCTGATTTTGACGCGTACGGGCAAAACGAAATCTATGCCACGTATAACAAGGCTGCCACGGAATTTAACCGGAAGCTGACCACGCCTGTACTGGGCGATGTGGCGCGTTTCTTCGGCGTAAAGGCGTGCGAACTGTATGAGTAAAGCATCGGCTCGCCCTGTGTTTCCCAAGCGGTACGCCGCTTATTGCGGTACGATGAGGAGAACCATGAAGAGTAAGTTTTTTCGTTCTTTGCTGGCCCTGACGGTTGCCCTTTGCCTGCTTGCCGCACTGCCGTCTCTGGCGGAAGCACGCTACCCCGCGCAGGGGGAAACGGTTACCGACGACGCGAATGTGCTAAGCCAGACGATGGCCCGGGATATCGCTTCTTACGCGGAGGAAGTGGAAAGCGAAACCAATGTTAAAATCCACATTGCGCTGGTTTCGTTTCTGGATGGGGAAACGCCTCAGAAGTACGCCGACGCGCTTTTTACCCGCTGGGAGCTGGGCGAAAACGATCTGCTGCTGATGGGTGCGGCAGCTGAAGACACCTTCGCATTCTCCGCAGGCACGAAGGTGGCCGAAAAGCTGAGCGGCAGCACTCTGAGCAGCCTGCTGTATTCGTCCGGGTTTTCTGGCGCCTTCCAAACCCAGCGGTACGACGACGCGTTCGGCGCGCTCTTCGTAAACATGAATACGCTGCTGAATAAGCAGTACGACGCAGATATTTCGTTGGGTTCGCTGTTTAAGAACTATCAGACCGGCAAAGTCGCCGCAAATACGACGGACAGCGTTCAGCAGGCGGCGCAAAGCGTGGCGGACAGTGCTAACGAGCTTTGGACCAGCACGATCAACTCGATTACCGACAGCGTGCAGAACTACCAGAATTACCACACGCAACATGAAGCGGAAAGTGGCGGAATGAGCGCCGGCTGGTGGATCATCCTGCTGATCATTTTCGTGCTTGTGTTTGGTCAGGGCAGAAGGGGACGTTACCGCGGCGGATGCGGTTGTTCGCCGATCGGATGGATCCTCGGCGGCTTAGGGCTGGGGGCGCTGTTTAGCAGGCACGACGGCGACGCGGAACGCAACCGGGAGGAAGAACGCCGCTGGCGGCACGAACAGCGGGAACATCGCCGGGACGGCCGCTGGTAACCCAAAGTTAATTTTCACCGACTCCGTGAAGGGGTCGGTTTTTTGTCTGCCGGCAAATTTTATTCCGCAAACAAGGGGGGCTCCCATCGAAGGAAAGCAGTCCGGAAGAAGCGGTCAGCGAAGGGTGGAGAAAACCCCATGCGCGGGGGAGGGCCGTTCTGCTTCTCAGGCGCTGTTGTTGAACACGGTAGTTCTGGTGGGGGATTGCTGACCGATCATGGAATTACATAAAGATGACATTAAAAGAATAAAATGGAAAATATTACGAAAATGCGATGATTTTCGCTGCTGTTGGACGAATGATCAGGATAACCGCATACGTAAAAACCGATAGGACGGAAATGGTCGGGTCTGGTGGTTTAGCTAAGCTGTGGTTTGGGTAATAGAAACTGGAGGGCAGGATCTGGCTGGATGTTTAGCCAGATATCCCCGCAAACAGTACCTTTCCGTTGCTGTTCCCGGGAAGGTCTGATACGCGCAAAGCCATGTGAGACAATGGTTACATGGCGGTTACATATTTGACATGGTAAATTTTGTACTCTATAATAAAAAGCGGTTTTAGCACTATGGTATTTAGTAAATAACATAGTTTATGACTGGTTACTGAAATAAAGAACGGATGCAGGCTGTCCGTCACCGGGCAGTCGGGAAAGTGGGAAGAAAGATATGCAGAAATTGAGAAACAGTTACGTCCGCTCGATGAAAAATGTACTGGGTCTGCTGGTGAGCATTGTGATGCTTTTCAGCAGCCTTTTTTCGACTGCGGTAGCGGAAACGCAGTATTACAGCGCGGGGTGGCAGCTTGTGATCCCCGCGACGGCAACCCCTGCCGTATCCCCGTCCGCAAGTACGCAACCTACGCCCATGCCGACGCCGCAGAACAGCGAAGAGGATCAGATTACCTTTTCCATTGAGGATCCATCTGTTTCCGGCGCCGTTTTCACGGTGAAACGAGTCAAAACGGACAAGCGGTTACGGGCTGCCCGTTCCGCTTATACCGCTGCATTTGGGAAAGACGCGGCTTCCAGAGCAGAATTCCGCCTGTATCAGGTAAAGCTTACGGCAAACGGTAAAAAGCTGGCGATCCCCGACGGTCTTACGGTCAATGCTACCGGGCTTTCGAAAGACGGGTTTATACCCTCCCGGAATTTTTCGATCCGTTTTGGAAGCAAAACGCAGTTAAGCGACACTTTCCCTGTCGCGACAGCGGACGGGGTTTGGAAAACCGCTGCGGTGCTGAGCAAGACGGATACCCTGTTGCTGGTGAGCCAGTCGGCTGTGCCGGAAGAAACGGCTGCGCCGGAAGAAACGGCTGTACCGGAAGAAACGGCTGTGCCGGAGGAAACGGCTATGCCGGAAGAAACGGCTGCGCCGGAGGAAACGGCTATGCCGGAAGAAACGGCTGTGCCGGAAGAAACGGCTGTGCCGGAGGAAACGGCTATGCCGGAAGAAACGGCTGCGCCGGAGGAAACGGCTATGCCGGAAGAAACGGCTGCGCCGGAAGAATCCGTAACCCCTGAAGAATCTGCAACGCCGGAAGCATCGACGACTCCAGAAGCATCCGCAACACCGGAAGTTTCGCAAACACCCGGCACATATACATACTCAGATAATAATATTTCGCTGAACGCCTCGGTTACCGGCGCGCTTCCGCCGGACGGTGCCGAATTCTTTACCGAGCAGATTGATGCGACTTCGCCGGATGCTGCTTATCAGGCGCTGGTCGGATATCGCATCGGCTTCCGGGTTCCGGAAGGGGAAATTTCGGCGGAGGAGCCGTTAAGCGTAAGCCTGTCGGTGACCAACCCCGAACTGACCCGTAACGCGGTACGGATTTTTGGAAGCGATGGGGATACCCTGTGGCAGTCGCCTGAAGAGAACGAGGCAGCCGAAACGCTTCACGCGGAGTTCCAGATCGCGGCTGGCGGCAGCTTTACCATTGCCACGGCTTCGTCTGTGGAAACTCCGTTGCCCACAGCGGTACCGGCTGAATATTTCTACGAGGACGATTCTGTGCGCCTGACCGCATCGGTCACGGACGCATCTCTGTTGCCGGAAGGCGCGCAGTGGAACGCCACAGTGACCGGGGGGAGTTGGGCTGATTTCGCGCAGGGCCTGCAGGCGGAAGGATATACGGAGGCGGACGCCAAACAGATTTTGAACGTCGGCGCCGCGTTTACGGCAGACGGCGAAACGCTGAACACAGCGGATATACCGGTCTCTTATACGCTGCTGTTAAAGAATGCGGATTTCAGCAACGCGGAAGCGCGGGTGCTCACAGCAGGCAGCATAACCCCCGTGGATTCTCTGACCCAGACAGACGAGGGCGCTCAACTGAACTTCACGGAAACGGGCATTGACCATTTCAGCGTGGCGATGCTGGAAAAGACGGCCACCCAGGCACTGGTTTATGAAAATGATGCGGTACGTATTACCGTGACTCCTTCCGATCCGGCCCGGCTGCCGAACGGCGCGCAACTGGAAGCGACCGTTTCGGACGGGGAATGGGAGACGTTTGCTGATCTGCTTCAGCAGCAGGGATTCGACCAGACCCGTGTGCAGCGCATGCTGAACGTATCGGCGGCGATTACGGCGGATGGCGAAGCGGTGGATACGTCCGCCATGCAGTTGCGTTATGACGTTCTTATTAAGGGCGCGGCTTATGAGGGTTCCCAGGCCTGGGTACTGGCCGACGGGGCCGCTGCGCAGGCGGATGACTTTACCCAGTCGCCGGATGGTGATCTGGCAACCTTTACACAAAACGGAGAACTGCGTTTCGGGCTGGCCGTGACCCTGCCGGGGCGGACGGTATATACCTATGAGGACGATCAGCTTTACGTGGTCGCTACGTTAAGCCGGCCTGACGCGGTGCCGGATGGCGCGCAGCTTGTGGTAAAGCCTGTGGAAATGACCGACCAGCTTACGGCTTATGCCGACAACCTGACCCAGCCTGATCCTTCCGTATCGCCCGAGCCGACGGTAACCCCCGTCCCGGGCACCGTGGTAACGCAGGCCAAAGAGTATACCTATCAGGCCTATGATATTCATTTTGAGGTGAACGGGGAGGAGTATGAGCCGCAGGACGGCACGGTGAACGTGGCGCTTACTTACAAGCAGGTTACCGCCGCCGAGCAGAACCCGACCGATGTAAAAGTGCTGCATGTTGAGGATACCAATGGCAGCGTTGCCCCCGTGGAGATCCCCTCGGACTATACGACGGACGGCAGCCAGGCGCTGCAGACCGTCACCTTTGAAACGGGCAGTTTCTCCATCATGATTATCGCGGTGGAAACCAATACGACGGTTCCCGTGATCACTGTAATCTCAGACGCCAGCCAGACCTACACCAATACCGATTACTACCTGAGCCGTGTGCTGGGCATCGCGGGCAATTTTCACCTGGTCGGTTTTAACTCGGTCGATATCGGCGTGCATACCAACGGCAATATCCTGACCGCCAATCTGTATGCGACCACAGCCTTTGGCACGCATAACCTGACGGATGAACTGAGCTATATTCAAAATTATAAAACGGTATCCACCAACAGCGGCTCCAGCACCAAACATGTTCTGGCGCTGGGAACTGCCAATACCATCGGTTATGCGGATAACGGCAATTCCTTTACGGTCAATGGCACCAAGATCGATACGCCGAAAAACATCTATCAGGATGCCAATACCGCCACGTTGCCCTTTATCGATATTGGGGCGGTGCGCACCAGCGCGAGCGATCTTTCCGGGTCATTGTCGGGAAAAAGCAACCGCACGTTTGCCGATGCGAAGACAATTGATTCCAACAGTAGGCCGACGATCGCGTTAAGCACGGCGGGCGCTACCGATTTTATTTCCGCTACGGCTTCCGAAATCAGCGATCTAAGCGGCGCGGACGTCAACCTGACCGGCTTTACCTCCGGATCGGGCACCATGGTTTTTAACGTGAACTGCGCAGGCGCATCAAGCGTTACGATGCCTGTACGCATTCATACCTATATTAACGGCGTGGAAACCACATTAAGCGAAACAACCTCCTGGGGCAGCAACCGGGTGCTGTGGAATTTTTACAATTGCAGCTCTTCGATGGTCGTCAATGTGCAGTCTTGCAAGGCGGCGATTTTAGCGCCCAACGCGAAAGTCGTGATCTCCCCGAATGGCGGAACCTTCAACGGCACGGTGATCGCGGAGAATATTTACAGCCATATGGCCGAATCGCATCGCGACGATTTTATGGGGAGCCTGAATCTGACCGTAAACGTTACCGCCAACAAAACATGGAAAGACGAAAACGGTAACACGCTGAATCCCGTACCTGCGAATTTTGCGGCGACGATGCAGCTGTACCGAACCGATAAAAACGGAGCGACCGAAGCGTTCGGCGATCCTGTTACTCTGCCGGAAAACGGAAGCTGGAGCCATACCTGGCCAAAGCTTAGCACCAGCTACACCTATTCCGTAAAGGAAACCGCTGTGAACGGCACCGCCGTGACCACCGTGAACGGATCGGATACGACCGGTGCTTACACCGTGAGCTATTCCGACGCAAACGTAAAGAGCGGGGATATCGAAGTCGTCAACCGGAAGATTCCAACGGTACAGGTAGCGGTCACGAAATCCTGGGACTTCAGCGGCGCATCGGAAACCCCGACGCTCCCGGCGGTGACCTATTCCCTGTACGATCACGCGAACCCCGCGCAGGGAGATACGCCGGTTCAAACCATCAGCGTGCCCAGGGGCTCCGCCCAGAGCGCCTATAACGTCAGCTTTACGGAGCTGCCAAAATACAACGCACAGGGTGCTTTGATTTCTTATACGGTAAGGGAGACGGTCCAGCAGGGGTATACCGTAACGCAGAACGGAAACGCCTTTACCAACAAGCTGGTCGTCACCAGCGTAAGCGGACAGAAAACATGGAAAAAGCCCGATGGAACCGCCTATACAGGGTATCGGCCTTCCATCCGCGTTACGCTTCTCCGCAATAACAGCGCGTATGCCCATCGGGATTTCCCCGCCGCGCTGAACGGCGCCGCTGCGGATTATGCCTACACGTTTACCAGCCTGCCTAAGTACGATCCGGACGGTATCCCGTATGTCTATTCGATTCAGGAAACCGCTGTTGACGGGTTTACAACAGCCTTCTCCGGAACGAACCTGATCAATACGCAAAAAAGCACTTCCATCATCGTAACGAAGCGCTGGAACGACAACGGGTACGCTTACCCCGCCGCCCTCACGCGCCCCGCTGTGACCATTTCCCTGTATAACGGCGTGGACAGCCAGCCGGTGAGCAGCCATACGTTCCCGACCAACGAGAGCAACTATACCTACACTTTCTCCGGCTTGCCGGAAGGCGTGTACGGCGCCGACGGGAAATATGCCGCGTACACGTACTCGGTTCAGGAATCCGGATCAACAGGCTACACGCTGGCTACGACGACCGGAGACGGTTCGCAGGCCAATCCCTTTGTGCTTACCAACAAGCTGGATACCGTGGCGCTTACGGTGCAGAAAAACTGGGTGCTGTCGAATATCAGCCTCGTCAACGTGCCGGCAATCACGGTTACGCTGCTGCAAAACGGGGCAGAGTTTGCCGGCAGGACAATTCCCGCGGGGAACGTATCCCGCGCGGATTATACCTGGACGTGGAGTGGTTTGCCCAAAACGGATCCGCTCACGGGAGACGCTTACCACTATACGGTTGCGGAGAGCATGGCCGGCAATGCCGCTGCCGGCTTTACAACCGGGATAACCTATGATAACAGCACGCCGGGCTTGCTGCGGGCGACCGTTACGAATACCCAGAAGACCGTGCGCCTAGCCGGCGCGAAGAGCTGGCTGGATCAGGCCGGCAATTCCTATACCGGGCATTGGCCGGCGTTTACGGTAACCCTGTATCAGAACGACAGTGTTTATAGCGCCGACCCGACCCGTGTCTTTGCGGCGGACTCGGCCAACCTTGGATATACCTTCGAATCGCTTCCTCAATATGACCCCGACGGAACGCCCTATACGTATCGGGTGGCGGAGTCGGCTGTGGATGGATTTACGGCTTCGTATACGGCTGTAACCGCCAGCGGGAACACACTGACCGCCGATATTGAAAACCGACTGAAAGCCACCGTGCTGACGGTTGACAAACAATGGCTGAACGGGGATACGGATGTTACCGGCAGCGTGAACCGCACGGTTACCGTGCAGCTGACCCGTAAAACAGCCTCCATGAGCGCGGCGGAGGATGTGCCCGGGGAAACCGCTTTGCTTGCCAGCACGACCAGCCCGAAATACAGAGCCGTATGGAACGGCCTGCCTGCGGGCACTGTGACCGAGAGCGGCGCATTCGAAGCCTATACCTACTCCGTTCGGGAATTGCAGACAACCGGTTATCAGTCCGTTGTTGGAACCACGGTAGTTAACAGCGATGGGAGCCAGTATGTGCTGGTGAGCAACACCCGCGCGTTAACGCAACTGACCGTAGCGAAGCAATGGCTGGCCGCGGATGGAATTGCCGCGATCCCTGCGCCGGAGGGCGCGACCGTAACCGTGCAGCTGATGAGCAGCGTAAACGGTTCCGCGCCGACGGATGTACCGGATACAACCGTAGAATTGAACGGCACTGCGAAAACTGCGTCTGCAGCGTATGAAAGCGCCCCGTGGACGGCTACGTTTACCGGCCTGCCCACCCATACGGAGGACGGACAGCCGATTACCTATTCGGCCAGAGAATCCGGCTCTACGAACGCGGCGGGTTTCTGGGCTTCGTCACAGGCCGGAGAAAACAACGAATATTTCCTGCGCAACAACCAAACCATCGTGCGTGTGACCAAACACACGGACGGCAACGGCGCTGCCCTGGCCGGAGCCGCGTTTAAAATCACCGGCGTTTCCGACCCTGCCGAGACCTACGTGCTCGCCGGAAGCGCAATCACCAGCGACTGGACGCAGCTCGGCCTGAAAACGGATACGGTTTACGAACTGGTTGAAACGGTTACGCCTGCCGGTTACCTTACGGCTGCCCCGGTGCGTTTCCGGATTGACGGGAGTAACGGCTCCGTTTATACCGATCGCGACCTGTATGTCACGCCTTGCGAGGATCACACGATTGACGTCGTGGACGAGAGCATCACCCTGAAGGTGGCTAAGCTGAATGTGAACGTGGAGACCGCAACGGCGGACGAACTGAACGGATTGTATGCCGATCATTTCGTGACCGGCGCGGAACTGACCCTGTATGCGCTGGAAGATCAGAATACGCCGCTGCAGGTGATCGCTTCAACGGCGGACCATACGGCTTATGAGCTGGACGCCTCCAAACTGCAGCAGGGTAAAACCTATATTATAAAGGAAACCGTCACCCCCGCGGGGTATCAGACCGCTTCGCCCGTTACGTTTACGGCAGGCAGCGACCCCAGCGGCACGATCTATGTGCTGTTCGACGAACCGATTCCGTATCAGGAGATTGTTGTACAAAAGAACTGGGCGGAAGACAGCGCGCCGAAAGACGTTACCTTTGACCTGTACAGAAACGGCGACGATACGCCTATTGAAAGCGTAACCCTCCCCGCGGGCGAAACATCAATAGCTTTCCCGGGCAACGCCGCGATCAGCGTGAACCATCGTTACCCCACCCGTACCCAGTCGGGCGATCCCATCGCCTACACGGTCAGGGAACGCGCGGTGGCAGGCTATGTGGTTTCCGCACCGATGTCGCAGTCCGTGGAGGGCTCCACGCTAATCAATCAGATCACGAACGCGCCCACCGTGGTTACCTTCTCCAAGAAGGGGATTACGGGCGGGGAGGAACTGCCGGGCGCGCGCCTGACGCTTACCGACCATGCCGACAGCACGAAGAGCTGGACATGGGTAAGCGGCGAGACCCCGCACATCATCACGGGCGAACTGGAAGCGGGGCATACCTACACCCTGACCGAAACCACCGCGCCCAACGGCTACGCGGTCAGCGAAAGCGTCACCTTTACCGTGAACGCGGACGGCACGCTTCAGCCGGGCACCGTGCCCGCCAACGCCGGCGTGGACGCGGCGACCGGTACCGTCACCATGCGGGATA
>JAEWYP010000057.1 GCA_023395615.1 Bacillota bacterium
CGCTTGACACATTGCCTTTCGGCATTGTACAATATTTTGTTTGAACACCTAACCCCCAAACGACCGAAGCGGAGGCCCCGAACGAATGACCCAGCTCCCCACCACCGACGCGTTTCAACCGCAGATCGAGAAACGCCGGACGTTCGCCATTATCAGCCACCCGGACGCGGGTAAAACCACCCTGACCGAGAAACTGCTGCTTTACGGCGGCGCCATCCGGCAGGCGGGCAGCGTAAAGGCCCGCAAGGCCGAGCGCCACGCCACCAGCGACTGGATGGATATCGAAAAGCAGCGCGGCATCAGCGTAACGACCAGCGCCATGCAGTTTGAGTACGACGGCTTCCGCATAAACATTTTGGACACCCCGGGCCATCAGGACTTCAGCGAGGATACCTACCGCGTGCTGGTGGCGGCCGACGCGGCGGTAATGCTGATTGACGCGGCCAAGGGCGTGGAAGCGCAGACCATTAAACTGTTTAAGGTTTGCCGGATGCGCGGCATCCCCATTTTTACGTTCGTCAACAAGATGGACCGCGCCGCCCGGGACCCCTTCGCGCTGATGGAGGAGATTGAAAACGTGCTGGGCATCCGCACCTGCCCGATGAACTGGCCCATCGGCGTGGACGGCGATTTTCAGGGCGTATACATCCGCCAGACCGGGATGATTAACCTGTACAGCGGCGGCAACCACGGCGCCAGCATGGCGCAGGAAACGCAGGTGCCGCTGGCCCACGCCGACACGGAAAAGCGTGTGGCGGGCCATTACCTTACCCGTTTGCGAAACGAAATTGAACTGCTGGACGTGGCGGGCGACCCCTTCGATAAAGAAGCGGTGCTGAACGGCCGCCTCACCCCGATGTTTTTCGGTTCCGCCATTACCAACTTTGGCGTGGAACCCTTTCTGGACGCTTTTCTGGACATCACGCCCCCGCCGTTGCCCCGCGAGAGCGACCAGGGGCCCGTGCCCCCCGACGCCGATTTTTTCAGCGGCTTTGTGTTTAAGATTCAGGCGAACATGAACCCGGCGCACCGCGACCGACTGGCTTTTATCCGCGTGGTGTCCGGCGAGTTTAAAAAGGACATGACCGTGTGGCTGAGCGGGGACGATAAGCTGATCCAGCTGAAGCAGCCCCAGCAGTTTATGGCCAACGAGCGCGAGGCGGTGGAAACCGCCTACCCCGGCGACATCGTGGGGTTGTTCGACCCCGGATGCTTCCATTTGGGCGATACCCTCACCGACGGCCCGCGCCTGCGGTTCGGCTCCATCCCCATCTTCGCGCCGGAATTTTTCGCCCGCGTGCGCGCCGAGGACAGCATGAAGCGCAAACAGTTTTTAAAAGGCGTGACCCAGTTGGCCGAGGAGGGCGCGATCCAGCTTTTCACCCGCACGGAAACCGGCTTTGAAGAGTTGCTGGTGGGCGTGGTGGGTATGTTGCAGTTTGATGTGCTGACCCACCGGCTGCAAACGGAATACGGCGTACGAATGCTGATGGATACGCTGTCCTTCCGTTTTGTGCGCTGGATTACCACCTCGTCGCTGCCTCCCGACCGGTTAAAGCTAACCTCCACCAGCGGGCGCGCGGTGGACGGCGGCGGGCGCGACGTACTGCTGTTTGAAAACGAATGGTCCATCCGGCTGGCGCTGGAGAACAACCCGGGGCTGGCGCTGGCGGAAACCGCCTCCCGCGTCACCTACGAGTAAGCCGGTATTTTTCCCTCATTTAGAAAGGATGATAGAATCCCTATGATTCGTAACGATATTCGTAACATTGCCATTATTGCCCACGTTGACCACGGCAAGACGACCCTGGTGGACGAAATGCTCAAGCAGGGCGGCGTTTTCCGCGAAAACCAACAGGTGGCCGACCGCGTGATGGATTCCAACGCCATCGAGCGCGAACGCGGCATTACTATTTTGGCTAAAAACACCGCCGTGCATTATTCGGGCACCAAAATCAACATTGTGGATACGCCGGGCCACGCCGATTTCGGCGGCGAGGTGGAGCGGGTGCTCAAGATGGTGGACGGGGTGCTGCTGCTGGTGGACAGCTTTGAAGGCCCCATGCCGCAGACCCGCTTCGTGCTGCGCAAGGCGCTTAACCTGAAGCTGCCCGTGATCGTGGTGATCAACAAGATCGATCGTCCGGACGCCCGCTGCGACGAAGTGGTGGATGAGGTGCTGGACCTGTTTATCGAGCTGGGCGCGGACGAGACGGCGCTGGATCGCCCTATTGTGTACGCTTCCGCCCGCGAAGGTACCGCCACCCTCGACTTGTCCACCCCGGGCACAGACCTGCGCCCGCTGTTTGACACCATCCTCACCTACATCCCCGCGCCGGAGGGCGATATGGAAGGCCCCGCGCAGGTGCTGATTTCCACCATCGACTACAACGATTACGTGGGCCGCATCGGCATCGGCCGCATCAACCGCGGCACGCTGCTTACCAACATGAACGTGGTGAAAACCAACTTCGACACCGGCGCGGTCAGCCAGCCGCTGCGCCTTACCAGCCTGTTTACCTTCGACGGCCTGAAACGCCTGCCCACCGATTCCGCCTCCATGGGCGATATCGTGGCTATGAGCGGTCTGGAGGACATCTCTATCGGCGATACCGTGTGCGACCCCACGGCGGTGGAAGCCCTGCCGTTCGTCAGCATCACCGAACCGACCGTCACCATGACCTTCAGCGTGAATAACAGCCCGTTCGCCGGGCGCGAAGGCACCTACGTAACCAGCCGCCACCTGCGCGCGCGTTTGTTTAAGGAACTGCAAACCGACGTAAGCCTGCGCGTGAACGAAACCGACAGCCCCGATTCCTTTGAGGTACGCGGTCGCGGCGAGCTGCACCTGAGCATCCTGATCGAAAACATGCGCCGTCAGGGGTACGAGTTTCAGGTGAGCAAACCGCAGGTGATCTACCGCGAAATCGACGGCAAAAAGTGCGAGCCGATCGAGCGGATGGTGGCAGACGTGCCTCAGGCCTACGCGGGCGCGGTCATCGAAAAAATCGGCCGTCGCCGCGGCACGCTGGAAAGCATGCACGGCCTCAACCGGGTCCGTCTGGAGTTCCTCATTCCGTCCCGCGGGCTGTTCGGCTATCGCAGTGAGTTTATGACCGACACGCGCGGCGAGGGCATTATGAGTGCCGTTTACGAAAAGTACGAGCCGGTCAAGGGCGATATCCCCCACCGCAGCGTGGGCGCGCTGGTCTGCTTTGAATCGGGCGAGGCCACCAGCTACGGCCTGTTTAACACGCAGGAGCGTGGCACGCTGTTTATCACCGCGCAGACGCAGGTGTACAAGGGCATGATCTGCGGCCAGAACGCCCGCCCGGACGATCTGGTGGTGAACGTTTGCAAGCAAAAGCACGTAACCAATATGCGCAACGCCAGCGCCAGCGAGGACAGCCTGAAGCTGGTGGGCGTGCACCCCATGACGCTGGAAGAGTGTCTGGAGTTTATCGACGACGACGAACTGCTGGAGGTTACACCCCAGAACCTGCGCATGCGCAAGCGCGAATTGAGCCACGAGGAGCGCGCGCGCGCCGTGCACCGTTCCAAGATCGACTGATTTTCCTGCCGGAACGGGACGTTTTTTTCGGCCTGCTGCGTTGGATGGGAGACGGAGGCTTTTTCGTTTTCCCCCACTCCGTTTCCCTTATGCGCATCCTTTACGGACAAAGGAGGTCTCCCATGAAGCATCGACTGTTCAGCCGCCTTTGCGCGCTTGCGCTTACGCTGTGCCTGCTTGCGCCGCTTGCGTCTGCCGGGGCGGACGACACGTACCTGCCCGACGGCGAGGTAACGCACGCCGATTTTTCGCTGGGCCTTTCGCTGCACGCGGACGGGTTTCCCGTGAGCGCCGCACACCTGGCCGACTGGGAAACCTTCCTTAACAAGCTCCGTCTGCGCGGTTCCACGGATATTCTGGCCCTGTTTACGCCGGACAGCCGCACCTACCTGAAAGGCGCGCTGCAGCTGAACGGCAAGGATCAGATTCCCTTTGTGCTCGACGGGTATCACAGCTACCGGTATCTGATCTCTCCGGTGCTGAACAACGAGCCGATCTTTTTCCAGATGCACAATTTTCTGGAGTTTATGCTGAAACCGTATTACTACATGGAACTGCCCACACAGTATCTGGCGCTGCTGCTGTATCCCGACGCGGCCTGGTGGATCGGCGACAGTTACTATACGCCCGTCGCCGAACTGCTGGCAAGCGCCCGGCAGGCTGCCCTGAACGGGGACAGCGCGCCCGCGGCCGATTCGCAATCGGATGTTTCCTCCGACGACGATTCGCAAGCCGCCGATGACAGCGCAGTTGCGGATGATTCCGCCGACAGCACCGACGACTCCGCCAACGTTACCGCCGATGACAGCACTGCGGATGTGTCTGGCGGCAGTGCAGCCGATTCCGCGAATGTTGCCGCCGACAGCGCCCAGCCCGCCGACACCGATCCTTCTATCGCCGTCATTGGTGGTGCGGACGGCCCCACGTCCATCGTTGTCGCCAACAGCGCGGTAAACGGCACGCTGACCTACACCATCCCCTACGAAGACCTGTACGAGCTTTGCGAGAACCTCGACCTGATCGTAAACGATGATACCGACCTGAGCCGCGCCTATTTCTTCTTCACCTGCCTGCTGACCGACGCTTACGCCAGCGACGCGACGCTGGAGATACTGGGCGCGCTGGAAAACGAGCTGGACAACCTCGACCCGGACGCGCAGGGCATGACCGTGACCGAAACCCCGGATGAAATTACCATGGCGTTCGGGGACACGCAGGTTTTCCACAAGACGACCGCGGGCGGGATCACGGCGTTCACCCTCACCCTGCCGACCGCCGAGGGCTATACCCTGACCTTCGATTACCGCTGGGACCCCACCGCCGCGACCGGCGCCACCCTGAGCGCCGCGCTGGCACTGGCGACTGACGGCGCCGAGACCATCCGCTTTACCGCTGATGGTCAGGGCCTGCCCCGCACCGGCGATTTAAGCGGCAACGGCAACCTCACCCTCGCCGCCACCGGCAGCGCGCTAAGCACCCCGTTGTCCCCTGTACAATTTACTTTTAACTGGTCGCGTGACGCAGCTGAAAAGCCTTACACGCTTAATTTGAATCTGGACTGGATTCATCCCCAGACACAAAAGCCCGCGCTGTCCCTGCATTTTAACGGCAAGCTGTCCACTGTGGACAAGAGCGTGTTTGTGGAGGGCAGTTACCCGCAAAACGATTTCTTCAACCTGAACGAAACGTTCCTGGATGATTATAAAGCGCGCCTGTTGCCAACGCTGGCGCTGAAGCTGGCCCCCATCATGCTGGAAGCTCCCGCCGGGGTCATTGACGACCTCTACCGGTTCGCCAACGCGACCGACATTCTGGTATCCATTGTAGAGTAGGCGGTGAAAC
Organism: Bacillota bacterium; assembly: GCA_023395615.1. Classification (GTDB taxonomy): domain Bacteria; phylum Bacillota; class Clostridia; order Christensenellales; family Aristaeellaceae; genus CAXXOK01. The sequence continues at coordinate 5,414 of JAEWYP010000057.1, forward strand.
GCCTGATATTGGAGGAAGAATGAAAGTTCTTCCTCCACTTTTCTTTTTATGCGCCCTAGGGGCGTCGGGGTTTCGCACCTAAAGGTGCACGAAGCGCGAGGTATCGCACCTGCGGGTGCGAGCACAGGGGGACCATACCTGCGGGTATGGGCAGGGGCTTTCCGCTCGCCCCTGCATCCTTCGGAATCGCCTTTCTACACGGCGGGCTACGCGGCAGGGGTCGCTCTCGGAGTACGGGATAGTCGTCCGCTGCTACCTTCGGTAGCGCGACCGACAAGCCCGTCCATCCATCGAGCGGCCCCTGCCGCGCCCCGCCTGCTGGTATTCAGGCGATGGGTAAAAATTACGGACCAGCACGGCTGTAAAACCATGGGAAGTAATCAGCAAAATAATATCCCGACAATGCTTTCAGGGATAATATGTGGATATATTGTAGCTCAGTCTCTCGCTTCCCCGTTTTTCTTTCACATGCACATTGTTACTGCCGAATTGTAAAGTAACGTTTCATATTCCTCTATTTATCCTCAGCATGCATATTGCTGCTGTATAATCGACCGATTCCTTTCCCGTATCCCCCGTTTTTCTCCGCATGCACATTGTTGCTATGGGGGGCGAAAGACTCCCTCGCAGGATGGACTGGATCGTCGGTCGCGCTACCGTAGGTAGCGGCGGACGACATTCCAGTACTCCCAGAGGAAGCCTTTCGCCCCCTATCTCTATCGCATGCCCCGAAGGATGCAGGGGCGAGCGGAAAGCCCCTGCCCATGCCCGCAGGCATGGCCCTCCTGCCCCGCGCCCACTGGGCGCTCTAAAAGAAAGTGGAGGAAGGATATAATCCGTCCTCCAACCCGGCGGTTTCACCCGCCCTTCCTGCTTCCAATGCTTGCCGTTTTTTCACTTTTACGTTATACTGTCTATGATTGCCGGGAGGTGAGCCTATGCCGGATGCGCAGTTGGAAAAAGGAACCCAAAACCCGCTGTATCAGCAGCTGATGCGGCGGCTGAAAAACGACATCGTTTCGGGCCGGTATGCCGCCGGCGCGCGAATCCCCAGCGAACAGGCCCTGTGCGATACGTATGGCGTAAGCCGCGTTACCGTGCGGAAAGCCATGCTGGATCTGGTGCAGGAAGGGCTGCTGGTGCGCCGTCAGGGGAAGGGTACCTTTGTGGCGGACGCACGGCTGACACGGGACCTGCAGCATATCACAAGCTTTACCGATGCCTGCCGGGATATGGGCCGCAAGGCTTCCAGCCGTATCGTGGACTGTCGCCGGGAACCTGCCCGCCCGGAAGACGTGGCCCGCCTGCAGGTGCCAGAGGACGCGGAAGTGATTGAGCTGTGCCGCCTGCGTCTGTGCGATGACGAGCCGGTGATGCTTGAATATAACCGATTTCCCGTCACCTGTGATTTTGTGGAGCAGGAGTCTCAAACCGGCTCACTGTATTCGATGTTACGCGCGCACGGGCTGCTCCCCAGCCGCGCCGCGCACGATATTTCACTGGGGCACGCCACCCCCGCGGTCAGCCGCTACCTGGCCACGGCCACCGGCGAAGCGCTGTTATTGCTGGACGAGACGGTGTACGACCAGTACGACCGCCCCCTGCACACCAGCCGGCAGTGGATTCGCGGCGACAAATTCACCTTCCGCATTTAACACAGGCGCACAGGCGCCTTTTCCCATTCCTGACCGATTCAACATAGAAAGAAGAGATATTCTCTGGAAACATCCAAATTCGCCCTTTTCGTAGACCTGGAAAACTGCGGCGCGAAAGTGTCCACGCTGTTAAGCGTGCTGGAAAAGGTCAAGATTCGCGGCGATATTCTGCTGGGCAAGGTATACGGCTATACCGACCAGTACAGCGACCTGAAGGAAGTGCTGCTCAGCAACACTTTCACGGTCGTGCCCAGTTTACGTTACGGCATCAGCCAGAAAAACAACGCCGATATTTTGCTGGTGATCGACGCGCTGGAAGTGGCTTATACCAATCCGCTGATCAACAGCTTTTGCATCGTGTCCGGTGACAGCGACTACACGCCGCTGGTCGGGCGGCTGAAAAGCATGGGCAAGTTTGTACTGGGCATCAGCCGCAGCGAAGCCGCCAGCACCATTTTCATCAACGCCTGCAACGAGTTTCAATTTTTGGAAAACGTGGGCGTTCGTACCCGCAGCAAGCCCGAGGATAAAAAGAAGGCCCCGGCCACCGATAAGGAGCCGCTGGACGAGCAGGAACTGAACAAGCTGATCGAAAGCATTCTGGACGAGCAGACCGATCAGGACGAGCTGTACGCCAGTGAGTTAAAAGGCATCCTGTTGCGCCTGCGCCCGGATTTTAACGAAAAAGCGTTCGGCTGCACCACGTTCCTGAAACTGCTGGACAAGCTGGCTCACAAATACGGCAACCTGCGCATCCGCAACGATAACTTCAACGTGATGGTGTCGCTGGGCCAGCCCGCCAAGGAAACCGCCGCCCCCCAGATCACCAAGGACAACTGGAAGGACGCGTTCCGCGACCAGCTTCAGCGCTACAAGGACGGCGGCTTCGACCGCATCAACCCCAGCATCCTCAAAGCCGACATTCAGGCCGCCTACCCGGATTTTTCCGAGCGTGCGCTGGGCTACAAGCGTTTCAGCGACGTGCTGAAGGCGCTGGAAAAGGACAAGCTGCTGGAAGTGGAAATGGACGAGCAGAAAACCATGCTCATCAAAGTACCCTGA
>JAEWYP010000092.1 GCA_023395615.1 Bacillota bacterium
GCCAAATTACAGCTGAAGCCCGACCGTCTGATTGAGAAAACACTGATGGTTGCGAATTTATAACATATCAAGGTTGAGGAAATGAGCAATATGAGGTTCGTTTAACCGTATTATAAAACCGCCCCCGACGCCGTTAGCGTATCGGAGGCGGTTATTTTGTGCCCGTTATTTACTGGCCATAGCAAGCGTTGCTGCCCACCCCAGGTCGATGGCTTTCTGGTGAGAAGTCGCGTACGGGCCGATGGCCGCTACTTGCGCCGCCGTTCGCGGGAAGTGGATGCACAGGTGGCCCGGGAAGTTGTTGTTGGTAATATGCTGCACTTCATGGGGCATATCATGTGTAGACGCCATATAGATACGCCCGTCGCTGAATACTACCCACACAGCTTTGGGGTTCCATGTATTAATCCCGCCGAAAGCTTTTTCCATGTTGGCGGTATCTTCCGCCGTAAGCGGTTCCGCATCTGCATGCGCACCAAGGCTGAACATATGCACTTTCCAGCTCAGCCCCGTAGTAAAGTCGTAGACCGTAGCGTAAGGATACAGCTTGCAGCGCGCTTTTACTTCGGTATACCAGTTCGCATACCGTACACTGGCTGCATCGGGTGTTCCGTTCAGCGTGGGTGAGGTGGAACTGGACACGCTGGTTGTGGTTCCGTTCGCGCTGACCGCTGAAAGACTGTTAAGCTTCTGTAGGGTCTTCGTGCCGGCGATACCATCCGCCGTGAGACCGTTGGCATTCTGGAATGCGATCAACGCCAGCGCCGTTTTTGCACCGAAGTTGCCATCCGCGGTACCGGTCAGGAAGCCCAGGGTAATCAGGCGTGCCTGCATATCTTTAACATCGTCGCTGATCGTACCCTGCTTAAGCGTGCTCGTCGTGCTCACAGTGTTCTTGATTGCCGTGTTGGCAAACAGAGTGTTCTGAGTCGTTGTTCCCGCCACGCCGTCGCGTACAAGGTTGTTGGCTTTCTGGAACGCCACCAGCGCCGTGCGCGTCGCCACGCCAAACTTTCCATCTGCCGTGCCGGTCAGGTATCCCAGTTCGATCAGCCTGTTTTGGAGCGTAGTAACGTTTGTGCCCGTATCGCCATAGCGTACGGTGGCGCTGAGCGTTGTGGTACCCATGTCTCCTGTTACGGCGGTTGCGCTGTACAGTACGGACTGAGTCTGGTATCCGGCCTTGCCGTCAACAGTTAAGTTGTTGTTTTTCTGAAAAGAACGCACCGCCTGAATATCATCTTCCAGATATACGCCATCTAACCGTGAGGAGTAATATTTCAACTCAACCAGTCGTTTTTGCAAAGCTAATACCGCCGCGCCACGGGAACCGGACTGAATTGTAACGGTAGTATCCTGTGTAATCACCACGGGAGTCGATGTCGCATCCGCTGCGGGGGTCGTTGTTGCCACAGCGTAAATTGGGTTGATGCCAAAAAGTACCGTTCGAGTCTGCGCGCCGCAAACGCCATCCTGTGAGAGCTTATTTTTCTTCTGGAACGCTTTTACTGCGGTTTCTGTTGCGTCGTCAAACTTACCGCTGACAGACCCGGAATAATAACCAAGATCAGCCAGCCGCTGTTGAACCTTCTTAACGTCATCGCCCTTATCACCCTTTTTTACCGTTGTAGTCGGCGGCGCAACAGTGGGCGTGGGCGTGGGGGTAACAACAGCGGAAGCGGGAACCGCGAGTGCGCCGTACAAGATATCCAGCACATCGCTGGTCGCAATCCCGTCCGCCGTAAGGTTCATCTTTTTCTGGAAGTCTTTAATCGCGGTAACAGTCGCTTTATCGCAGCTTCCGTTAATAGTGTCTGTGTAATATCCCAGCTCCTGAAGGCGTTTCTGCATGTTTTCCACAGCTTCGCCTGTATTACCGGACTGAATCGTGATGCCGGAAACCATCGGCACCGTCTTAATCACTTTACGATACCCTTTCGGGTTTTTCGGCTTGCCTTCGTAAAGAAAAAGTTGAAGCTCCTGGCTGGCCTTACCATCCTGCGTCAGGCCGTTCTTCTTCTGGAACGCAGTGACCGCAGTCGCGGTTCCCTTGCCATATTTAGAATCCACCGTGCCAGTGTAATACCCCAGCTCGGTAAGCGCTTCCTGCAAAGCGCGCACCTGCGACCCGGCAGAACCTGTAGACAGCGCTGTATACTTTGCTGCATTCGCATTTGCCGTAACAGTCGGTAACGGCGTAGGCGTTGGGATATTCGCAAGCACGATAAAATCGGTCATCACAAAGCCGGTTTTGCCATTATACTTTACCTTGGCAAAGCCATTGGACTTTACTTCGTAAACCGTAATCATTTTATTCTCGGGGATCACAACAAGAACGGTCGCGTTCGCGTCGGCTGTTTTACGCAACTTCACGCGCGTCGTGGTGACGGTATCGTATGGATATTTATCGATGCCTGTCAGGGGTTCAGGTGTTACGGAAGGGGCTATTTCCGCCGCGCCGTCGATATATTCAATCATCGCATAACCGGTTTTACCGTTATAGGTGATTTTATAATACTTATCTGTCTTCCCAAGTACAGTGACCGTATCCCCGGCACTGATATTGGCAAGCACAACCGATGTTGAGTTGGCAGATTTGCGCAGTTTCACGCTCTCGCCCGACTTTGTATCATACGGATAGGTGGTCGCCATAGCGGTCACGCACGCCGATAATACCAGCGCAAGCGTCATCAGCAGCGCAAGCGCGCGCATTAAGCGATTTTTCATCGTTCTTCCTCCAAGCACCGGCAATTTGAAGCCTCAATTGCGTTTGAACCTTTGCCATTTGTATTGTAGGGTAGAATATGAAGCCTGTCAAGGAAAATTTCATATTTATGTAACATTTATCGGTTTCAGCGCCTCTTCCTTGTCCTTTTTCGACCATGTTCCAGTTTGGCTCGCACGAACGCTTCAGCTTCGCCATAATCAGCCGCGCCGCAACGGATGCATATCGCCTGCCACCACCTTGGCCTGTACAGCAGTATTGTATGCGTTTCCGGCCAGTACTGCGCACGTCGGATCTGCGCCCAGGGTAATTCGGTATGTCGAACGCACACTTCACCCTCCACAGTGTTGGGTTCGTCTTCCCGAGCGGAGGTTGGAGGTTGCGCGCTCATCAGCCGAGCGTACAGCCGGATCGTACTGGGCCGGTTGATGTAGGTGGAAACCCGCGCACCTTTCGCATCCAGCGCATAGCGCACGTCTTCATGCCCCTGTAATAGCAGTAAAAAAAGCATGAGCAGCAACAGAACACCGAAAAAAAGAAGGATTGTCATAAAGAAGCCCTGAGTGAGCACATTAATAACGCCTGTTTCCCCCTCCGCGCAAGCCTCCGCCAGAAGCGCCGTCAGCATTACCAGCGCCATTACCGGCACCGCGACGCGCAGCATTGCGTTCCAGGAAAACCAGTCGGTCACCGGTGTTCTTTTATAATGAAAGGAAAGCCTCTCCCCCGCCTTCGTCAGTTTGCTTCCGCACCGCGGGCATACGCTTCCGTTGGATACCTCGGCCTTACATTTTCGGCAGTAGTTTACCAGCGGCATTTCGGTTCCTTTCCAAAGCATCTGAATCGACGCTTATTTCGTATCCGTTAACAGGCGCTGTACAAGCCGTTCGGCATATTCCCTTGCATATTGTGCGTTTTCGTTCAACTGCGCCTGCGTATCGGTCCGATCGCCCATCAACGCCACAAACTGGCTCACTTTTAGTCCCAGCGCATCCTGCACATCCTGATCGCTGCCCTTGCGTGACACCAGATAGTAGCACAGGATGGAATCGGTTTGTCCCATGCGATGTGCACGATCCTCCGCCTGGCTGTGCACGGCTGGTGACCAGTCCAGCTCCCCGAAGACCACACAGGTCGCCCGCTGCAGATTCAACCCTGCCGCCGCGCGAAGAGATACGCAGCACAGCTCCGTTCTGCCCTCCATAAAACGCTCTACCGAACGCGCTTTCTGATCCATCGTTTCCCGCCCCGTGATAAAGGCGGGCGAGAAAGTTTTCAGCTCGTCGCGATACGCGTCCATCACCTGATGGTGGTGGGCGAACAGCAGCACCTTTTCTCCGCCATCCAGCAGAGCGCGGACAAACTGAATTACATACGGCGCTTTGGCAAGCCCGGTGGCCTGTCTTTCGCCCTGCTCCACCTCCATGGAAAGCATCGCTTTCTGCGAGGCGGTCAGGGTATCGTCATGCTTTAGCTGGCGCAGTTTCTCATCCACAGGCTGCATCAGTTTGCGGTACTGGCTGTCGTCACTGTCGATGGTGATCACCAGCCTGCGTTTGGGCGGCAAATCCTTTAACACATCCTGTTTGGTACGGCGCAGCATGATCCCTTCACTGCGAAGATGATCTCCCAGTAATTCGGGCTTGGCGACGATTTCGTTTCCGTACCCGTAACACCATTCCCGGGTGAAACTCTCATAGTCTCCCAGAAAATGAAAGTCCAGGGTATTCACCACATTCCAGATTTCCGCACCCCGGTTGTAAATGGGCGTTCCACTTAATCCCACAACACGTTCGGCCTGCTCGGCCAGCAAGCTTGCGGCGGAATACTTTTCGGTACCCGCATGGCGCAGTTCCTGAATCTCATCAAAGATCACGTTTCGTACGCCCAGTTCAGGCAACGCCTTCTTCCAGCCGCGAAGCAACAGATAGTGCATCAGGTAAATATCCGCCGGCGGCAGGTCGTATGACGATAGTCCTTTTACAATATGCACTGTGATCGGGCTTCCGTCCGGCCTGTGGATGAAACGCGCAATTTCGTTTTCCCAGTTGCGGATCAGGTGTGCGGGCGCAATAATCAGCGCCGGATACGCGCCAAGTTGTGCCAGCATAGCCAGCGCTTCCACGGTTTTCCCAAGTCCCATTTCATCAGCCAGCAGGCAGCGATCCGTTCGGAGCAGAAACGCAAGCCCTTCTTCCTGAAAGGCGGTCAGTTTTCCGGAAAAAACCGTGGGCGACGGCGCAACCCGTACAGGTGCCGTTAGCGCAGCGTCGCGCTTGCGCACATACTCCCGCGCTTCGTACAGGGCATCCTTCCAGCGCTGCGCATCCGCCGGGTTCACCGCCAGAGGATAGCGAAGCATCAACCAGTTTAGATCCCCGATAATGCGTCGATGCGCCGCAAAGCGCGCTTCGCCGCGCCGGCTGGTAGCCGTTCCCGGAAACAGTCGTTTACAAAGCTCCGTTACACAGGGCTCGGCCTTCACCACCCAGCAAGCGCGCTTGCGATTGTAACTCACTGTGCCATAAATCCGCACCGAAGGCGCTTCCGCACCGTTCAGTGCCAGATAGGTTGGCAGAGCGGTCGGCTCGTTCACGGCAGGCTCACCCCCCACAGCTGAGACATAGCCAGCGGGTAAACCGGTTTGCCGTGGATCGTGTCGGGCAATTCTACGCTGCGCCAGGTAAGCACCAGCAGGCAGCGGATCCCTTCACAATCGGCGTATTTGATCAGTTGTCGCGCAAGACCAGCGGGGCTGGGTTTTCCCTTTTTAATCTCAATCCCGACGTCTCCCACCAGATAATCAATCCGGCATCCCGCCGCAAGCGCCGCCTCGTGCCGGTAAGAATACCCGCACTCCTCCAGGCGTTCCCCCACCATTCGGTGCAGGTCCGCCTCATATAACACAAAAGGAGGCCGCATGGCGCGTAACGCTTCCAGTATCGGTTCCGTCACCCCGCCGCCTCCCTTGTTTCGTTTTTTCTTACGCTTAATCCAGCTGAATTTTCTTCTCCCGGCTCTCCCGATACAGCACGAAGCGACGCCCGATGCACTGCACGGTTTCCGCATGCGTGCGCTCGCTCAGAAGTGCGCTCGCCTCTTTGGCGGTAAGCTCGCTGTTGTTCTGCACGGCGCACTTAATCAGTTCCCTTGCCTCCAGCGCGTCGTAGGCTTCCTTCACGGTCGCGTCGGTCACACCGTCTTTGCCGATGTACAGGATGGTTTCCAGCGTATTCGCCATGGAGCGAAGCATAGCACGTTGTTTACTGTTCATAATCCACCTCTTATTTAATCAATAAAATCAAATTCCATATCGTCGATGCGTACAGTACTACCCTCGCCCGCGCCCGCTTCTCGCAGTGCCTCGATCACGCCCCGGTCACGCAGCATCCGGTGGAACCAGTTCAAACTGTCTTCATCGTCGAAGTTTACGCTGTCGATCAGCCGCTGCATCGACGCGCCTTCCACTACGAATACAGAGCCTTCCCGGCGAACTGTAAACGGCGCGACGGGGATTTCCACATCCACAGGTTCTTCCTCGTACACTCGCTGCGGCGGCAGGGTGGGTAACAGCCGGGCGATTTCCGCCAGCAGCGCATCAAACCCGGTTAATGCGGCAGCACTTACGGGGAACGCCTTGTACCCAAGGTTTGCAAAGGATGCAACCAGTTTTGCGATTTCACCGTCATCCGCAATCAGATCGCACTTGTTCAGTACCACCAGCTGCGGTTTGTTCACCGTGTCGCCGTAGGCGGACAGTTCCCGGTTGATAATCTCAAAGTCCTGCATAGGGTCCCGGCCTTCGCTGCCCGCGGCATCCAGCACATGCAGGAGCAGGCGGGTGCGCTCCACATGCCGCAGAAAATCATGTCCCAGCCCTACGCCTTCGCTTGCGCCCTCCACCAACCCGGGAATATCCGCCAGCACGAATTCGGTGCCACGATGGCGCGCGATTCCCAGGTTAGGCGACAGGGTCGTAAAATGGTAATTAGCAATCTTCGGCTTCGCGGCAGTCAGCGCCGAAAGAATCGTGCTCTTTCCAACGTTCGGAAAACCGACCAGCCCTACATCCGCAATGGTTTTCAATTCCAGCCGGAAAACCATTGTCTCGGTACGGATGCCCGGTTTGGCGAAATTTGGTGCCTGGCGGGTTGGCGTTGCAAAGCGTGCGTTGCCAAAACCACCGCGTCCGCCTTTCAGCAGTACTTTGCGCTGTCCGGGTTCGTGCATGTCCGCTACCACCGCGTTATCCGCATCCCTGAAAAAAACCGTGCCGACCGGTACTTTGATCAGCAGTTCCGCACCGTTCTTACCGTGGCAACGGCTTGCGCTTCCGTCCGTTCCATTCTCAGCCAGATATTTACTGACGAAACGGAAATCCAGCAACGTATGCATATTAGCGTCCGCCAGAAGCACAACGTCACCGCCGTTACCACCGTCTCCGCCGTCCGGCCCACCGTTTTGCACAAATTTCTCCCGATGAAAGGATACGCATCCGTTTCCGCCGTTTCCCGCCTTGGCGGTAATCCGAACCCGATCCACAAAAGACGACATAGGTTCCTCCTGTTTCATAGGCTATCATCATAGCCCATCGCTTATTTTCCCTGGCTTTGTTCGTGTAAGTAACGGCATTCCGGCTGTAATGCGCAGGTAGCGCAGGCTGGGTTGCGCGCGTGGCAAACCCGGCGGCCATGGAAGATCAGCCAATGGTGTGCGTCGATCCAATCTTTGCGGGGAATCACCCGCATCAACTGCCGTTCCGTCTCCTCCACGTTTTTCGCGGTCGCCAGTCCCGTTCGGTTGCTGACGCGGAAAACGTGCGTATCCACCGCAATGGTTGGTACGCCGAACGCATTGGCCAGCACGACGTTCGCGGTTTTGCGTCCCACTCCTGGCAGGGCTGTTAGCGCTTCCATATTCCCCGGCACCTGCCCGCCATGTTTCTGCATAATCAACCGGCAGGCTTCCACGATGTGGGTTGCCTTGCTTTTAAACCCGCAGCTCTTCACAATCGGAAAAACATCCTCCACACGGGCGGCGGCAAGTGCCTCCACGGTCGGGTAACGTTCAAACAGCGCGGGCGTAGCCTTGTTTACCTGCACGTCCGTACTTTGCGCCGACAGCATCACGGCGATCAGCGTTTCATACGGGTTGGAAAAATGCAATTCCGGTTTTGGATTTGGATAAAGTTCGCTCAGCTTCCTGAGGATCGTTTTCTGCGTTGCAGTGGCCGACACTGTCGATCCCTTCGATCTATGATCATTCTTTACGCCTTTTTCCGTTGGCTGGGATGGAGCGTTTCAGGCAGCAGCGAGGCGGGTAAACGATCCATCGCCAGACAGGTGAGGGTAATTACAACGGTAAAAACGGGGATTTCCGCAAGGTTAAACGGCAGACGACCCAGAAGGATCAGCCAGTATCCCTTCTGTATGAAAAACAGCAGCCATGCGGAATTGAGGAAGATGTATACAATTGCCGCGAGCGATGAGGCGATAAACGCACGAATCGCAAGTTCCGCATAACGGCTGCGAACCGCTTTTGCAATCCATTGCTGGTTGTGAGGGCTCATCACCCATCCGTAGAGGAACCCCACAATGGCCGCTGTTACCGTGAAACCCGGGAAGTAGGCCCCTGTGCCGAAAATGATCGTACCCAGTATATCACCCAGCGATGCGACCAGCAGGCCGCCCAGTGGGCCCAGCAGGTATCCGGCTACGGCAATCGGTAAAAATCCGAGGTTCATCTGCTTATCCACAAAAGCAATTTGAACCAGATTCCCCAACACGATCTGTAATGCGATCAGCACTCCGGTGTAAGACATCCAAAGCGGGGAAAACGGCTTTTTCTTCATCAGACTGCCCCCTTCAGCGGACTTCGGTTTCTCTGTTTGAAACGATTGTATTGTACAGGAAACGGAGCCCGTATGCAAGGGCCGGAGGGTAGATCAAAGGCGCAGGCTGGTCGCCTGCACGCAGTTTGCTTAAAAAGGCTCATCTGCGTTGTCAGCTTCGGGATGGCAATGGGCATCACTTACAAACGGTAAGCTCAACCCCTTGCCGCCCTTGCTTCCTAGCATCTGAACCTTTTGAAGCAAACTGCGGTGAACAGCCTGAAAGGATTTGTCAACGGTCTGGCGCCTGCGTCTGACCGTTGACAAATCCTTTACGAGCTGCTAGCCGCGAATTGTTTTACAGAACGTACTTTTTCCGAAGGTCGGGGCGGCCTTTCATTTCTTCGGCCTTTTTCAGGTATTTTTCGCTCTTGTTGCCCAGCACCGCGTAACTGGCCAGCTTACTGCCTTCCACACCTGGCTGGTTGAACGCATCCACATCCAGCAGTTCGCCTTCGTAAGCGGTCGCCATCTCGAAGAAATAGATCAGTTGGCCGATCGTGTAAGCGTTCACTTCCGGTAACGTGATTGTCTGGCTCATGCGGCCCACGCGATAAAGCGCATATTCCGTGCCGCGAAGTTCCGCGTCGATCAAACTGTTAAGCGTTTTCCCGCTTAAGAAATGCACATCGGCAAACTCTTCGCAGCCGTCGGCGATCACTACTTCATTCTGGAACTTGCGCACCTTCAGGAAGGTGATCGCTTTGTCATACGGCCCTTCGGTGTAGAGCTGCAACTGGCTGTGCTGGTCGGTCACGCCCAACGCCTTGGTGGGGGTTTGTCCGCAGTTAACGGCCATTCCCTTGCGGGTCACGTTCTTGCCAAGGCTCTCCGCCCACAACTGGCAGAACCAGTCCGCCATATACTTGAGGCTGTCCGCGTAAGGCATTACCACCTGTACGTTTTCGTGCCGCTCTTCCATAGCCAGATACTGCAGCACGGCATTCAGCAGGGCGGGGTTCTTCCAGAGGTTGTCGGTTTTACAACGTTCGTCCATCGCGGCTGCGCCTTCCAGCATGGCGCGGATGTCAATTCCGCAAACTGCCGCGGGCAGCAGGCCCACAGGCGTTAGTTCGCTGAAGCGACCGCCAACGCCATCCGGAATATAGAACAGCTCGAAGCCTTCCTGCTTGGCCAGCTTGATCAGGTTGCCCTTCTCGCTGTCCGTCGTCGCTACGATGTGTTTCTGCCAGCCTTCGCCGACCTCTTTTTTCAGCAGTTCGGAAATGATCAGGTACTGGCTCATCGTCTCGGCAGTCGCGCCGCTTTTGGTTATCACGTTAAAGCAGGTATTCTTCACATCGATCACATCCAGCAGCGAAGCCATGCGTTCGGGGTCGATGTTGTCTTCCACGTAGAATTTCGGTCCGCCGCGCTTTTCGGCGGGCAGCTCGTTCCAGCGCTGATGGTTCAGCGCCTGATGCACGGCAATGGGGCCAAGCGCGCTTCCGCCGATTCCCAGCACCACAAACGCTTCAAATTCATTGCGGATTCTGGCGGCAACTTTTTCAATATGCTCCACAATCTCGCTCTGGTTGTACGGCAGCTGCATCCAGCCAAGCCAGCCGGTTCCGCGGTTTTTTTCCACAGCGTTTTGCGCGGTAACAGCCGCCTCCTGCATGGATTCCACTTCGCCAAAGTCGATACCGTATTGAAAGCCTACGATATCGCTCATCATATGATTCACATCCAGCGTAATCGGTTCGCGGATCATTTTCTCCATTGGTCTACCCCTTCCCTATATTGGACATCGCGGCCATTATATCACAGCTTGCGGGCTTTGAAAACCATTTCAGCCTGATTGATACCTTCCGGAACGGACATCTCCGTGTTTTTTTCACGTTATCCTTCCGCGCGTTGCACACACTGTTTTTCCATGCTACAATAACGTGAAAATATCGCGACGGGAGCGTGGCCCTTCATGGATCTGAAAGCGGAAGCCTTAAAAAAGCATTACGAATGGCAGGGGAAACTGGAAATTACCCCACGGGTGCATATCACCAACCGTGAAGAGCTTTCACTCGCATACACACCCGGTGTTGCGGAACCCTGTCTGGTCATCCGGGATCATCCAGAAGAGAGTTTCGACCTTACCCGCAGGCATAATCTTGTGGCCGTAATCACTGACGGTACAGCCGTTCTGGGCCTTGGCGACATCGGCCCGGAAGCCGGAATGCCCGTGATGGAAGGGAAATGCGTTCTGATGAAAGAGTTCGGCGGCGTGGACGCGATTCCCCTTTGCCTGAAAACCAAAGACGTTGACGAGCTTGTGCGCACCATCTACCTGCTGTCCGGCAGTTTTGGGGGGATCAATCTGGAAGACATCAGCGCGCCCCGCTGCTTTGAAGTGGAAAGCCGTTTGCAGGAGCTGTGCGATATTCCTGTCTTTCACGACGATCAGCACGGTACCGCCATTGTGGTAGCCGCGGCGCTGATGAACGCGCTGAAACTGGTTGGAAAAAAGATGGAGAACATCACCTGCGTCATCAATGGCGCAGGCGCGGCGGGTATCTCCATTGCCAAGCATTTGCTTCGCTTTGGAATCGGAGACATCATCCTGGTGAGCCGTCATGGAATTGTCGTGAGTGGTCGGGACAAAATGAACGCCGCACAACAGGCTATGTGTACGGTTACTAATCATCGGCAGCTTCACGGCGGACTTGCGGAAGCCATCGCAGGCGCCGATGTGTTTATCGGCGTATCCGCACCCAATGTATTAACCGGCGACATGGTGCGTACCATGGCCGATAAGCCTATCGTGTTCCCCATGGCTAACCCCGTACCGGAAATTGATCCGGACGAAGCGATTGCCGCAGGCGCTGCGGTGGTAGGCACAGGGCGGAGCGATTACGAAAACCAGATTAACAACGTGCTTGCGTTCCCCGGTATCTTCCGCGGCGCGTTGGATGTGCGCGCTACCCGGATCAACGAGGAAATGAAGACCGCCGCGTCACTCGCGATTGCGTCGCTGGTTTCCGACGACGAACTGACCCCGCATTATATCCTGCCGGAAGCGTTTGACCGCCGGGTTGGCACAGTTGTGGCGAAGGCGGTAGCCAATGCCGCTATCGAAAGCGGAGTGGCGCGAATCGCCCCCAAAGAATGAGTACACAGGAAATACTGGAATACTGCCTGGCGAAACCGGGAGCGTATCTGAACCAGCCGTTCGGGTCGGAACCCCTTTGCGTGCGCATCGGCAAACGAATCTTCGCGGAATTGTACGTAACCCGTGGCTGGTTATCGTTCAGCGGTGACCCGGCTTATGGGCTGATGCTGCGCAAGACCTATCCGGATACGGTACGGCGCGGGTACCATTCGCCGCCTGTGCAGCAACCCTACCACAACACCGTCACGCTGGACGGTACTGTGCCGGATGAAGTGCTGATTGATATGATTGACCATAGTTATGCTTACTCCCTGCAAAAGCTTACCCGTGCGGAACGTGTCGTTGCGCTGGATCTGCAAGCTGCAGCGCCGGACGTATAAACGCCCGGTCAGACCGTTTGCAAAACCTTGCAGGCCACTGGTCACGGCTTGCATAAAAGGTCCAGATGCCAGGAAGCAAGGGTGGCAAGGGGTTGAGCTTACTCGTTCGTAAGTGATACCACTTGCCATCCCGTAGCTGACAACGCAGATGGGCCTTTTTATGCAAGTTGTGCCGGACGTATAAACGCCCGGCTCTTTCTTTGCGCCTTATGCCCGCAGCAGTTTCAGCGCTTCCGCTTTCGCGGCTTTCATTGCGGTCGGAAGCGGCAGCGCTTGCAGCGCGGCCTCATCCGCCATCACTCCATCGTGTTGCGCAATCCATTGCTCCCCCGGTTCCCGATCAAGCGAAAAACAATACAGTGTCATCTGCCAGATACGGTGGGTAAACACATGCGTCGCTTCGCCAAGCGCTTTCCACGATTCCACGGCAAGCCCGTCCTGCGATAACTGTTCGGCGATTCGCCGGGGATCGGTTTCTTCCTCATTAAGGTAAAACACATACAGACCGTTCAGCAGCCTTTCCCGTCTCCGGAACATGGCAATACGGTCTTGATAGCACAGGAGACCCACGGCGATCTGTACGACTTTCGCTGGACGTTTCTTCTCGTGAACCGGCAGGCTTTCCGCATCCCCTTCGGCGTATGCGTCACAGCTGCATTTTAGCGGACACAGCTCACAGCGCGGCGCCTTTGGCAGACACAGTGTCGCGCCCAATTCCATCATTGCCTGATTAAACGTGCCCGGTTCCGATTGAGAAACGGCCTGCATAAGCAGTGCTCGCAGTTTCTTGCGAGTCTGCGGCAGTTCGATGTTCTCCCGTTCGCCGTAAAAACGTGCGGTAACCCGAAATACGTTACCGTCAATCGCCGGTACCGCAATCCCAAACGCGATGCTCGCGATGGCTCCGGCGGTGTATTCTCCGATTCCGGGTAAGCTTTTCAACATTTCGTATTCTGATGGGATTCGACCATTATACTGTTCCAAAACCACTTTCGCGGCCTTTTGCAGGTTTCGCGCCCGGCTGTAATACCCAAGCCCTTCCCACAGCTTCAGCACATCCTCTTCCGGCGCCTGCGCAAGCGCCGCCACATCCGGAAAACGGGCGATAAAGCGGCGGAAATATTCCTTCACGGTTTCCACCCGCGTCTGCTGCAACATGATCTCCGATATCCAGATTGCGTAAGGGTCTTTTGTCCTTCTCCAGGGAAGGTCTCGTTTTCCCTGCTGATACCAGGCCAGAAGTCCGTTTGCCCATCCATACGGATCGCTCACACCATCACCCTTTCCATGAGTTTATTTTATCATAATTTCGTTATCAAATTTTCTCCTGTTTAGTTACGTAAATCATCGTTTTGTGAAGAATTGCGGACTTTTCAGAAGCATACGGAAGTATTCTGTCATTTCAGGTGATTTTCGTTCGATCTGCCCTGTTTTTGTCGCAAAACAGCTATTGCGCTAAGGCGCAAAATGACGTACACTTACAACGTTGTTAGCACTCGGTATTAGTGAGTGCTAACAAGACCAAATATCATCAATCGATAGGGAGGAACTATCATGAACGTTAAGCCGTTGGGCGACCGTGTTGTGATCAAGAACATCGAGGCGGAAGAAACCACCAAGAGCGGTATTCTTCTCACAAGTGGTTCCAAAGAGAAACCGCAGATGGCGGAAGTGATTGCCGTCGGCCCGGGCGGGCTTGTGGATGGCAAGGAAGTTACTATGAACGTGAAACCCGGCCAAAAGGTGATTTACAGCAAGTACGCCGGTACGGAAGTTAAACTGGATGGTGACGAAATCATCATCGTCCGCCAGAGCGACATTCTGGCGACTGTGGAATAACCATTATACCCACATAAAGTAGGAGGAACAAGCATTATGGCAAAGCAGATTAAGACCGGCGAGGAAGCACGCCGCGCATTGCAAAAGGGCGTAGATACGCTCGCGGATACCGTAAAAATCACGTTGGGGCCCAAAGGCCGCAATGTTGTGCTGGATAAAAAGTTTGGCGCGCCCCTGATCACCAACGACGGCGTGACGATCGCTAAAGAAATCGAACTGGAAGACCCGTTTGAAAACATGGGCGCTCAACTCGTCAAGGAAGTCGCCACCAAAACCAACGACGTCGCCGGTGATGGTACCACCACCGCTACGCTGCTAGCGCAGGCGATTGTGCGCGAAGGCCTTCGCAACCTGGCTGCCGGTGCCAATCCCATGGTGCTAAAGCGCGGTCTGGAATCCGCTGTGGAAGCGGCCGTAGAAGGCCTGCGTACCCTCAGCCAGCCCATTAACGGCAAGCAGGCAATCGCACAGGTTGCCAGCATTTCTGCCGGGGATGAAGAGATCGGCAAGTTGATTTCCGACGCCATGGAAACCGTGGGCAAAGACGGCGTAATCACCGTTGAAGAAAGCAAGACCATGAAGACCGAACTGACCACCGTGGAAGGCATGCAGTTCGACCGCGGCTACGCCAGCGCCTACATGGTAACCGATTCCGATAAAATGGAAGCGGTGCTGGACAACCCCATGATCCTGATTACCGATAAGAAAATCAGCAACATTCAGGAAATTCTGCCCGTGCTGGAGCAGGTTGTGCAGGCCGGTAAAAAGATGCTGATTATCGCTGAGGACGTGGAAGGCGAAGCGCTTGCCACGCTGGTGCTTAACAAGCTGCGCGGCACCTTTACCTGTGTTGCCGTTAAGGCTCCGGGCTTCGGCGACCGCCGTAAAGAAATGCTCCGTGATATCGCTGTGCTGACCGGCGGCCAGGTGATTACCGAAGAGCTGGGCCTGGAACTGAAGGATACGAAGATCGACATGCTGGGCACTGCCCGCCAGGTGAAGGTGGACAAGGATAACACCACCATCGTGGAAGGTGCCGGCGACAAAGCCGATATCGAAGCCCGCGTAGGCAGCATCCGCAAGCAGATTGAAGATACCACCAGTGATTATGACCGTGAAAAGCTGCAGGAGCGTCTGGCCAAGCTAGCGGGCGGCGTAGCGGTTATTTCCGTCGGCGCTGCGACCGAAGTGGAAATGAAGGAACGCAAACTGCGCATTGAGGACGCTCTGGCGGCAACCCGCGCGGCCGTGGAAGAGGGTATCGTACCGGGCGGCGGCGTGGCACTGTTGAATGTTCTCTCCAACGTACAGGCTGAACTTTCCAAGTTCGCCGGCGACGCCAAAACCGGCGTGCAGATCATTATTCGCGCTCTGGAAGAGCCCCTGCGCCAGATCAGCATCAACGCCGGGATCGACGGCAGCGTGATCGTGGAGAACGTGAAGAACAGCCACAAGAACGGTTATGGCTATGATGCGCTGAAGGGCGAGTATGTAGACATGATTGAACGCGGCATCATCGACCCGACCAAGGTAACGCGTTCCGCGTTGCAGAACGCTGCCAGCATCGCCGCGATGATCCTGACCACCGAAAGCCTCGTAACCGACATCCCCGCGCCGGAACCCGCGGCACCCGCCGGTGGTGCAGGCGGCATGGGCGGCATGTACTAAAAAAAGGGTTTAACGCAGAGGCCGGGCTGAAAGGTCCGGCCTCTTTCTTGTACATCGAAACCGAATGTTCCGCCGACAAAAAGATTCTCCTGTACAGATTCCAAGCGCGTTAAAGCGCCTCCGCTTTCCTTCACAGAAAACGGAGGCGCTTTGATCTGAATCAATCTTGTCTTACTTTTTTGCTCTGCGCAGGAAAGCCGGAACACCCAAGTCGTCGCGCTCCACATTCGGGCTGCGGGTGGGTTGTTGAGCGGGTTGTTTCTCTGCAGGTGCCTGCTGCTGGTTACCGAAAGGTACGCCGGGCATTTGAGGCGCCTGTGCATTCTGTTGGGGTTGTTGCCCCTGCTGCGTGCCGGCGGAATAGCTCTGTCCATATTCCATTGGCTGCGGAATCGGTTGCTGCATGCCGGGGTAGGGGTTCTGCATTCCATTCATGCTATAATCCGGACCCATCTGCTGACCATAGCCCTGCTGCTGATATCCGGCATTATAGGAGCCCTGATAGGGTTGCATCATCGGGGGCATCGCGGCAGGAGTGGGTATATTACGATTGCTATCTGCAAATGCTCCGCCCTGATATTCCTCTTCTGCAACACCGTTAAAACTCATGTCGTCGTAATTTGAGCCAGGATACTCCTGATGTACCAGCGGCGTAGGGTTGTATCCCGTATTATAACCGCGATTCTCCTGGCTGCCCAGCGCTCGCGTCCAGTCTCGATCCGCCCCAAAGCCCTTGCTTTTCTCCTTGGGTGGGAAGGGCGTTTTCTCAAATCCGGTCGCAATCACCGTGATACGAACCTCATCGTCCATATCGTTGTCGATCCCCGCGCCGAAAATGATGTTTGCCTCGCTGTCCGCGGCCTGCATCACAAGGCTTGCAGCCTCATTGATATCAATAATGCTCATGTCCTCGCCGCCGGTGATGTTGATCAGCACCGCGCGGGCACCGTCAATACTGGTCTCCAGCAGGGGGCTGGAAATCGCGTTTTTCGCCGCGTCCACCATCCGGTTTTCGCCTTTGCCTACACCGATGCCCATATGCGCCAAACCGCCGGACTCCATTACAGTCTTTACGTCCGCAAAGTCCAGGTTGATCAGTGCCGGAACGGCGATCAGGTCACTGATACCCTGGATGCCCTGACGCAGCACATCATCGGCGATTCGGAATGCTTCCAGCATCGTGGTTCCCTTGGTAACCACCTGTAGCAGGCGGTCGTTGGGGATGACAACCAATGTGTCCACACGCTGTTTCAGGTCGATTACGCCCATTTCGGCGTTTTTCATGCGCTGTTTGCCTTCAAACTGGAAGGGTTTCGTTACCACGGCAATCGTAAGGCAGTTCAGGTCACGGGCAATTTCCGCCACGATCGGCGCAGCGCCGGTTCCTGTGCCGCCGCCCATGCCTGCGGTTACAAAAACCAGATCAGCGCCTTTAATTGCCTGCGCAATTTCTTCGCGGCTTTCTTCAGCGGCTCTGCGTCCAATATCGGGCACAGAACCCGCGCCGAGGCCTTTGGTTAATTTTTCACCGATCTGGATCGTGGTGCTCGCTTTGCTCAGCGATAGCGCCTGCCGGTCCGTGTTGATCGCGATAAACTCCACGCCTTTCAAACCTGCGTCCACCATGCGATTTACGGCATTATTGCCTGCACCGCCGCACCCGATCACCTTAATGGTAGCGAAGTTTTGCTGGTCCTCAATCTGAAATTCAAGCACAGTAAAATCCCCCTAGTCTGACTTAGCATTTCTCTATGCGGTGCGTCTAATTACCCAACAGGCTTCTGAAAAATTCCTTAATTCCGCCTGCCACGCCGCCCGCGGGCACGTTGCGGGACTCGATGGTATCAATGATCAGGTCCATCAGCCCCATCGCGCTCGCATAGATTGGGCTGGAAAGCTTAATGGTGCGTTTAACGGTTTCACGTACTGGCTTATCCAGCTTACCAGCCAGATAGTCACGCCCGCCCCGGTTCAGGCTCAGTCCGCCGCCGGTCAGGTAGATGGTGGACCAGCTGCCCATTTTTACGCCGCTTTCCTCAATACAGGTTTTAATCAGCTCCGCCAGTTCGTCTACACGGGGCTCCAGCACTGCTGATACCTGATCTTGTGTAAAGTTCTCGGTCTTCAACCCGTCTCCGCTGGAAACAGCGTAATTTTGAGACAGCGTCGAGATGCCATAAACATAATCACGCTTTATCTGTTCCGCTGCCTGAAGCGGAATGGACAGGCCTTCCGCCACATCCGCTGCGATATGCCCGCCGCCAACCGGAAGCGTTTTTTGGAATATAACCGCGTCGCCCTCCACAGCCATGACGTCCGTGCAGAGGTAACCGACATCGATCAGGATCGCAGTGCGGTCGCGGTCCTCCTCCAGCAGGTATAGCATCGCTTCGCCTGTAGAGGAGCTGAAAAAGCCGCTGATGGTAATGCTCATATCCCGCAGGCGTGCCATTACATCATCCAGAAAAAACGTATCCGCAACCACGAAGGACACAAGAGCTTTCAGTTCCGTACCTTTCATGCCTACAGGTTCAAGTGTCTTTTTCCCGCCATCCACCATAAACCAGGCCGGGCTACGGTGCACTACCACACCGCGTACCGGCGACAGCTGTTTATCGGCGTTGGCGAAGATTTTCTCCACATGGCGCGGAGTAACGCGCGGATCGGTTCCCTGAATGGTCACGGTCGTCTCAACCGCGTAAACCCGCGTAAATTCGCCGGGCACGCCGACGTTAATCTCGCGAATTTTCCGTTTCGCCTGTTGTTCCGCTTCCGCGATAGACTTACCGATGGCTTCGTTAAGCGACTGCGGATTGTTCCACTCGCCGTCTAAAAAGCCTTCGTACATGGCGATTCCAGCGCCGATAATGTCACACCGCTGGGCGCCGCTCGTTTCCGCGATCAGCGTTACGATTTTGCTCGTACCAAAATCAATGGCTGCAATCGTTGATTTCATGGCAAGACATTCCCCTGTTCCTAAGGAATCAACCGCGGCCCGTCTCCGTACCGCGTCGCTGTGCATTCCTTTACTTGCTTCCTATGCACAATAGGAAGACGTGTAAACCCAAAATACCATCATTTATTGTAACCTTTTTATCCGTATTGCGCAATAGAGAAGTCCGCTTTTTAAGGCGGTTTTTGCGATTCGTCCCTTTCAAGCGCCGTTTTTCGCCCGTTTTCACTTGTAGGAACGAAGTGTTTCAATGGCGTAAACCCTGCGTTATCCGTCCTGTTTTGCGTTAAGATCAAAAATGGAGCGTTTCTTTGGAATACAACAGTTTTTACAATTTTAACATAATGTGGCATCTCGATGCAACAGTTAAGCCCCTGCAAAATGCAGGGGCTTAACAAAACCTGATTGGTAGCGGCGGGGAGATTTGAACTCTCGACACTCCGGGTATGAACCGAATGCTCTAGCCAGCTGAGCTACGCCGCCAAAATGGTTGCGGGGGAGGGACTTGAACCCACGACCTTCGGGTTATGAGCCCGACGAGCTACCAAACTGCTCCACCCCGCGATGATGTCGCACAGGCGACGGTAGTAATCATACTATAAACTTCTGGCTGTGTCAACTGTTTTTCCGGTCGTCTTTCGGATTTTTCCGTTGCCTTTCGTAAAGCGTCTAAAAGCCTTTATTTTCAAGGGTTTTAGCTGTCAGGGCTATACTTGGCATCTTCCGGAGTGGACACATCCAACACCCCACCCGTTTTCCCGAGCTGTTCCAGATAAGGGATATCGGTTCGGATCGCGCCGATTTTAGCGCGCATATACTGCCGTGTGCCCAGCCGCACCGAGATACCGTTGCACATCTGCAAAAACAGGTTTTCGGTATCCGACAGGTTGATTTCGCTGATCTGACTGCGATATTGCTGCAGTTCCAGTTCGGACATAATGTCGCAGAATGCCGATAGCTGCTCTTTATTACGTGCCGTAAGCGTCTGCCCTACCTGAATGCTTGCAACCTCCAGACCATTCACGGAGGGCATTCCCTGCGGCAACGCCGTTGTGTTGCTTTCGCTGATAACAACGCCTTCTGCGTCAACGGTATAAAGAAGCCCAAGCCACTGCAGGGAGGCAACGGGAATCCGTTCTGAAATATACAGATGTATTGTATTTGGGTATTCCTTCTGAAGTCCCTTAAAAACAATGGTATGATCCGAACTGAGGTTTTTGCGTATTTCATCCTCGGAAATCGCAAACATGTTCAGGCCCTTCACCAGTCCGGATTCCGCCGCTACCTGCTGAGGTGTTTTCGTCACGTTTCCATATACGCACACTTTTGTTAGCCGGAACACTACGCTTTGCAAGATGATAATCGCCAGCACCAGAATCGCCAGTGTAAGGATGACACGGGTTGTAACGGCGCGGGAATGCGCCCGAACACGCTCCGCCGCCTGTTGTGGTGTTTCGGCAGGTTGGGGTTCGACAGGTCCCGGCTGATCGGAATAATCTTCCTGTTTGGAGCTCCCGTTCGTTTGTTGCGGCGGGCTTTGATACGTGTAGGCATACTGATCGTACGCACGGTATTGTTCGATCTCTTCCCGCCTGGGATCGGACTTTTTTCTCATTTAAATTATCTCCGATAATGGTTCAAGCCGGGCCTTTATCAACCCGTCCTTACAGTGCGTTTACAATCTGCTTAAAAATACGGCCCCGTTCCTCATAATCCTGAAACATATCGAAGCTTGCGCAGGCAGGCGACAGCAGCACGTTTCCACCGGAGACTGCAAAACTGCGTGCCTTTTGCACCGCATCCTCCAGACTGAACGCCTGAGTAATGTTCTGATACCCCGCCTCTTCCAGCGTCTGGGTAATTTGTCTCGCCGTCTCCCCCATCACTACCGTATGACGAATCATCCCGGAAGCCAGCATCTCACGGCAGAGAGGCATAAAATCCGTATGTTTATCATAACCGCCCAGAATCAGCACGGTCGGCGCTTTCATACTCTGCACCGCCTTGATGGTGCTGTCCACATTTGTACCTTTGCTGTCGTTAATATAGGTTATCCCTTCTAATACACGCACCTTTTCGATTCGATGTTCCACCCCTGTGAAAGACTGCAGCGTATGCCGGATCACCGCCGGAGGCACCCCTCTCGCCGAAGCCATTGCTGTGGCGGCCAGAGCGTTTTCCAGATTATGCGGCCCGGGAATCAGAATTTGATCAGCGTCACAGATCGGCTTAACGATCCCATCCCAACGCCAGATAATTTTCCCGTTTTCAACGCAGGCGCCATTTTCCACTTCACGAGTCCGGGAGAAGAACGCCACCCTCGCTTTTATTTTATCCGCCATTTTAAACAGTACCGGGTCTTCCATGTTCAACACGGCGATATCATCTTCGGTCTGATTTTCGAAAATCCGCTGTTTCATACGAATATATTGTTCCATCGTGCCGTGACGGTTCAGGTGATCCTCCGTAATATTCAGCAGCGCTGCCACACAGGGATGGAAGGTTTTAATGCTTTCCAGTTGGAAACTGGAAACTTCAGCAACGATCACATCGCCTTTTTTACTGTTGAGCAC
This sequence comes from Bacillota bacterium, assembly GCA_023395615.1. Taxonomy (GTDB): domain Bacteria; phylum Bacillota; class Clostridia; order Christensenellales; family Aristaeellaceae; genus CAXXOK01. The sequence continues at coordinate 21,135 of JAEWYP010000092.1, forward strand.
CGCAGCGGAAAGTGGATACCCGATATTGCCTGCCACATGCGTAATGCGGCCCGCGTTTTCAAACATTTTTCCCAGCAGCGTAACTGTTGTTGTTTTACCGTTTGTTCCGGAAACCGCAAGCAGTTCTCCCTGTGAGAGAGAGTATCCCAGTTCCAGCTCGCCAATTAATGGGATTCCGTTTTCTCGCGCGGCTTTCGCAATCGGGGAATCGATCGGAACGCCCGGGCTGATAACAACCAGATCGGCGTTCTCCATTAACAGGAAAGGGTCTTCGCCCAAGTGAAATTCGCAGGCTGTTCCGCGAAGCGGCGCAAGCTCTTTCCCAAAGCTTTCCGCCTTTTTTGCGTCATAAAGAATCGGTATCGCCCCATGGCTCAGCAGCAGCTCCGCCGCTGCAATTCCGCTTCGCGCCATCCCCACAAGAAGAACGCGCTTCTTCTCAACCTTCATCCGCTATGCCTCCCATATTCCGCGCGGTTACAGCAGCGACAGCACCGCTGCAATGGATAAAACGCCCGTTACCGCCGTATACATGGCGACGATTTGGGGTTCTGTCATCCCACTCTTCTCAAAATGATGATGAATCGGCGACATCTTGAAAATCCGCTTGCCATGCGTGGCTTTAAAGTATGCCCGTTGGATGATCACCGAAAGAGAGCTGGCAATCATCGTTGCGGCGATCAGCAATAAAAGAATCGGCATTCTTAATACCATAGCGATCGCGACAGTCGCACCGCCGATAAACATGCTGCCGGTATCCCCCATAAAAACCTTTGCCGGATGAAAATTGAACCATAAAAAACCTATACATGCGCCTGCAAGCGTGAGGCTAACGAGCGCAACATTTGCGTAGTTGCTGGATACGGATGGAAACATCGGCGAACCAGAGGTAACCGCGCCCAGCAACGCAATCGTTGCCCAGGCAACCGCTCCAACAGATTCCACGCTGGCCAGTAAACCGTCCAACCCATCCTGGAGGTTTGCGCTGTTAATAATAAATACAATAACCGCCGTCATCACCGGCACATACCAGATACCCAAATCCCATTCCACGTTCCAAATCGGGATCACAATTTTTGTGCCGATCGCGGGCGTAAATGCGCAAAACATGGAAAACGCGATGCCGATCACAACCTGCGCAATCACTTTTTGCCACCAGACCAGCCCCAGATTGCGCTTCCTGACAACCTTGATATAATCGTCCACAAAGCCAATCAGCATACTGAGCAAGGCAAAAACGATGATCGCGAATCCGAAATCAACCGAGGAATACCAAACCAGATGCAGGGCCAGTGCGATGACTGTTGTGACCAACGCAAAAATGAGTCCGCCCATGGTTGGCGTACCCTGCTTCGTTTTATGGCTTTCCGGTCCCAATTCGTACACGGTTTGCCCGATTTTCAACCTGCGGAGAAGCGGCAAAACTCTTGGCGTTATTACAAGCATCGCAACCACGGATAGTACCAGCGCAAAAATCAGTCTGAGCATCGATCACGCACTCCCAGTTATTCCTTCGTGTTTTTTTCGTTGCGCAACTCTTGCAGCAACTCCTGAACGACCACTTTTTCGTCGAACGGTCGTTTCACGCCCATAATTTCCTGATACGTTTCATGACCTTTGCCGGCGAGGATGATCACGTCTCCCACACGGCCCATTTTCAGGGCGTATCGGATCGCTTCACGGCGGTTCTCAATCACCACATACTTGCCGTGCGTGGGTTTCATTCCTTCTTCAATGGCTTCCAGGATCACATCCGGGTCTTCGGTGCGGGGGTTGTCACTGGTCAGGATGGAGAAATCCGCCAGACGGCCACCGATCTCGCCCATGATCGGTCGCTTGCCCTGGTCCCGATCGCCGCCGCATCCGTACAGAACAATCAGCCGTTTTTTTGTGAACATACGAACCGTCGTCAGGATGTTCTCCAGCGCGTCCGGCGAATGGGAGTAATCCAGAATCACCTTATAAGGCGTTCCGGTTTCCAGCATTTCGATTCGTCCGGGAACCGCCTTCACGCTCCGCAGCCCTTCGCAGATACAGGTTTTATCCACGCCAACGATCATGGCCAGCGACGCTGCAGCAAGCGCGTTATACACGTTAAACATCCCGGTCATCTGCATCTGCACGTCCATTTCCTCCACCCCGCGAAGCTGGATGGAGAAGTTGACGCCGTTCTCGCTGATCTCAATGTCCCGGGCAAAAAGGTCCGCGTTTGCGCTGATGCCAAATGTGAGACAGGGGATTTTCAAATCCTTCAAAATATCCGCCGACGTTTCTTCATCTGCATTCAACGCGGCGTTCAGCACTTGCCCGCTCATGAAGAAGCTTTTCTTTGTCGCGAAATAATTCTCCATGGTGTGAAAATAGTCCAAATGATCCTGAGAGAGGTTTGTATACCCGGCGGCCTCGAACGTAAGCCCATCCAGCCGATGCATCGCAATCGCGTGCGCGCTGACCTCCATGCTTACGGCCTGTACACCTGCGTCCACCATCTGGCGAAAACAACGGTGCAGGTCGATAGGGTCCGGCGTCGTCAGGTTGCTGTGCAGGTGTTCCTGTCCAATCATATTGCCGGTCGTGCCAATCAGGCCCATCTTATAACCTGCTTTTTCCATGATCGCCTTGAGCAGGTAACTGGTCGTTGTTTTTCCTTTGGTGCCGGTCACGCCGATCAGTCGCAGCTGACGCGCGGGATGACCAAAAAAAGCACCCGCCAGATAAGCCATCGCGGATCGCACATTCTCCACCCGCACCTGCGGAACCGTGGTCTCTACTAAAAAGCGAGAAACAACCAGCGCGACACACCCGTTCGCGACAGCCTGAGGCGCAAAACGATGAGCATCAAAGCGCTCGCCTTCTACGCAAAAAAACAGTCCCTTCGGGCTTTTCGCGCGGCTGTCTACAACCAGCGACGCAATATCGGTTTCCAGATTGCCTTGTGTTTCTACAATACCGGGAACATCTTTGAGGAGTTCACCGAGCTGCATATAGCCAGCCTCCAAAAATAAAGCTTGACGGATACCGTTGCAGGAGGAGGGTAATCAGGATCCATATCGTTCATCAATATTCCTTATCTAACCCGATGCTTCGGAATAGTAACTGGTTCTGCAAAATCCAGACCGGTAAAGTAGAAGTTAAATTCATCCGATCCTGTTTGCAGCTCATATAAAGTAGCACATTCGATCGAATTTGTCCAGTCAAACGCAAAACGCGCTTCAGACCGGCGTCCTTTCCTGTCCGCCGGTCTGATCAGAACACAATATCTCTGGGTGAAACACGCTCATTGGCTGGCCCCGTTAACGTTGCTATTTTGAGCGTCTGCCGCCGAAGCACTTACATGCACCGTGCCGTTATCTCCGGGTCGTGTGTCTACCGCCGTCAGGTGAATGGCTTGTGCGGAACTGGCGGGAACCATCCCCAAATCCTGCGAAGCCGCATAACAGATTTTCGCGGCATCGGACGCTTCCTCTATCTTCGCACGTAGGGCCTGGTTCTCCGTCTGGATTTCGGTAATCCGTTCCCGCATCGCCATCAGATTCTGCCTGCGTTGAACCAGCACACCCTGCTGTACCAGCAATATGGTTGCGCATAAAAGGATTACGCCTATTACCGCCAGCACGCCATACCGCAGGGGAATCCTGATTCCTTTCTCATTCTGCCTTTTTTGTACTGCGGCGGAAAGAGTATCATAATCCCGATCCAGTTTTTTGGCTTCCATTCGCATAGCCTGCGTGCGGCCGCGTCGAACTGCGCAGGGCTTTAACAATCCGGTTTCCGGATCCACGTCGCCATTTGGCAGCGACACAGAAGAGCGGACATAGAAACGATCCGTCGGCTGAAAACAGCTGCTGTCATACACTTTATAAGGATTGTAAGCAACTTGAGACATCCCCCATGCCCTCCCTTTTCATCCGGGCACGCGTTTGGTCAGTTTTCCTCCGCGTCACCCATTTCTTCCAGTATTTCTTCCTTCTTCTGCATAAACTCCGCATCGGCCAGATCAGCCTTGTTGGCATCGACAATACGAACATGGTTATAACCGCCGCTGATTTCCAAATCCTTTGCATCCAGCAAAATCCGCTGCCGCAATTTGGGGGGGAGTAATAATCGGCCCTGCCCATCTGCCTGCATGGAACGATAACTCAATTTATAAAACTGCATCGTATAGTTCTGTACGAAAGGCTTGCGCTGATTCATTCGATTTAGCTCGTCCAGAATCTGTTCAAAGACGCTGTCCGGGTAAAGCGCAATTCCGTTGAAGTCACGAGTAGGGCCAACAGTGAATGTATCGCCCAATGCGTCACGATAAGCGTTGGGGATGATGATTCTGCCTTTGGCATCGATGGAATGGGAGTAACTGCCGAAGAATTCTATCTTCTGCTGCGGTTCGGCGCTTTGAGCGGCGGCAGTTTCCCGACCGGCGTTCTCGTCCAATCGCTCCCCCTCCATTCTCCACTTTTCACCACTATCTGGGCTACGACACCATTATGAACCACTTTCGCCCACCGCGCAAGCAAACATACATTCTGTTTGGTACATTTTTCTAAATTTTCTCGCGATTTTTATCGCGCATGAAATCCGCAAATCGTTATTCTATAACGATATTGCGAACAGATGTTCTTTATTTTTGTCCAAATGCGGATTCTTATATTTATACATGTTATCGTATTAATATACTTGTATTCAGTACGCTTTCTACTCTCTTTTTCGTAATCATGCACACTGTTATATGCGAAAAGCGGACAGCTAAAGGCTGTCCGCTTTTCACATGGCTTTGTGATTTAATACTGAAGAAATTGACAATACGAAATCATGCCCTTGCAGCTCTGATCCGCGATGATGAGAAAAGTTCCTCGCGATACGGTCTTTTCACGGTTTTGGAATCTCCTCCGGCGTATCGCATATCCAAACCGGTGAAAAATCAATCGCGTCACAGGAAACCAGTCTGTATTCGATACCGTGATGTTCCCCCGAAAACCCGTTACGGATCCCCACACCATGAAGGTGACCGTATACGCAGGTTTCCACACCGTATTCTTCCAGTAAAGCCGTATATTCCGTATCCCGATAATCCGTTAACAGCGGCGGAAAATGCGTCATCACCAGGATTGGCTTTCCTGTCCTTTTCGCGCTGTCCAGCGCCATCCGCAGTCTGATCAGCTCCCGACGGTAGATTTTCATCTCCTGATCTTCCAAAGGAAGCTGTTCTGTGGGAAAAGTCCATCCGCGTGTTCCGCAGATCGCCATTCCCCCCAATATAACGGAATCGTTCTGAAGGGCGTACATTGCATCCGGCAAAGACGCACGCAGTTTGGCAATCGAGCTCCACCAGTAATCGTGATTGCCCCTCAGCAACACCTTTGTTCCCGGCAGCCTGGCGATGTCCGCAAGATCGTTCAAAGCATCGCGGAACTGCATTGCCCAGCTGATGTCCCCAGGGATCAACACAATATCTTCCGGCGTAACCAGCCGAAGCCAGTTCTCCCGGATCGTATCCATATGATGGTCCCAATGGCTACCGAAAATATCCATCGGCTTAACGCCGTTTCCCGGCAGGTGCAGATCCCCGATTGCGAAGATCGCCATTGCGCACCTCTCTTCCTGCACTACTCGGCGCTGAACAGGGGGAATCTACTCGTCCTTTTCAGCAGCTTCCTTTTCGTCGTCCTCTTTCTGCTCGTCTTCAATAACGCTCTCCAGCGAGAGTTCGCTTTCGATCTCACCATATTCTCTTTCCGGAATATCTTCATGTACCTGCGGAAGGATCTCATCCATGGTGCTTACGGAATTAAGTTCGATGGAGCTCTCATCCACAGCCTCATGGTCCGAATCGTCATCGTCATCGGAGGTATTGCGCTGCATTTCTTTAAGGCAGCTCAGGCATACATCCTTGCCAGGCAACGCAGGCGCCGCATTGCAGACAGAGCAAAGTTCCATTTCTTCCTGGGTTTGCTCCCCTTTCAGCTCTCGCATGCATACCTTACAGTATTTTTCGCCCTCCTGGATATAATTCAATTCGCAACGCGGGCACTTTACCAATTTCATGCTGTGTACTCCCTTTCCCGGAAATCATTCTCGCTGCGCTCCTGCGGCTTCAATACGGATACGGGAGCCGGAACATGCGAAGGTTTTTTATCACTCGACCAGCACTCCCGTGCTGTCTTCCGTCTGTACAGGGTTTGTGAAGTCGGCTGTAACCTGTGCATAAGCCGGTGGATCAAGGTGTATTCAGCAAAACGCAGTCAAGCACCGAAGCAACCCAAACGGCGAGTTCGCGTCCGTTCGCGTGCTCTTGTGCTCCCTGCGCAGTTGTAACGGCATGATCACCCTCCACAGGGTGTGATTATACTACGGTTATACAGTCCATGCAAGAGAAAAATATCGTGATGCTTCAGAGCTGAAAAAAGATTGATAATCATGATTTTTCTTCATTTTCCGTCGATTTACCGTTATTTTCCGTACTTGCTATTTCTCCACCATCCCGTTGTTCTGGTAAAAATACCCTGTCCAGTCTATTTCCCCAGAAAATCCGGCAGGTTCATTACCACCAACAAAGAAGCATATTCGCGAAGCTTGCCCGCTATACAACAGCGTATTCGTTAACGCGTAGGCCAGCAGGCGATCCTGTCCCGAGGTTACAGTCTCCCCGGCCCGGGCGAAGGCGGGCGAAAAGTTAACTGCCAGTGTTCGATCATTCAGCGACAGACCCAGAATATCTGCATCCGTAAGCGTCCCCGGCGACAGCACCGGTTTCGTATCTTTTCTGCTGTCCGTCGCCACGGGTCCTCTGAATAATTCCAATAGCAGGGAGCGAGGATTGGTACGCAGATAACACGGCATGGGGCGGGAAACCTTAACCAGCCCTTTTCCTTGCGCCTCGGGAAAAAATAACGTTCCATCCGCCATCAGCAGCGAGGCGTAATCGGTACGATGCTCCACTCCATCCGTAAACAAGATACCGGAGGCAGCGCCCAGCATAACATGCTCCACCAGTTCCCCGCCGATATAAACGGTAATCCCTGCCACATTCGGTAAAAAGGTACACAGCGAGTAGCCGATTGCTCCGAGGCAACTGGCGCGGGATACATTGTTGTTTTTTAACTGATCATCCATTGACGAATCAAAATACAGCGAAATCAGCTTCCCGCTTCCGTCAGTCGGCTCCGTCACCTTCGGAGGTTGCGAAAGCAAGCCTGCCAGAAGCGGGAGCGTCGGCGATCCCGTAATAGCTTCCGGTCCGTCTGAAAGTTCCTCCAGGATTCGAGCTACCATATCGGAGGGATCCTGACTTGTAAAGGATACGTTTCGCGCTTCAGCCATGATCCCATCTGTAGCTGTAAGCGGAAAATAAAGTGTTACCGTGGTACTAAGTCTGCGTTCTTTGGGTTTTTCGTCCGTATTTACCCGTTGGGACAGCAACTGTTCGTAGACCGCGCCTATGTCGGTGGCTACGCTTCGCGTTAATGTGCCCATGGGCAGCGTGGAGCCCAGATCCAACCCGATCTGTTTATCCATGACCAATACATTCACATACCGGATCCCGTTCAATTCTGTAAGCGTATTGGCAATCGCCTGACTGCAAAGGTACAGCGTCTTTCGATCCAGCTGTAATGCAGATGCCGCCAGATTTACTGTCGCTACATCTCCGCTCACTTCTACCGGATTCGCTCCGTAGAGCGACAGTTCAACGCCGCCCCCTATCGCACTTGCGACCCCGTTACCTTCATTGGCCAGCAGTGCGCGAATCACGCTCTCCTCGTCCAGCCGGGCAGCGGAACAGGGAACCGTCGCAGACATGGCTAACAGGTGAGATCCATCGTATCGGGGAAGGTAAAGCGTATAATCCCGGCTGTATTCCAGCGCCGCATCTCCGATCGGTGCTGCATATGGCACTTTCACGGAAGGGAAGGTAACCTTTGCCTCTTCTTTCAAAGGTACGCCGGCATTGCCGCAGGCGGAGAACACGAACACGCATGCACAAAGAAGGCAACCCAGCGTGATCTGCTTTCCGGATTGAATCAAATGACGCATCATTGCCTTCTCCCTCCCTCTTACAATTCCATCAACGCCTGCAGCGCGGAATAGGTAATCTTCCATATCCCATTATCACGAATCAACGGAAGCGGATAGATAATCACGGAAACTTCCCCGTTCGGTCCGGGTATTTTCAGCGAAGCCGTTACGACCGCACCTGTTCCGCCCACAGAAACGCTGCCTCCGCTTACGGTAAAGTCTTTCAAACCTGCCCTGTTTTGCAGATTATCTGAAAACGAGGCCAGTGGAGGTTTCCCGTCGTCCATGACGTAGCGGTACAGTCGCTCGTCATCCCGTTGCTGCCAGGCCAGCAGAATCATCTCAGCTGTATTGCCTGCCGTAAGCAAAACGCTTTCGTCCCGCGCAATCGGCTCGCTCAGGCCTGTCTCTCCGGTCAGGAAATAGGCATTGTCCAGCCTGAGACTGTTTTGATCCGCATCGATCCTGTGAACCAGTATCTGTACCCCCGTATAAGGATGGTATTCCGTTACTGATGCTACGATACTTTGAGCAATCAGCAATCGCCGCAGTGGCCCTTCCGTTTTCCATTGAGGATCATCCGACCAATGGTCAGGGATTCCATCGTCCAGAAAAACGCTGTTGAATGTGACAAAAAGCGTATTTCCGCGGGATACAACACTTTCTACCTGCGTGCCTGCGGGCAGCAGCCTGCGAAGGTCGGTGTGTCCTGCACTTGGGCTTTCCGTAAGCGCCTGAACAATGGCAAACTCGACGCTTTCATCCTTCGGTACGGTTAAGGTGCGGGCTTCTCCGGCCAGCATGGGTTCATCTAAATAGCGGTAATACAATGTGATCTCTTCGATCCCCGCGTCGTCTGTACCAACCGACGCGGGAGGCAGATTCATTGCCAGCCCGGGTGCGTCCGTCGCTTCGTTCTTCAGAAGCGGGTCAGCCGTCTGGGAGGCGCAACCATTCAGCAACAGCAGAGCGGTTGCAAGAGCCAGTAACAACAGGCTTTTTTTCACAGGCGCACCTCCTTACCCCTGGTGGATGGGAAGTTCCACCGTAAACGTGGAACCTTTCCCTTCCTCGCTCTGTACCGATACGCTGCCGCCGTGCATCAGTACCAGCTGATTGACGATACTCAACCCCAGTCCCGTGCCGCCGGTATCGCGACTACGCGCTTTATCTACGCGGTAGAATCGATCGAAAATGTGCGGCTGATCTTCCTTGGGGATTCCCGGACCGTTGTCGGTTACGCTCAGGATCGCATCGCGACCGGAACGGATCAGCCTCACTTTTATCAAACCGCCTTCGGGCGTATACTTGATCGCATTATCCAGAATATTGTATACCACCTGTGTCAGTTTCGCACAGTCGGCATACATCTCGCAGCTGTCCGCAAGCTGTAACTTAATCTCCTGCCTGCGTTTTTCTGCTACCAGTGACAGGCGGTGAGTCACATCGGTTACGACGTCGGCGAATTTGAAAGTTTCCCGGTTCAGGCGCATGCTCTTGCTATCCATACTGACCAGGGTAAGCAAGTCACTGATAATCAAGTTCAGGCGGTTGATTTCCCGGTTAATATCGCTGAGGAAATCGGTGCGAACCTCCACATCCATATCAGGCTGATAGATGATATTCTCCAGCAGAATTTTCATCGTTGCCAGCGGGGTTTTCAACTCATGGCTCGCGTTGGAAACAAACTGATTACGGCTTTTATCCAGCATTTCCAGCTTTTCGGACATCACGTTGAAGGTTTCCGCCAGCTTGCGCAGTTCCCCGCTGCCTTTCACCGGAACGCGTACGGAAAGGTCGCCGCGACCCATCCGCTGGATGCTTCGTGTAAGCGCCGCTATGGGTTTTGTAATCACCCGTGAAACAATCAGTGCAATTATCATCGCCGCCGCGGCTGCAATCAGAAAATACATTGCCATTCTGCTTTGCAGTGAAGTCAGGCGCTGCATCATATCCTGAATCGGAGAAGACAGTAAAAGAACTCCCACGGTTTTCCCGCTGGAAGTAAGCGCCGCCGAGCAGTAGCCAACCCACTGTGCACTCTGGTTCAGCGGTGTGAACAGAGAGAGCATGCTGAGGCTCTGTTTGGAACCCAGCTGGTGTACCCCATAATCTGTTGTTTTTCCGTCAACCAGAATGGACGCAACCTCCGGAATTTCCACACGGGAGCCATTCAGCTGCGAATAGCTGTCCGCCTGTACTTTCCCGCTTACGTCCAGTACCATTAATCGACCGCCCAGTTCCCCACCGGAGGATGTCAGCAACAGTTGCAGTGGTTCCATTTGTGCATTGATGAACAGCGGCGCCGCTTCCACGGCAAGCTTTTCCGCCTCCGCCTGATCCCGGGTGCGTCGATCCGCAAATAAATAATCGCCTACCAAGCCTATCAGCGATGTGGCTACCGCATAGTAGCTCACCCCGACGACCAGCAGGAAGGCGAGTACGATTTTCCACCGAATGGAGGTAAACGGGTTGTTAATCCTTGTCCGTGAAATAATAGCCCACTCCCCACTTTGTGAAGATGAACTCAGGCTGAGCAGGGTTGCGCTCTATCTTTTCCCTTAAGCGGCGGATATGCACATCCACTGTTCGCGCATCACCGGTATAATCATATTTCCACACGGTTTCCAGCATCGCTTCCCGGCTGAAAACCTTACCGCGATTGTTTACGAACATCTGCAACAGATCGAACTCTTTGGCCGTCAGGCGAACATCCTTGCCACCCAGGTTGACCGCGCGGTTGACGGAGTTGATCTCCATATCATGTACCCGGATGACTTTTTTTGCTTCATTGGGCTGTGAACCGTTTGCCCGGCGCATAATGGTTTTAATACGCGCTTTCACTTCCAAAATATTAAACGGCTTGGTCATATAATCATCAGCGCCATATTCCAGCCCAAGGATTTTATCGATGTGTTCCCCTTTGGCGGTCAGCATGATAATCGGCACGTTGCTGTGTTCCCGAATGCGCTGGCAAACGGTAATGCCGTCCATTTTGGGTAGCATCACATCCAGCAGGATAAAATCAAAGTTTCCCGAGAAAAATTTGGCCAGCGCCTCTTCCCCGTCCGCCGCGGAGTCTGTCTCAAAGCCCTCCTGCTCCAGGGTATACTTTAAGCCCTTGATAATCAAGGGTTCGTCATCCACAAGCAGAATACGCTTCGCCATAGTCCCCATCCTTTCGTGCCGAACAAGAAGAAGCCGCAGCGGGCAATATCCGTCGAATCGCCGCGTTTATGAATATTGTAAAGCGAAACGGTATAAAAAGCAAGAGAATTGTTACGAAAACTTCTGAATTGTTGCGTATCATCTAAAAGTGAAAACGAAATGAAGAATGTTGGTATCGCTGAATCTTGCGAATGTATCCATCTATAAAGGAAATTTTATATGTCTATAAATATTTCGTTTTCTTAAATTTTAAACCAGAATGGGTATTACTGGAATTCATCTGTCCTGTGTTTCTATTGCAACAGGGATTGATCTCGTCCTGAACGGAATACGCCCCGGAATCGGCAGAAGCCGGCTCCGGGGCGTGCCAAATGTATCGTTTTTTTAGGTTTACTGGATCAGGCTCTTGCCTGTCATTTCCGCAGGAACCTCAATCCCCATGCTTTGGAGCATTGTAGGCGCGATATCGCACAACCGGCCGCCCGTGCGCAGGGAATGCCCCACCATTTCCGGCCCGATCGCGATGAAGGGAACCGGATTGGTCGTATGCGCCGTAAACGGTTCACCAGTTACGGGGTCAACCATCTGGTCCGCATTACCATGATCCGCCGTAACGAAGGCGCGGCCTCCGTTGCGCAGGATGGCGCGCACGACCGCCCAAACGCAATCGTCCACTGCTTTCACGGCTTCCTCCGCCGCTTCCATCACGCCGGTATGGCCGACCATATCGCAGTTAGCGAAGTTGAGAATCATCACGTCGTACTTTTTCGCGTTGATCTCTTCAATCGCTTTCCCTGCCACTTCAAACGCGCTCATTTCCGGGCTCATGTCGAAGGTGGCGACTTTCGATGAGGGGACCAGAATGCGATCCTCTCCTTCGTTGGGTTTCTCCACGCCGCCATTAAAGAAGAAGGTCACATGCGCGTACTTCTGAGTTTCGGCAATTCTCAGCTGGGTTTTACTGAGCGCGGAGAGATACTCGCCAAGCGTGTTGGCAAGTATCGCCGGCGGGTTCACCACGGAAAGCCCGGTGAAAGTCTCGTCATACTGCGTCATGCTGACAAAATGGACGTGGAAATAACCGTTCTTGCGCACAAAGCCGTTAAAATCCGGCTGAATAAACGTGCGGGTCAACTGACGCGCGCGATCCGGGCGGAAGTTAAAGAATATTACGCCGTCCTCCGGCGCAATGACTGCTGTCGGTTTTCCATCGTGGAGAACCACAGTTGGTAGCACGAACTCATCGTTTCCCTTTTCTCCCAGCGCATAGCTGTCGGTCATGGCCTGTTCGGCGCTCTGAGCCGTCTTCCCTTCGCCCAGCACCATTGCATCGTAGGCTTTCTGAACGCGATCCCAAAGGTTGTCGCGATCCATGGCCCAGTAACGGCCCATCACCGTTGCAATTTTTCCAACGCCGATTTCCGTAAGCTTTGCCTCCAGTTGCTGGATATACTCCAGACCGCTGGTGGGAGGCACGTCACGCCCGTCCATAAAACAGTGAACGAAAACGTTTTGAACACCGCGCTTTTTACACATTTCCAACAGGGCGTACAGATGAGTGTTATGGCTGTGCACACCGCCGTCGCTGAGAAGCCCCATCAGATGGATCGCCTTTCCGCTTTCCCGGGCATGATCCATCACATCGCACAGCGGTTTCTTTTTAAAGAATTCGCCGTCCTGAATGTCCTTCGTGATCCGCGTCAGTTCCTGATACACAATTCGGCCCGCGCCGATATTCAGGTGTCCGACCTCGCTGTTGCCCATCTGCCCGTCCGGCAGGCCCACGTCCATCCCGCTTGCGCCGATCTGCGTATGCGGATATGCTTTCATCAGCTCGTCCAAATGAGGCGTGCCCGCCTGATAAATCGCGTTGCCGTCATGGTTGGGGTTAATTCCAAATCCATCCATAATCAGCAACGCCGTCATGGTTTTTTCCATCAAAATGCTCCTTGTGTGCAGACTGTTGCGTTTACTTGTTGTACAGTACGACCGCGGCAAAATCCGGCGCTTTCAACGAGGCGCCACCGATGAGGCCGCCGTCGATTTCCGGCTGTGCCATCAAACCCTTTACATTACCGGGGTTCATGCTGCCGCCGTACTGAATGCGAACCGCGTCGGCCGTATGCTGGCCATATACACGCGCAATCGCCTTGCGGATCACACCGATGGTTTCATTTGCCTGTTCGTCGGTTGCGGTAAGCCCCGTACCGATTGCCCAAACCGGTTCATAAGCAATCACAACGTCCGCAACCTGTTCCGCGGTTAACCCCGTCAGCGCCATGCGCGTCTGATATTCCACAATTGCATCAGTATAGCCGCTTTCGCGTTCTTCCTTTTTCTCACCAACGCAAATGATGGGGATCAGCTCGCCGGCAACTGCGGCCTTTACCCGCAGATTCACCGTCGCGTCCGTCTCGCCAAAGTACTGGCGGCGTTCGCTATGGCCGATCACCACGTATTCCACACCGCAGGCCTTCAGCATATCAACGCTGAGTTCTCCGGTATACGCGCCGCTCTTGGCAAAATGAACGTTCTGCGCACCCAGATGGATATTGCTGCCCTTGGCAGCTTCCTTTACCGCTGCAAAGCACACGGCAGGCACACAAACAGCCACGTCACAGTCGGCATCCTTCAAGGCAGGCACCAGTGCACGAACCAGCGCAGCTGCTTCTTCCGGGGTCTTGTTCATCTTCCAGTTTCCTGCAATGATCGGTTTACGCATCGTAATTCCACTCCTTTTCTTGCGGACGTTACCGGTATATCCGTTTTCACCCGCAGGCGAAACGGTTTCCGTGTCCGTATCAAAGCATACATTGCGCAGACGGCGGAAAATCCGCCGTCTGCGCAATTTTTACGCGATTATGGACTTATTTATCATCCAGCGCGGCCACGCCGGGAAGGGTTTTCCCCTCCAGATACTCCAGGCTCGCGCCGCCGCCGGTCGATACGTGGGTCATCTTATCGGCATAGCCCATCTGCTCCACGGCCGCGGCGCTGTCGCCGCCACCGATGATGGTGACACCCTTGCACTCGGCCATCGCCTTGGCAATCGCGCGGGTGCCTTCCGCGAAGTTCTCAAACTCGAAAACGCCCATCGGGCCGTTCCAAACGACCGTGCCCGCGTTCACGATTTCGTTGGCGAAAATCACCTGCGTGTTGGGGCCGATGTCCATACCCTCAAATCCGTCCGGAATTTCCTTGCTGTGCACGGTAATGCGCATGGCATCGTTGCTGAAGCTGTCGCCGGCGATGTTATCAACAGGCAGAAGCAGCTTAACGCCCTTCGCTTTCGCCTTATCCATAATCTCTTTGGCCAGGTCTACCTTGTCGGCTTCCAGCAGGCTCTTACCGATTCGGCCGCCCAGTGCCTTCTGGAAAGTGTAGCTCATGCCGCCGCCGATGATCAGCGTATCCACTTTGTCCAGCAGGTTGGTGATCACGCCGATTTTATCGCTGACTTTCGCGCCGCCCAGAATCGCCACGAAGGGACGGGCGGGGTCTTCCAGCGCTTTGCCCATGATGGACAGTTCTTTGCCGATCAGGAAACCGGCCACGGCGGGATGCAGCAGATGGGCTACCCCCTCAGTGGAAGCGTGGGCGCGATGCGCGGTGCCAAACGCGTCGTTTACATACACTTCGGCCAGCGAAGCAAGCTGTTTGGCGAATTCGGGATCATTCTTCTCTTCTTCCGGATGGAAGCGTACATTCTCAATCAGCATCACGTCGCCGTCTTTTAACTCATCGGCCAGTTTGTGCGCATCGGGGCCGATAACGTCCTTGGCCAGCGGCACTTCCACACCCAGCAGCTGGCTTAAACGTTCAGCTACGGGTTTGAGAGAATATTTCATGTCGAAGCCGCCCTTGGGCCGCCCAAGGTGGGAGCACAGAATGACGCGCGCGCCATGATCCATCAGATACTTAATGGTAGGCAGAGCGCCGCGAATTCGGTTTTCATCGGTAATGACCTTGTTTTCATCCAGCGGTACGTTAAAATCGCAGCGCACAAGCACTTTTTTCCCTTTGACCTGGATGTCCTCAATGGTTTTCTTCGCCATACTGCACACTCCTTAGCGTATAGTTCTTTTTCACCCTATATTGCGAAGCCTTGTCAATAAGGCCGGCAATCATTTTCCCGCGAGCATCGCTCTCGCCGCGCCTTCGTCCGTTACCAGCATCGCCTGTGGGCGGCTCTTCATCACAGCGCGAATGGCTTCCGCCTTACGCGCGCCCGCTGCCACGGCAATCATGGCACAGTTGGGTTTCAGCTTGCCCAAATCATGCGCCACCGTTGACGCGCTGAATACCACGCTACCTTCCCGGTCGAAATAGCAACCGTACGCTTCTGCAACCGCGCCTCTGCGAAGGACGTCCGTAAGCATGTCCTGCGGCAGCTGGCGTTTGCGGCCCATATCGTCTGCACGGCCAATGCCATACAATACTACGTCGGCGCGTTGCAGCAACTCCAGCGTTTCGGTGATTTCGCTCAGTTTACGCATTTCCGCCATAGCCAGTTCGTCAAGCTGATCGGGCAGGTGCATCAATCTGTGATGTCCCCCCAGCCTCTTCGCCATTTCAGAAGCAATGGTGTTAGCCTGCGTTTCCAGCGCACGGCCAATCCCGCCGCGTGCGGGAACCACCATCACGTTCATGGCCGCGCCGGGTGTAAGTGCCTGCGCCACTTCGTGGATCGTCTGGCCTCCGGTTACCGCCAGAGTCGCACCGCTTTGCAGGAAAGCCCGCAGCCTGCCTGCCGCGATGCGCCCCACTTCGCTGAGCACATGAGGATCTTCGTCATAATCCCCTGCCGCCACATACACTTTGGGTACATCCAGCAATTTGGACAGCGCGGTTTCCAGCTTGGTCAGGCCGCGCAGATCTCGGCTGAACCGCCTTGCTGCCGGCAGAATCGCATCGGCTTCCGGCGTAAGCGTCATGCCGGCCGCGTCCAACTCTACCAACCCCTGCTCCCTCAGGAGGGTTGCCACGGTGCGCACCTCGCGCTCCGGCAGGTTCAGGCGGCTGGCCAGCAGGCGCCTTCCCACAGGCTGCAGGGCGCCAATCCGCTCCAGAACCAACGCGCGGCGTTCGATTTGCTCCGCAAGATCCGGCGCGATTCTCTGCATCAGTGAAAAGTATTCGTCCTGCATTGCACTCTCCTTGGTTCGGGACAAAATTTGACCCGCGTGGACGAATATCATCCCACCGAAAATTATACCTCATTTAGAATCGGTCCGCAATCCCCTTTTTGATAATTTCTTCACAATATCTTTACTTTAATCTAACCTTCGCTTCTGCGGCGCTATCAGTTCCTCGTACTTACGGTATAAAAACCCGTTTCCAGACAGCCCAATCCGTATGTGCTGGATCACAACTGACCGAAAACGGGTCGCTTGAAAAGGAGATATTCTTATAATTCAACGATTTCCTCACCGGCCATTGCCTGCTCGATCAGCGCGTCGGTATCCAGCAGCGCTTCGCCTTCCAGAATGATCTCCATTTTTGGCTTTGTCGCGGGATGGCGGGGGGTAAACACGGTGCAGCAATCCTCATACGGAAGCGACGAGGTTTCAAAGGTGCCTATTGCAATGGCCCGGTCGATAATTTCCTGTTTATCAAATCCGATCAGAGGCCGGAACACCGGCAACTCCG
Organism: Bacillota bacterium; assembly: GCA_023395615.1. Taxonomy (GTDB): domain Bacteria; phylum Bacillota; class Clostridia; order Christensenellales; family Aristaeellaceae; genus CAXXOK01. The sequence continues at coordinate 37,962 of JAEWYP010000092.1, forward strand.
CCACGGCGTTGGTACATTGCAGCGCATGCATGGTCTGGCTGGCAACCTGGCCGATACTTTCCCCCGTCACCAGCGCTTGAGCGCGCTCCGCAAAGGCTACTTTGTTAGCCAGCCGCATCATATACCGTCGCATAATGATCGTCGTATAATCGGGGTGGCATTTTTCGTGAATCTGCATTTGAATATCCGTAAAAGGCACCAGATGCACACGCAATCCACACATGCTTTCGCTCAGCAGACTGCCGAGCTTGAGCACCTTATCTTTTGCGCGTTCGCTGGTGTAGGGTGGCGATTGGAAGTGCACCGCGCTCATGCTGACTCCGCGCTTGGCCACCATCCAGCCCGCCACGGGGCTGTCAATCCCGCCGGAGAGCAAAAAGGTTGCGCGTCCGTTTGTGCCTACGGGCATGCCGCCTACCGCCATAATCGGCTGCGTATACAAATAAGCCTGATCGCGGATTTCCACGCTCAGCAGGGTTTCCGGGTGGTGAACGTCCACCTTGCGATCCGGCAGTTTTTCCAGCAGATAATGCCCGAGTTCCGCGTTGATGGTCGGGGAATCCATCGGGAAACGCTTGTCGCTTCGGCGCGCCTCTACTTTAAAAGTACCCTGCGTATGGCGCATCAGTTCGACAGCCGCGTCTTCTACCGCCTGAAAATCATCCTTGGGCAATTCCACAGCGCGGCAGACACTGTGCACGCCGAATACTTTCGTAAGGCGGCGAATGGCCTCCTCCACGTCGGTTGCGTCGCTGACGTAGATACGGCTGTCTTTTAGCCACACATGACCGTTTACAGCCTTCATGGCATCCTTTACGCGCTCCACCAGCATCCGCAGGAAATACGGACGATTCAACCCCTTCAGGTAAATCTCGGAAAAGCGCACCTGCAGCACATCACGCAAAATACTCGTTCTCCTTTATGCTTACCGGCGTGTAAAGCGCGCCAGCAGGCGGTATTGCTCGATCATTTTCTGAACGGCGTAACCGATTTCTTCCGGTGTGTTCTGGATGGAAAAGCTCAGGCGAACGGCGCTGTCGATGATGACCGGGGCAATATGCATCGCCGTAAGCGTTTCGCTGCGATGCTTCTTATGGCTGGAACAGGCAGAGCCTGTACCAACCAGCACCCCCGCGGCTTCCAGCGCGTGAACCATGGTTTCGGCACGAACCGGTGGAAATGCCGCGTACAGGATATGCGGCGCGCTGTCCGTTTCCCCCGGCGCAGAACCCAGTACGCGAAAATCCGGAATCTCCGCCGACAGTGTCTCCACCGTATATCGTTTCAAGGCCGACAGTTGTTCCGCTGCCTTTTCAACGGGTGGATATGCCAGAACCGCCGCTGCAAAACCGAGTACACCGGGCGTGTTTTCAGTGCCGGAACGCAGATTGTTCTGCTGTCCACCACCGAAAAGTTGCGGGTAAAGCCGTTGTCCCCTGCGGATTATCAACGCGCCGACGCCTTTAGGCCCATGGACTTTATGGGCGCTGACCGCGTAGGACTGCACCCCGAGTTCCCGCATGGAGAATGGCACTCGCAGATATCCCTGCACCCCATCCACATGGATGGCCGCATTCGGCGCCAGCCGGTCGCGCAGGGCAACTACCCGAGAAAGCGGCATGATGATCCCGGTTTCGTTGCATACCTGCATCACACAAATGAGCCGCGTATCCGATGTGATCTGCCTTTCCAGCGCGGTCAAATCAAGCGACCCCCGCGAATCGAGTGGAATTTCCTCCGCGGTATGTCCGTAACGGGCCGCAGCTTCCCGGCAGGCATTTTTGACCGCCGGATGCTCGGCCGCGCTAAACAGCACTTTACCCTGCTCACGAACCCCCCGCAAGTACCCCAGGATCGCGAGATTATCGCTTTCTGTTCCGCCGGAGGTAAAAACCACGTCCGCATCACCGGCCTGCACACTGGCGGTTATGGTTTTACGCGCTTCCGCAAGCGCGCGCTCTGTTTCCACGGCCTTGCCGTAAAGCGCGGAAGGATTATAATAACCGTTGCGCATCGAGGCGGTTATCGCTTCTATAGCCTGCTCACAGGGCCGGGTGGTCGCGCTGTTATCCAGATATACTTCCATTTCCGCCTCAAGCACGGAACACGCCGTGCGGTAAATAGGTTTTCACCAGCTGCACCATATCGTCCGAAGGCTCCGTTACGATCATCGTACGTTTGCTGTCCTTCTGGTAGTAGAAATAATACAGGTTCGCGCCCCGGTTGAGGAACCAGTTCTTGCGCGTCATTCCGGGCAT
>JAEWYP010000095.1 GCA_023395615.1 Bacillota bacterium
GTAGGCCAGGTGCGGTCGGTACGCTCGTCCAGCGTTTTGTGCACCGCGTCCGGCAGCACCACGGTCGTGCCTTCCGCCAGTTGCAGCACCGGCCCCACGCCCTCCACGATGTTTACGCGCAGCATGGTCACAGGCATTTCCGCGTTGGTCTTGAAATGGCTGGAGAATCCGCCGCCGCGGAAGTATTCGTAGTTGGCGCGGCACCAGTCCGTCGCCTTCAGGCAAGCGGTGATATCACTCTGCTTCATCTCCCAGAAGGGCTTCATCACCGGCTGGCCCGCTTCGTCGCGGCTTGCCCCGGTGCAGTCCAGCGCCGTCGCGCCGCTGTTAATCAGGTGGATAAACCCGTTGGCGGCGTTGCCCGTGGGCTGCCAGCCGGTCACACGCTTCACCGCGTCGGGGCTCCAGTAGGTGCGCACGTCATGGAAACAGGGCGCGGTCTGCGATACCAGCGTGCCCAGCATCATCGCCGCACCGTTTAGCGTGTCGTTCTCGGTGGCAAAGGGGGTGGGCGCTTTGGGGCCGTTCCAGTCGAAGGTGCCGGCCATCAGACTTTCGGTAAAATCCGCGTTGGGCAGCCAGTCCGTCCAGTTGCGCTGGCCCTGGAAGCCGCCCGCGATGGCATTCTTGCCCAGCGCTTCCTCGTGCCAGCCCATCTCGGCCAGTTTGGGGTTGCCGTACAGAATATCACGTACGACCAGCGTCATCTTTACGATAAATTCCCAGTCCTTGTCGGCAGGCACCGCCTTGGAACGGGTGATGATCTCCGGCAGGTTTTTCCCGGCGTTGCAGTCGAGCCCTTCCGGGCAGTTGGCCTTCACCCATGTAAACGCCTTCGCGTACTCATCGTGGTCGTAAATCTCCAGCGTGATACGGCGCAGGATCTCCGTCATGTCCACCCACTCGGCGCGGATGCCGAAATATTTCTGGAATACCATGGTGTCGCAGTAGCTGCCCATAATGCCCATGGCCACGCCGCCGAGGTTGACGTAAGCCTTGTTCTTCATCCAGCCCACCGCCGCCGCACAGCGCGCGAACAGCGTGATCTTCTCCGCCACGTCCGCGGGGATCGTTTCGTCGTCCGCTTCCTGCACATCGCGCCCGTAAATGCTGAACGCGGGCAGGCCCTTTTGCGCGTAGGCCGCCAGCACCGCCGCCAGATACACCGCGCCGGGCCGCTCGGTGCCGTTATAGCCCCACACGGCCTTGATGGTCTGCGGGTTCATATCGAAGGTCTCCATGCCGTAGCACCAGCAGGGCGTCACGGTCAGCGTCGCCACCACGTTTTGCGTGCCGAAATACTCTTCGCAGCGCGCGGCTTCGGCCCCGCCCCCGATGGTGGAAGGCGCGATGACCGCCTGTAGCGGCGTGCCGTCCGGGTAGCGCAGGGTTTCGATCAGTTGTTTCGCGCTTTCCGCCATGCCCATGGTCTGCTTTTCCAGGCTCTCGCGCACGCCGCCCCAGCGGCCGTCAATCACGGGCCGAATGCCGATTTTAGGATAGACCATACGTTTCCCTCCCTAAAGGTTATTTACAGTCGCACTTTTCATAACCGGGATGCCGCCCGGATACATGATAATAACTTTCCCGCAGGTCCAGCAGTTTATCGATATTCTCGCGGCTGATCTCCCTGGCGCCGCCCAGCAACCGCGCGTTCATACTGATCTTGGCAAACAGCTCCAGCGTTTCCATGCGGTAATACGCGGTCATCACATCGCTGCCCACAGCCAGCGCGCCGTGGTTTTGCAAAAGCATTACATCATGCTTTTCCAGAAGCGGCGTAATGGAGCGGGGCACCTCGTCGGTGGAGGGCGTGCCGTACGGCGCTACGGGCACCGCCCCGGTGGTAATGACCGTTTCAATCATGCTGTAATCATCCAGCGGGATATTGGCTACGGCAAAGCCCGTGGCCGTCGGCGGATGGGCGTGCACCACGCCGTTCACATCCGGGCGCACCTCATAGCAGCGCATGTGCATTTTCATCTCGCTGGACGGGTGGTAGCCTTCCGGCCCTTCCAGCACGTTCATGTCCGCGTCCACGCGCAGCAGAATGTCGGGCTTGATAAAGCTCTTGCTCACGCCGGAAGGGGTAATCCAGTAGGTTCCATCCGTTAACCGGGCGGAAACGTTGCCATCGTTGGCCGCCACCCAGCCCAGCTGCCACATCCGGTGGCAAACCTCACAGATCTGTTCCTTTTTATCCAGGTCACATTGCCGCATCGTAATCACCTCGATATTCTTTTTCGTTATTCGTATCATACACCTTGCGGAAGAAAAAAACTTGTGCGATAATCCGATTCAGTAGCACAATATTCACTTTTTCATCAGGAGGTGGCAACGGCCCATGCACGCCCTTCGCTATCACGAAAGCATCCGGCGCGGCTCGCCGGAGTTTCCGCTGGACTATCATTATATCGACGAGCATCACAGCCGTTACCAGATGCCCTATCACTGGCACGACGAGGTGGAAATCCTGCACGTTGTAAGCGGCACGCTGCGCCTGTCCATCGGGGAAGATAACTACCTGCTCGGCGCCGACGATGTGGCGTTCGTCGCCTCCGGGCGGTTGCACGGCGGCCAGCCGGATCATTGCGTGTACGAGTGTGTAGTGTTTGATATGCGCCTGATGCTGAAGGGCGATGATGCCAGCCGGCAGGCCGTAAGCCGGATTCTGGACGGCCGCCTTACGCTGAGCGCCTGCCTGCCGGGTGGCAGTTCCGTAACGTTCCATTCCATCCTGCCGATGTTTACCGCCCTGCGCGGGCATTGCCCGGGCGAAAACCTGATCACGCTGGGTTGCTTATACCAGTTTCTGGGGCAGGCGCTGGCCTCGGGTGCGTATACCGAGCATCCGGCGCCCGCCGCAGCAGAAAACCGCAGGCAGCGAAAGCTTAAAAAGGTGTTTGAGCTGATCGAAAGTGAGTATGCGGAGCCGCTGACGCTAACACGGCTGGCCGAAACCGCCGGGATGACGCCCCGCTATTTTTGCCGGTTCTTCCGGGAGGCGACGCATTTTACCCCGCTGGAGTACCTGCGGTATTACCGGGTGGAAATGGCCTGCTATTCCTTCGCCGCTACGGAACGCGGCGTGACCGACGTGGCGCTGGACGTAGGCTATGTGGACGTGAACTATTTCATCCGCTGTTTTAAAAAGTATAAAGGGGTCACGCCCGGCGCGTACCGGCGCGCGCTGCTCGGGGAAGGGGGCTGAACCGGCGCTTTGCCCAGCAGGTCTGGTAGCGTCCGTGCCCGTGAACGGTTCAGGGCGTTGATAAACCCTTACGGGCTGTTATTCCTTTTCCGCGTTCAGGCGGCGCACGCTTTTCGCTTCGAACAGTTGGGTGGACAGCGTAATGACCTGATGCACCGGCACAGCGTCGCCGCGCCCCAGCAGGGCCAGCATCTGGTTGGCCGCGCACTCGCCGATGGCGTTTTGAGGCTGCTTTACCAGCGTAAGCTCCGGGTAAAGCACGCCGAATTGATCCAGCTTGTCAAAGCCCAGCAGCGACATATCCTCCGGTACGTTCACCCCGTCCTCGTTCAGGGCCAGAATCGCCCCGAGGGTCATTTCATAATTCGTTACGAACACGGCGGTCGGCTTATTCGGCAGCGCAAGCAGCGCCTTCATCTGCTGGTAGCCGCCCTCCATGGTATAATCGCTGTAGCGTATCAGCTCCGCCCGGGGGTGGATGCCCTTTTCCCGGCAGATGTTCAGGTATCCTTCGCAGCGCAACTGAGAGGTGTAAATCCCTTCGTTCCCCAGGATCAGGCCGATGTCCGCATGCCCCAGCTCCGTCAGGTACCGGGCGCCCTTTTCCGCAGCGTCCACATTATCCACCACCACGGCGCTAACCCTGCCCTGCAGGTTTTTCAGCATCCGGTCTACCAGCACAATAGGGATCTCCGCATCCAGCGCCGGCTTCAGGTGCGTGCCGGTCGGATCCGTGGGCATGTTAATCAGCCCGTCCACCTGTTTATGCGTTAAAAACGACACGGCTTCCAGCTCAATTCGCGGGTCGGTGCGACAGTCGCACACGATGACCGCGTAATCGTGCTTGCGCAAAATATCCTCCATGGTGGTGATAATGGAGGTGCTGAACTGGTTGCCCAGTTCCGGGATCACCACGCCGACAGTGCGGCTCTGACGAGTTTTCAGGCTGCGGGCAAACGAGTTGGGCACAAAGTGCAGTTTCCGCACCGCGTCGTCGATCAGTTTTTTGTTTCCGGGCCTCACCTGGCCGCCGTTTAAATACTTGGAAATCGTCGCAAGCCCCAGTCCCGTCATCTTTGCGATATCCTTAATTGTGGCAGCCATTTCGCAGCCCCCCGCTTCATAAACTATACGTTTCGATTATATTCCGGAAACCATACGGGGTCAATACTCACCAACCCATTAAATTGATTCGGTTCGGAAGGCTCGAAACGTTACGCTTCAACCGAGCAAAAACCCTCCCCGACAGGGGAGGCGCAGAGAGCCGGAAAGCCAAGAATCTTTTCAGATACGCACTCGTGAGAGAGAAAATGTGCCTGATCCTTATTCCGCATGGGTTCCCCCGCCGGATGCGGGAGCTTCTTCCGCGTTCGTCCAAAAATCGTGCCACGGAGCGCTGGGCGGCAGCGAAGAAAAGTCCTCGCGCGCAATCACTTCCTGCACGCGCCCATCGCGTACGCGCACCAGCCGGTCCGCCAGCGACAGCGAGTCCGCCAGATTCACCGCGAGAATCAGCACCGATACGCCTTTTTTAAGCAACCGCTCGATCAGCGACCAGATCTGCATCCGCTGCTGTACGTCCGCGCCCATAAACGGCTGCACGCATACCGCGACGCGGGGGTGTTGCAACAGCACGCGAGTATAAATCAGCTCGTATTTTTCCGGCTTGGTCAGCGCCTCCACGGGGCAGTCGAACACGCCGTCCGCCAGCACCCCTTCCAGTTCCCGGCGCACGCCCGCCTGCGCCGCACGCCGACGCCAGATGGTCGGCAGCCGGTGATCCATCGTAAAGCACAGGTTATCCATGTAGCTCAGGTCCGGAAACAGCATCGTCTGCTCGGGTTGCTGCTGGATAATCGCCACCTCACGTTTCAGCGATGGCCGGTAGGGCCTGCCTCCCACCCGCAGGGTTCCGGTCCCGGGCTTTTCCCGGCCGCTGAGCAACTCGATCAGATCGTTTAAAATATGGTTGTTCAGGTCCTGAAGCACCACGCATTCCCCGGGGGCAACCGCAAAATCCAGCGAGTGGATGTGCCCGCAGCCCACGCCGCGCAGTTCCAGCGCAGGGATCGTTTCCGCCCCGGCGGGTCGCGGTCCGCCCTGCCTGCGCACCAGCCGGGTATACTCCTCCACGCCGAAGCATTGCAGCGTTTCCGGCGGGGTATCCGCCGTGTTCACCACCTTGGCGATCTGCCCGTTCACCATCACGGCGGCGCGGTTGCAAATCTGGCGCGCCTCCTCGTAATGGCGGCTCACATACAGAAACGAGAACCCCTCCGCCGCATAATGCCGTAAAATCCGCTGCAGGCTTTCCAGCCGAGTATCGCTGATGACGCTCGCGGGTTCCATCAGCACGATCAGGCGGCAGCCCGCCACCACCGCCTTGACCAGCTCGGTAATGAAGCGCGGGAACGCGGAAAGGTCGCGCGCGCAGGTATCCGCCGAAAGCTCCACGCCCGTTTCCCGCAGAAAAGGCTCCAACTGGCGGTTGAGCACCTTTCGGCGGATGACGCGCTTTTTAAACCCTTGCCGTAACACAAACACATTGTCCGCCACGGTCAGGTCGTCGGCCAGACCGCTGCGGCTTTCGATCACTCCGATGCGGTTAAAGCGGTTATCCGAGCCCTGCCAGTGGTTCACCAGTTTGCCGCGGTAATACACATACCCGTAATGCAGCGGCAAATTCTGCCGCAAAAGGCGGATCAGCGCCGCCAGCCCGGTATCGTTAATGGGGATCAGCCCCATGATTTCGCCGGCGTTGATGTCCAGGCAGAAATGGTTCAGCTCCGTCACGCCCTGCTCCCGGTAGGTAATGCGGTCCATACGGAGCACTTCCTCTTTCATGGAAGCACCTCGCTTTGCAGAATCTCGCGGTTACTGGTAATCATCGGCAGGGTGATGCGCACGTCCGTGCCCGCCATGGGGATCGAAAACACGTGCAGCCCGTACTCCTCGCCAAACAGCAGGTGGATACGGTTGTTCACGTTTACCAGCGCCACGCCGCCCGCGCGCTCCTCCTTATCTTCCTGAAAAGCGCGGCCGCTCTGGTCCAGTTTCTCGTTCAGCGCCGCAAGTGCGGTTTCGTCCATGCCCACGCCGTCGTCCGATACCAGAATGTTTAACAGTTTGTCGGTCCGTTCCAGTTTCACGGTCAGCTTTCCCGCGCCAATCTTAAACTCCGTACCATGGATGATGCCGTTTTCTAAAATCGGCTGCAGCGTAAGCTTGGGGATACGGCAACGGAAGATTTCGTCCTTATCCTCAGGCGAGCACTCGATATTCAGTTTCAGGCGCGGGCCGAAGCGGTACTGCTGGATGCGGAAATAGGTATCGCAGTTTTGCAGCTCCTCCTCCACCGTTACCAGATTTTCCACCTTGCTGATGGTATAGCGGAAGAAAACCGCCAGCGCCTCGGTCATATCCGCCACGCTGCTTAAGCCCGCTACCAGCGCCTCGCTGCGGATGCTTTCCAGTGTGTTATACAAAAAATGCGGGTTAATCTGGTTTTGCAGCGCCCGGTACTGCGCCTGCCGCTTGCTTAACTTCAGCAACCGGTTCGCGTCTAATTCGCTCTTCACATACTGGATCAGGTGCTCGCTCTCCGGGCTTAAGCCCGCGTCGCTGCTGTCCAGACTGGAAAGGGAGTAGCCCTCCAGAAACAGCCCCAGCATCCGTTCATGCCGCCGGTACGGGCGGATCACCCACAGATAAAACACGAAAGCCAGCCCAATTTCCAGCGCAATCACAATGCTGACCATCATCGGCCACGCGCCTTCCCGCGAGGCCAGGGCGCATCCCGCCGCCAGCAATACCGCCAGCACCATCTGCGCCAGCGCGAAACCAAACACGACGTAGCTGAGGTAACGCTTCTTCTGTTTCATATTGCGTACGCCCCCGTTCAGCCGTACAGTTTGCGGTACTCGCCCGGGGTCAGCCCGGTCTCCGCCTTGAAAGTGTGGGTAAAGTGCTTATTATCGCTGTATCCCACGGCATTACAGATGTCTGCGACCGATCGGCTGGTATCCCTCAGCAACGCGCGCGCCTCGTCCATCCGCACACGGATGAGGTATTTAGCGAAGCCTTCGCCCGTTTCCTTTTTAAACAGGGTGCTGAAGTAGTTTACGCTGAAACCGATCGCGGCTGCCACTTCCTCCAGCGTGATCGGTCGGGAGAAATTTTTCTGGATATACAGCTTGGCGCTGCGGATGGGCTGCACGTCCCGGTCACGCAGGCGCTGCTCCGCCCGGGCGATCTGATCGCGCTGAAGCGCCCGCAGGCACTGGAACAGCTCCGCAGCCGCCCCGCACTGGGTAAGCCCGCGATGAAAAGCCGTCAGCGTCGCGTCGCTGTCGTCGGCGTTCAGCCGGGTCACAAACATCAGCCCCGCCATGCGCGTTAAGGCCAGCAGTTCCCAGCCGCGCGCACCGGGCACCGACGCGGCTTCCTCCAAAATTGCCGCAGCGGCGTCCGCCGCTTCCGGGTTCATCACATCAATTGCGTGGGAAGCCGCCACGGTATAGCGTGCCTGAAAATCCATCTCCAGCAGGCCGGATTTGCCCGCTTCCCCTTCCAACAGGTGTCCCGTACCTTCCGTAAGCCTTTCTGCCAGCAGGTTTTGCACGCGCATCGTCTGCCGGGCCAGCTCCGCGGGGGTCGCGCAGGGCCCACCCAATGCCAGCGAGAACTCCACCGGCCCGAACAGGCTTTTTTCGGCCACCAGCCGGTTCAACCCCGCGCGCAGGTTCTGCCGCAGCTCCTCCTGCCGGGTCTGGCACAGGTTCAGCACGCCCGTCATCACCGCGCCGGAAAAAACCAGCACTGCGTCCATGCACAAGGCGGATAAAAGCGGCTGGAACAGATTCTCTACCTTATCCCGCACCACGTCCAGAGAAGATTCACCGAATTCTTCCGGGTCATAATCCATTTTGAGCATCAGCAACCGGTAACAGTCGCCCGTCGCAGCAAAGTGGTATACCCGTTCCATCGTCTGCACATCATCCGCCTCCAGGCGGTCGTTCAGCAAATCGTCTACCAGCTTCTGGCGCAACTGTCGGCTGTCGTCTCCCTGCCGCTCCCGCAGGGTCTGCATATCCGTTTCCTTGTGCTGGCGCATGCGGCACCGGTCGGCCATCTTCTCCAGCGACCGGTTCAGCGCCTCCCGGTTAATGGGTTTGAGCAGGTACTCGCCCACACCGAAACGGATTGCCGTCTGTGCGTAATCAAACTGAGCGTACCCGCTGATTACAATCACTTCCAGCTCCGGTACAAGGTGGTGCGCTTCCTCCACCACGCGCAGGCCGTCACAGCCGGGCATACGAATGTCCGTAATCAGAATATCCGGAGCCAGCGTGCGCACCATTTCCAGCGCATCCGGTCCGTTGCCCGCAGTGCCGACCACTTCCAACCCCAGCCGCTGCCATTCCCCCAGCGCCAAAATCAACCGGCAGATTCGTTCCTCGTCGTCCGCCACCACAACGCGCAACATATTGTTTCCTCCACGCCGCGCTTTCGACCGCCGCCTTCCTGCAGCCGAACTGCGAAGCCACTCTCTTTTTAAGTAGCATCAGTATAGCACAAGTCCCCCTTCCCGTCATGCGCGGCGCGAAAAGGAGGCTGCCGGCAAACCGCCTACAGGCTACTCACCTCAGATTGCTAAAAAGCTTCGGATGCCAGGAAGCAAGAGCGGCAAGGAGTTGAGCTTATTCACCCGTCAGTGATGCCCCTTGCCATCCCAAAACCGATTATGCAGATGAGTTTTGCAAGCAATCGAAAAGGGGCCGCCGACGATACGGCAACCCCTCAATATACTTAGTTTCGCTGACCCTGTTTAAAACCGCGTCCGGCGTGCACCAGACCGTTTTTTGCACTTAGCGCAGTTTCCACGCCAGGTCTTTTAGGAACAGCTCGTCTTCCAGTTTCTCCGGCGTCGATTCTTTACCGATATGCACAAACTCGATCTCCATGATCGCGGCCCACTCCCGCATCTGTTCCGCCGTTACGTCGTAGGAAAGCACGGTATGGTGTGCGCCGCCCGCGGTGATCCAGCATTCCAGCCCGGTGGTCAGGCTGGGTTCCGGCTTCCAGGTCACGCGTGCCACAGGCAGGTTGGGCATGCTCATCGGCGGTTTGATGCACTCGATATCCTGGCAGATCAGGCGCATACGACCGCCCATATCAATCAGGCTGACCACGATGGCTTTGCCGGCGCGACCTTCAAACACAAGGCGGGCAGGGGGCTCCCGATCACCGATGCCCAGCGGGTGCACCTCGATGCGCGGCTTGCCCGCGGCAATGGAGGGGCACACCTCCAGCATGTGCGCGCCAAGGCTGAACTCGTTCCCCTTGACGAGGTTATAGGTATAATCCTCCATAAAGGCGGTGCCGCCGGTCTGCCCCTCGCTCATCGCCTTGAGGATCGCGGTCATGGCGGCGACTTTCCAGTCGCCCTCGCCGCCGTAGCCGTACCCCTGCGCCATCAGGTGCTGACTGGCCAGCCCGGGCAGCTGTTTCATGCCGTACAGGTCCTGAAAGGTGTTGGAGAAGGCCTTGCAGCCCTGCTCGTCCAGCATCTTCATCATGGCGATCTCCTCGCGCGCCTGATAACGCACGGAGGCAAGGTTGTCGGTCGCGAGGGTGTACGCGCCCCGGTAATCCTCCATCAGCGCGTCGATTTCGGCGTCGGTCACGGCGTTCATGTACTCCACCAGCGTCCCGACCGGCCAGGTGTTCACCTGCCAGCCGAGCTTTAGCTGCGTTTCCACCTTGTCGCCCTCGGTAACGGCTACTTCGCGCATGTTATCGCCAAAGCGCATCACCCGCAGGGACTTGGAGAACGCCGCGCCCACGGCGGCGCGCATCCATTCGCCAAGCCGCTTCTGTACGGATTCGTCTTTCCAGTACCCGGCGATCACCTTGCGGGGCAGGCGCAGGCGCGCGGCGATAAAGCCGTGTTCGCGGTCGCCGTGCGCGGCCTGGTTGAGGTTCATAAAATCCATGTCGATCGCTTCGTTGGGGATTTCCTCACCGTACTGGGTCGCCAGATGGCAGTACGGTTTTTGCAGCGCGGCCAGACCGTTGATCCACATTTTGCTGGGGGAGAAGGTATGGCACCAGGTAATCAGGCCCGCGCAGCGCTCGTCGTGGTTGGCTTCGCGAACAATGTCGGTCACTTCGGCGTTGGTTTTGGCCGTTACCTTGTACACGATACGGCAGGGAAGTTTGCCGCCCGCGTTCATCTGCTGCGCCATCTCCGCCGCACGCGCGGCTACGGTATCCAGCACTTCTGGTCCGTACAAAAACTGAGAACCCACCACAAACCAGAACTCGTAATCCTTGAACATAAGCCGATTCCTCCTGTTTTTCCATGTCGGTCACAGAAACCGCAGGTTGCGGGGCGGTGGGGATTGCCTGTGCGCCGTTTGGCGCACAGCGCTTGCACATAGCCTGTTTGCAGCTCTGGAACCGTTTTTATCTACGGCCCTTTGGAAGAGGCCGCCATTTTGTACGTACTAATTATAACGTATTTTTTGTCGATAGGAAACCCCTATTTTCCAGTTTCCTCCGCATTTCCTTTCCGGTTCGGAGGGGATGCGAATGTTTCATCTCACCGGAAGTATGGTATGATAATGGAAGAAATTGATCGTTCGGGAGGTATACTGGATGATTTCCAATCAGTGGTACGCCATTCTGCCTTCTGCCCGCGTACGCAAGGGTAAAATCACGTCGGTACGTCGCCTTGGGTTGGATCTGGCCCTGTTCCGCACGGCGAACGGCACGCCGGGCTGTGTTGCAGATCAATGCACCCATCGCGGCGCGGCGTTAAGCGCAGGTCGCGTGGAAGGCGACTGTATCCGCTGCCCTTTTCACGGACTGGAGTTCGCCGTTGACGGCGCGTGCCGCTTCATCCCGGCCAACGGGATTGCAAACCAGCAGAATAACAGCCGTTTCAATGTCCGCGCCTATCCGGTACGGGAGGAAAACGGCATCCTCTTCTTATGGTACGGCGACGCGGCGAAAGCGACAGATACCCTCCCATTTTTCCATGGAGAGTTGGACGGTTTTACTTATAGTGAAATCGAAGACCACTGGAACACCCACTATTCCCGTGCAATCGAGAATCAGCTGGACGTGGTGCACGTGCCGATCGTTCATTACAATACCATCGGGCGCGGCAATAAAACGCTGATCAACGGCCCGAAGGTGATTTTTGAGGACGACAGCCTGATCACCAGCGCGAATAACGAGGCGGATCACGGGCAAACGCCCAAAAAACCGGAAGAATGCGTGATTAAGCCCACCTACCTCAAATTCCGTTTCCCCAACCTGTGGATGAACCACATCAGCGACAAGGTGCGTGTAGTCATTTATTTTGCGCCGGTCGACGACGAAAACACCATCCTGTATATCCGTTTCTATCACCGGCTTACGGGCATTCGCCCGGTGAACGCTCTGATCGCCTGGGTCGGCAAGGGGATGAACCGCGTGATTGAGCGGCAGGATAAACGTGTGGTAATTACCCAGAAGCCCAAAGCGTCGGCCTACCGTTCCGGAGAAAAACTGCTGACCGGCGACGGGCCGATTATCGAGTACCGCAGACGGCGCGAAGCCCTCAAAACCCGGGACGCGGGCTGATCATCGCCGCCGAGCGGATGCATCTCCCCATCCGTGTCCGTCCGCCAAGAGGAGGGCTGCCCGTGAGTATCGGTTATGCCTGCCATACGCTGGCCGTATCAGGCGCAGAGATGAAGAAATGTCTGCTCCGTAATGCCGACGAGGCGACCCTGCGGGGGTTGATTGAATGGAACCTGAGCGCGCTGGAACGAATGGTGGATTACAACCTGCAAAACGGCATTCGCCTGTACCGCATCAGTTCGGACCTGATTCCGTTCGCATCCAGCCCCGTCAACCGTATCCCCTGGGCGCTGGATTACGCCGAACGGCTGGCGGTGATCGGCCGAAAAATTCTTCTGGGCGGAATTCGAGTGTCCATGCACCCGGGGCAATACACGGTGCTTAACTCTCCGGATCCGACCGTTGCCGAAAACGCGGTTCGAGAGCTTGTTTATCATACGCAATTGCTGGACGCACTGGGGATACCTGCCTCCCACCGCATCATCCTGCATATCGGCGGCGCATACGGGGATAAACCCGCCGCGCTCGCCCGCTTTCGCGAGTGTTTTGCGGCGCTTCCTCAACCCGTTCGCGCCCGGTTGACGGTGGAAAACGACGATCGCATCTTTACCGCTCAGGACGCGCTGACCACGGGGCGGGAAAACAGCATCCCCGTGGTATTCGACAACCTGCACCACTTTCTGCATCCGTCCGGCCCGCCCGAAAGAGACGACGCGGCCTGGATTCGACTCTGTGCCGAAACCTGGGGCCCGGCGGACGGCCGGCAGAAAATCCACTATTCTCAGCCCGATCCGGATAAAAAGCCCGGCGCCCACTCTGCCTCCATCCAGCTGGACGGGTTTCTGCCGTTTTACCGGTCGCTGCCCGATCCCCTGCCGGATATCATGTTGGAAGTAAAGGATAAAAACCTTTCCGCCCTCAAGTGCATCCTCGCCACTGACCCCGCGCCGCCGACCGCCGCGCTGGAAAAGGAGTGGGCCCGGTATAAATACCGCGTGCTGGAACATTCCCAGCGCCATTATCGGGAGATTCGGGAGCTGTTGAAACGACACACTCCCGAAACGGCGCTTTCGTTTTACCGCCATGTGGAGGAAGCCCTTGCGCTGCCCATCGTGCCAGGTGAAGCGATTAACGCGGCCGAGCACGTTTGGGGATATTTCCGGGATACCGCGTCTCCTTCGGAAAAAACCGGTTTCCAAAAGGCGCTTGCTTCCTACGCGGCAGGCGAACTCCCCCTGTTCGCAGTCAAGCGCAGGTTGCGGCTGTTGGCCGAAGCCCACAGAGAAAGCTACCTGACTGAATCATATTACTTCTTACTTTGACAGGTGCACAAAGGCCCGGTTGCGAACGCAACCGGGCCTTTGCCTTAGTATCTTTCCCGTTCTGTGCAGGATGGCTCAGCTTCTCAGCGAAGGGTAAGCATCGCCACACCGTGCGGCGGCAGGCGGAAGCGCAGTTCATTCCCGGATATGGCCAACGTTTCGGCGTGCAGTTCGGAGGCCGCGTTCAGGGTTTCCAGCTGCGCGGCGCTCGGGTATTCCGGTGCGCCCATGTTCTGCCACGCTTCGGTCGCGTTGGCATGCACGTCGTCAATCCGTTCTATCTGAGCTTCATGTATCAGGAAGCGGTCAACCGTCAGGCAGATTTCTTCCTCGCCAATTTCCTCATCCGGGATGTTGTGATTATACAGCAGAATGCGCAGACCATCGTTGGTACTCGTGGCGATGCCGCCCACGGTGCCCTGTTCTTCAAATGGTGTATAAAACTGATCTCCCAGGCGGTGGAAGCAGCTGAACAGGCGATAAGAAGGCTTGGCGACACCGTGCACCGTCTGCAGGCCAAACCCGCCGTGGAACTCGCAGGGCAGTTGCGAGCCTTCCTCAAAAATATCCGTAAACGTCCAGAAGCTGTACGTTTCCACCAGCCCCGCGTTATCGATCAGCGTTTTGGCGATCAGCGCGGCGGCATACGGTTGGTCGTGCAGCGCGTCCGGCGTTATTGCGGACGTATTCCATTCCGTGTAATGCAGCGGGTACCGCCCCGCCTCCTCCACCGCGCGCTTCAGCATCCGTGTTAACACCCCGCGGTGAAACAGCTGCGCGGGTTCGCCGGGATGTTCCCTGGCCATCATCTCAAAGTATGCTTCCAGCGACATGCCGCTGTTCCACAGGGGGTCGTCGGTCGGATAATGGTGGCTGGACAGGAAGTCCAGCGGCGTTGCGGTTTTTTCGCAGAACGCGATCAGATCCTTTATCCAGGCGTTGATCGCAGTCGCAGGGCCGCCCACGCGATAATCCGAGCGTACGCCCTTAATTGCCAGCGCGGTGTGCCTGTACAGTTCGAAATAATCCTCCTGCGTGCCGGCATAGAAAAACTTCAGGTTCGGCTCGTTCCATACTTCGAAATACCAGCTGGCCACCTCGTCATGGCCGTACCGTTCGGTTAAGTGAGCCGTCAGGCGGGTGATCAGTTCGTCCCACTCGCGGTAATCTTTGGGCTTGGATACGTTGCCGCGATAATGGAAACAGGTCACATCCTGCGAGGCCAGCGCGGTCGGCATAAAGCCCAGCTCGATAAAAGGCTTCATACCGATGCGCAGCAGGTAATCAAAAATACAGTCAACGTTGAAAAAGTTAAACACCAGTTGGCCCTGTTTGTTACGGACGGCAACGCACATATCGTCGTTAAGCAATCCATGAAAGCGAACGTATCGGAAACCCAGCTCGCGATGCGCTTTTTCCAGTTGTGTCCGGTAATCTTCCCGCAGGGCTGTGTAGGCATGGCAGGAACCGACGCAGTTTTCCCAGTAATGCGGAAAAGGGGTCACAGGCAGTCCGGCGTCCAGGTGGAACGTTAGCATAGTCGTTATTCTCCTTTAAAGGCTTTCAAGCCTAATTTAACTCATTCATCCTCTCCGGCCGGGGACGGTTACGCATGAAATTGATCCGGAAAAGGTGCGGCAGCCGGGGCATTTTCCTCATAGATGCGTTGAAACGCCGCGTAAACCCGGCCATACCGCTCATACTTTTCCGCATATCGCGCCGTAAACGCGGGCCGGGGCACGAAAACCCGAAGCGCCGGGGCGGTTCCGATCGGATCGGTGGGGGCTTCTCCGCAGGCCCGCGCAGCCAGCAATGCCGCGCCGCAAGCCGCGCCCGTCCTGCTGTCCAATTGTACCACAGGCATATTCAGCACATCAGCAAGCACCTGCATCCAAACAACGCTGCGGGAGCCGCCGCCCGTTACCCGAAGCGTTTCCGCGTTCCCAAGGGGCTGATACGCCAGCGATAACAGTTCTCGAATGCCGAAGCACACGCCTTCCAGCACAGCCAGCGTAAGCTGCTCCCGGTCGGTATCGGTGGACAGGCCCAGAAACGCACCCCGCAGATCCGGCGCATAGTGCACCGCCTTATCCCCAACCAGATGCGGGTAAAACAGCAATTGGGGCCGGAACAGCGCGTCCGGGTCAATCGCACGGTCGATGCCGGCGTAATCAGAAAGCCGCAGGATGTCGCGCGTCCACCATTGCAACGATCCGCCCGCCGACTGCACCACTCCCTGCAGCAGGGAATGCACTTTCTCCCCGTCCGGAGAAAAAAGAACGTTCTTAAAACCGTGACAGGGCTGATAGGTTCGCTGCGGTATCACCAGCACCCCCGCCGTGCCGATGGATACGGTAGGAAATCCCTGCGCAAGGCTGCCGGTGGCATAGGTTGCCGCGGGGTTATCGCCCGTGCCCACCGCCACCGTCACACTCCGCGACAGGCCCAGATCGGCCGCCGCCTGCGCGCAAAGGGTGCCTGCCGGGCATGCGCTGCCGAAAAGCGCCGGGTACTGCTCCTGCCGCAGGCCCACAAGGGCTCGCATTTCCGGGGACCAGGCATTCCGTTTCGCATCAAATAAGCCCGATACGGAGGCCTCGCACCAATCCGTAACACGTTGGCCGCAAAGCCGCCAGGTGAGCGCATCGGAGCCCATCAGAAAGCAATCGATCCGGGCGAACGTCTCCGGTTCGTTTTCCTTCAGCCACAGCAGGCTCGCCGCCGGAGAACCGTTAGAGATCAGTTCGGCCAGCGTTTCCAGCCCGGGTTGCACCGCCAGCTCGGCCCGCGCTCGGGCGCAAACATCCACCGCACGCCCGTCGTTCCAGAGGATCGCGGGGCGAATCACCCGATCCTGCCGATCCAGCAACGTCAGGCTGTGCATCTGTCCCGTGCAGCACAACCCGCGCACCCGCGCAGGGTCCGCCTGCGCAAGCACCCGGCGTATCCCGCGCACAGCCGCCGTATACCAGCATTCCGGGTCCATCTCCATCCAATCCGGGCGTGGTGAAACCGGCATATACGCCTCGCTCGCATCCGCGATTCGGCGGCCCTGCCGATCCGTGAGCAGCACTTTTACGGAGGAGGTGCCCATGTCCACCCCTACAAACAGCGGTTCCATCGCTCCCCCTCCGCTCCATGTTTCGTGCGCGTCGCGCCCGCTTCCCGTAAGGCCTGTTGATACGACGCGTTTCCGGTTCTTTCTCCGTACGGGAAATCCCTTCAAACAAAAAAATCGGCCTGCGTTTCCGCCTGCCGATTAAAAGATGGGTTTACATGCCCGGGGTTGCGGCCCCGAAGCGTCCCAATCCTCCGCGTTCTCACCGCGCTAGATACGCGGCGGTCGCTTTTCGGTGGTTTCCTCGTCAACCCTATTATACCATACCGGGCCGTCGGGGAAAAACCCTTATTGATACACTGACTGCAACGCCCCGTAAATTCGGAGGTAACAGCGGTATTTATCGTCACAGAATGCGACTGTGTCCGGTTCAGGCAAAAATACCTGTTTCACCTTCAACGAACCGTCCGCCACGTCCCTGAGTGTTTCTCCATAACCGCAATGGAACGCCGCCAGCAGTGCAATCCCGAACGCGGGATTTACGACCCCGTCCATCTGCTCCACCTTCACGTTCAGCACATTGGCCAGCGTTTGCGCCCAGGCGGCGCTTCGCGCGCCTCCGCCCACGATTTTCACCGCGGCGCATTCCTTCAGGTTCAGGCGCATGGCCTCCGCCAGCTCCCGGTAGCCGAAGCTGAGCCCCTCCAAAACGGCGTAAATCATATCCTCCCGTGTCGTCAGCGTGCTTAGCCCGATAAAAGCGCCGCGAATATCCGGGTCCGAAAACAGGGTCTTTTCCCCCATCAGGTGGGGAAAGAAAAGCAGATTGTTTTTCCGCGCGGCGGGTTTGCCCAGCAGTGTGTCCACGCGGTTAAAATCGTCAATCTCCAGGATGGAGCGAATCCACCATTCAAACGCCGTTCCGTTGGATTGCAGCGCCCCCTGCACCAGATGAGAAAACCGTTTCCCATCATGCGAAAACAGGATTGCCTTGCCCTTGGCGTTAGGTTCCAGCCGATCGGAGCGCATCATCAGCACCCCCGAAGTCCCCAGCGAAATCACAGGGTAGCCTTCTCCGAGGCATCCTGATGACAGCGCCGTCGCGGCGTTATCGCCCGTACCGGTCAGCACTTCCACATCCGGCCTGAAGCCGAACTGCGCGGCCATCTCCGGCAACAGCCGCCCGGCAGTCACAGCCGCGCCACGAACTTCCGGGTACACCGAAGGCGGCAGTTGCAGCAAATCGCGCATGAACGGCGACCATTCCTTGCGCTCCATATCGTACAGGCAGGAGGTGGACGCGTCGCAGTAATCGGTTACGCTTACCCCGGTCAGCCGGTAAACCAGATAATCCGGCGCGATCAGGAACTTGCGCATCCGCGCGAAGTGATCCGGTTCGTTCAGGCGCAGCCAGTGCAGGTTGGTCGCGGGGCTTCCGGTGGAAATGGTCTTGGCGATATAGGCGCACTCCGGCTGCTTTTCAATTTCCTCGCGCAGCCCGGCCACCAGGTCGCGGGTGCGGGTATCGTCCCACATCAGCGCCGGGCGCACCGACCGGCCGTTTTCATCCAGCATCACCAGCGTGTGCATTTGTCCGGTCACGCCCACGGCGTCCACCAGCGCGGGATCAAACTGTAAAAACAGCTCCTTCAGCCCTTCCGACAGACAGCGGAACCAGATGTCCGGGTCAATCTCACGCCAGCCGAATTCCGGCTGGTCGATGTCGTACCCGACCGTCTGAAACGCCAGCATCTGCCGTCGATGGTCGATCAGCGCCACTTTCACCGCCGACGTGCCCAGGTCGATCCCCAGGAAGTAGTGTTTATCCGACATTGGAACCACTCCATTGCAGCCTTCAGTGAAGGTTGATCATCGTTACCAGTTCCTCGGCCTTCTTTGCAACACGGTCCACGGCTGCCAGGCTCAGGTGGATGACGTCAAACTCGTTATGATCCTTTTCGTAGGCTTCGCCGAAGGTGGCAATGTATTCCCGGCGCAGGTCGGAACCGTAGTTAATCTTAATCAAGTTGCTCTTTTTAGCCTCCCAGATCACCTCGTGCGGGATTCCGCTGCCGCCGTGCAGCACCAGCGGCACCTTGCAGACCTTCGCGATGCGGCTTAAAAGCGGCAGGTCGATATGCGGCTCCAGGCACAGCCCGTGCACGTTGCCCACGGATACGGCCAGCAGGTCGCAGTGGGTACGCTCCACAAAATCAGCTACCATATCCGGGTCGGTCTTGCTGTCCGCCTCGTTTACGATGTCTTCTTCCTTCCCGCGCAGCGCGCCCAGTTCCGCTTCCACCGGCAGGCCGTAAAAATGGCAGTATTCGGTCGTGCGGGCGACTTCTTTCACATTCTCCTCAAAGGGCAGGTGCGACGCGTCCACCATGATGGAGGTAAATCCTGCGTCTACACAGGCCTTGACATCCTCAAAAGATTTTCCGTGATCCAGATGCAGGCCGATGGGCGTGGTGGTTTTCTTCACCGCGTCCCGGGCGATTTCCGCGATCACCATCGGGTTGGAAAGGCGAAGATTGTTGGACGAAATCTGGATGTATCCGGGCAGGTTCGCCGTGGACAGGCCCTTTACAATGCCGTAGGTCATTTCCAGATTGGTAGTGTTAAACGCAGGCAGCACATGATGATGCTCCCGCGCGAAAGCCATCAGATCAAAGCCGTTAATCAGTTTCATAAACATTCCTCCGTCCGTTATTGAAAATCATGCATCAGCTGATACAAAAGTTTGTATTTCCCGTACTTCCGGGCGTAATATGCCACGTCGTCCGGATTGGGCAGGAAGGTTTTCTGTACGCGAACAGCGCGGCGGATACCTGCTTCCAGCGTGGGGTACGCCCCGTCGCCCAACGCGGCCAGCAGCATGCAACCCATCGTGCCGGACTCCGCGTTTTCCAACCGTACCACGCGGCGGTTAAACACATTCGCGCGAATCTGCAGCGTCGTATCGGACGCCGCGCCCCCGCCGGTTGCCACGATGGTTTCCGGGTCCACACCTAACGTGCGCAGCCGCTCGAACGCCAGATACAGCTGGAAGCTCATCCCCTCCACCAGCGCCAGATAAATTTCTTCCGGCTTCGTGTGAATGGTCAGCCCCGTGAGGGTGCCGCGAGCGTCCATGCTGAGGTCCGGGTTTCCGGCGGAACCGAACTGCGGCAGCGCCAGCACTTCGGTTTTCAACCCTGCGATACGCTCCTCCAGCTTTCCATAAAAAGGTTCGCCGGCCTTCGCCCATTCCGCGTCCCGATAGCTGAACAGGGTTTCGCGGCCCCAGTTTTTCAAAATTCCGCAGGTGGTCACTTCCAGGCTGGTCAGGTAGGTGTCCGGCAGCATATACGGGATGCAGGGAAAGTCGTTCTCAATCATATAGGGGGTCGAAATCGGGCCGGGCAGCATCAGCAACATAAATTCGCAGGTGCCCATGCTGGTTTCACAGCCGCGCCGGTCGTACAGACCGCTTCCCAGCGCCGCGCAGCTCTGGTCGTGCCCACCCGCCACAATTTTCATGGCCGGGTTCAAGCCCAGTTCCGCCGCCTTTTCCGGCAGCAGGCAGCCAATCACGGTACCCGCCTCCACAGGGGTAGAAAACTGTTCCGGAGTCATCCCCGCTAACGCCAGCAGTTCCGCCGACCACTGCTTTTTGCGAATGTCAAACGCCATGCTGCGACAGGCAGAGGAGTAGCTGACCCTTCGCTTTCCGGTCAGCAGCCAGCCTACGTAGTCCTCAAAAAAGAAAATGTTCCGCGCGCGCCGCACCACGTCGGTATGGCGGCTGAGCCAGATGAACTTCGGCAGGCTGTACAGCTCGTTGGGTGGCAACCCGGTAATTTCCATGATGCGCTGTCGGCCCATACGAGCCACCAGTTCTTCCGTTTCCGGAATACCACGGCAATCGCCGGTGAGCATGGAAGGGGCCAGCACATGTCCGTTTTCATCCACGCAAACCACCGATTCGCCAAGGCTCGCAACCGCCATGGCGTCGATGGGAACGGGGCAGTCACGCCCCGTTTGCGTCAGCAAATCCAGCACATGGCGCGTCACCGTATCCGCGTTCAGTTCCCGGCGGCCGTTGCTGCCTTCTTCGCGGTAGCGCCGAGCCACCTGGTACAGCAGCTTGCCGTCCAGATCGTACACGGCGATTTTGCAGCCGCTCGTACCCACGTCCAATCCAGCGTATGCCATAAGCCACCTCGAAAAAATCGATCCTTTGGCCGCGCCGCCGAAACGGCGCGCAGGTTGCGCCTGCCCGTCAGGTATCCAGCGTCCTGCGCTTGCGCAGCACGTCCACGATCACGGCGGTCAGGATGATGAGGCCCTTGAAAACATCCTGCCAGAAGGAGTTAATGCCCATCAGGTTGAGGCCGTTGGTGATGACGCCGATAATCAGAATACCGATCACCGTGCCGCCCACGGTGCCGACGCCACCGCTCATGCTGGTACCGCCGATCACCACCGCGGCAATCGCGTCCATTTCAAACCCGCTGCCAAGGGTGGCCGCGGCAGAACCCAGACGGGAGGACCAGATGATGCCGCCAATGCTGCTGAGCACGCCGATCAGCACGTAAGGGATCATGTTATACAGTTTTGTGTTCACGCCGGAGTAATCGCTGGCCAGCTTGTTGCCGCCGATTGCGTACAGGTAATACCCGAAACGGGTTTTATTCAGCAGCACCCATGTCAGCAGGATGAACAGCGCCGCGTATACGACGATGATGGACAGATCACCGATGCTGGATAGCCCGATCGCCGTGTAAAAATCATTCCGGATGCGGATGGATACGCCGCCGGACAGGATTTCCGTAAGGCCGCGCCCAATGCTCATGGTTGCCAGCGTTGCCACGAACGCCGGAATCCCGAGATAGGAGATGGTAAAGCCGTTGATCAGGCCGATGGCCACGCCTACCAGCAGGCAGCACAGCACCGTTACCCACACCGGCGCGCCGACATTGGTAATCATATAAGCGCCCACGACGCCGCTTAACCCCACAGTGGAGCCGACCGAAATATCAATCTGCCCCATCAGAATCGCCATCAGCATCCCGCAGCAGAGGATCGCGTTGACGGAGTTGGATTTCAGCAGGTTCAGCAGATTGGAACCCGTAAGGAATTTGGGTGTGGACAGGGATACGATCACCACCAGCACCAGCAGGGCGATAATCGTGCCGAGATTTTTACGGAAATACCCTGCCAGCCCGGAACCGGACCGGAGCCTATTGGCTTTTTCCATAGCAGTTGCCTCCTGATAACGTCAACCGTTTTGCATGTTGGTTGCGAGTTTCATAATCGTTTCCTGAGAGAAATCCGCGGCGTTTACTTCGCCGGTTACGCGGCCCTCGCACATCACATAGCAACGGTCGCACATATTGATAATTTCCGGAAGCTCCGAAGAAACCAGAATAATGGAAGTTCCCTGCGAAGCCAACCGGTCGATGATTTCGTAAATCTCAGCTTTAGAGCCCACGTCAATGCCGCGGGTTGGCTCGTCCAGAATGATTACCTTGGGTTTCATCGCCAGCCACTTGCTCAGCACTACCTTCTGTTGGTTGCCGCCGCTTAAATTGCCCGCGCGCTGTTTGGGTGAGGAAATCTTGATGCTGAACTGTCCGCGGTACTGCTCCACCATTTTCCGCCATGCGGCTTTGTTGACGCGAATTCCTTTTACGAAGCTTCGCAGACAAACCAGCCCCATGTTGAATTCCACGTCGTTGAGCAGCACCAGCCCTTCCGAACGCCGATCCTCCGATACGTAGGCGATGCCCGCGCGAATTGCATCGATGGGCTTGCGCAGGTGTACTTCCTTGCCGTCCAGCAGCACCGCACCTCCGGTTTTACGGTACGCGCCGAAGATGGTTTTCATCACCTCGGTACGCCGCGCGCCTACCAGCCCTGCAAACCCGACGATTTCTCCGTATCGCGCCTGAAAAGACACATCCCGGAAGTAGCGGTTATTGCAGAGGTCACGCACCTCCAGCGACACGCCGCCCACGGGGTGCGCGCTGTGCGTGTAATACTTGCTCAGGCTGCGGCCTACCATCAGGTTGATCAGCTGATCCTTCTTCGCGTCGCGAATGGCTATATCGCCCACCATATGCCCGTCGCGCAGTACCACGATCCGATCCGTGATTTCGAAAAGCTCTTCCAGCCTGTGGGAAATATAGATAATGCCGATATTCTTTTTCTGAAGAATGCGGATGATGTTAAACAACTCGTTTACTTCCGCCTGGGAAAGGGAAGATGTCGGTTCGTCCATCACCACGATTTTCGCATCGGCAGAAATCGCTTTGATAATTTCCACCAGCTGCTGCAGCCCGATGGAAAGTTCACGCACATTCTGATCCGCGCGGATCCGGATATGAAACTCGTCAAGCAACGTCTGGGTTTCGCGCTCCATCCGCGCCTGATCCACCAGCCCCAGACGGTTTACATATTCCCGACCCAAAAACACGTTGGCCGCCACGGTGCGATCCGGAACCAGCACAATTTCCTGGTGAATGATACGGATACCGTTTGCGCCCGCCGCCGCAGCGGAATGAATGGTTTTCTGTTCTCCGTTGATAAAAATATCTCCGGCGTCCGCACGGTAGATACCGCCCAGGATTTTAATCAACGTGGATTTGCCCGCGCCGTTTTCTCCCAGCAGAGCTACCACTTCGCCTTCGTGAACCTGCAAGCTCACGTTTTCCAGCACCTTGTTCTGGGCAAACTGTTTGGAGATGCCGCACATCCGCAGCAACACGTTTTCACTCATGCTTCCTCACCGCCTGTTTCGAAAATGGGTCGGCTCAAAAGATTCTGAGCCGACCCAAATTTACCGATGAAACGTTACTCTGTCAGCCAATCTTCCAAGGATTTTTGATTGTCCGGGCTGCGGGCTTACTCCAGCGAATCCCAGGCATCCAGATCGTACTGGTCGATATTATCCTTGGTGATGCTGTAGGAAGGAATGCTGGTATTAAACTCAACGGTCTTGCCGTCAAGCAGATCCACAGCGGTCTGCACGCCCAGGAAGCCCATGTAGGTGGGGCGCTGCGCGGAGGACTGTACCATGGTGCCGTCTTTGATGGCATGCTTGCCGATGGGAGCGCCATCCTTGCCCAGGATGTCGATCTTGCCGGTCAGGCCCGCTTCTTCAACAGCCTTTACCGCGCCCAGGGCGCTGGTGTCGTTGATGCAGTAGATCACGTTGATGTTGTCGTTGGCCTGCAGTGCGTCGGTTACAACGCCGAAAGCCACATCCGTCGCGCCGCCGCCTTCAACGGTAGCCACTTCTTTGTACAGGCTGGGATCCTTGGCGTTTTCCTTGATGCCCTGCCAGAAGCCGTCCACATTGATGTGGCAGGATTCTGCGGTCTGCAGATGCACGATCAGGACGTTGGCGCCGTCGGGATGGTTCTCGGCGACCCACTGGCCGGAGAGATAGCCCAACTGGGTGTTATCGGAAGCGATGATTGCGTCCACCAGATCGTAGTCGTCCTTCTGGATGACGTTGTCGATGTTAACAACCTTCACGCCCTTGTCGCGGCAGGTCTGCAGCACCGTACGGGCGCCGGCGGAATCATAGGGGATGTAGATCAGCGCGTTGATCCCGCTGGCGATCATGTCGTCAATCTGGGAAGCCTGCGCGGTCGGGTCGTTCTGAGGATCAAAGTAGACCATGTCGCAGCCCAGCTTATCGCAGGCGGCTTTCACGCCATTGAGCACGGCAGTGAAATACTCATTGGTCAGGGTATAGGGGGAGAAACCGATCGTGTACTTTTTCGCAGGGGTCGTTTCCGCGGTTGCACTGCATACGGTGATCGAAAGCACCATCACGCAGGCCAGAAGAATTGCCAGAAACTTTTTCATGGGGAGGTCCTCCTTCTCGTTTTGGTATGGGAAAATTGGCTGAACGGTCGCGAGGCATCCTGATGGTTATCTGCTTGCCCCTTGATCCGTATGCTAACACCGTACGTTCTAAATGTCAATACAAAACATGCATTTTTTGTTTGTTATTTTTCCATTATGTTCATTCGAACACTTTATACGGCCCGGTTATTGGTTTGGTTCACCCCTCGTAATCCTTGATTTTTCTATATTTCCTCCAATCACCCTGCGAACGCGAACGCTTCAGAATGCCGTTCTTTTCTACCCCAATCGAACATTGCTGCCTGCGCAGCATTTTTCTATTCCTTTTTTTCCCTGTTACATCAGGGTGGCAGGATACCGTTGTCCCTGCTAAACGCCAGATCAAAAGCATGTAACCCCGGCGATCATAGCCGGGGTTACGATCATATTCACTTGGCGATAATCACTTCTACCTTATAGCGGTTGAGCAGGTTCAGCGCATCCTTATCAATGCCGGAATCCGTAATCACCGTATCCACACGCCGCAGGGAGCCGAACTCGTGCAGGTCGTAACAGTTAAACTTGGTGGAGTCCACCATCAGGCATATTTTCTTGGATACTTCAAAGATCGTGCCCTTCAGCCGCGCCTCAGGCGAATAGCCGTCGTACATCTTTCCGTCGGTACCGATAGCGGCCGCTCCCAAAAAAGCAATATCAACCTGATAGCGTTTCATCTGTTCTTCGGCTACAGTGCCGGAGCTGCACCCCGCAATATGCAGCATTTCCCCGCCCAGCATAATGACGGACATGTTACGGTGCTGCAGCGCTACGCTCGCTACGGTAAGGTTGTTAGTCACAATTACATTGCGCATGTCGTCGGTGAAATAATTGATCATATTACGGGTTGTGGAGCCGGAGTCGATAAAAATCCGCTGGCGAAAATCCACCAGTTCCATCGCCTTGCGGGCGATCAGCTCTTTGGCTTCTTTATGTTCAATCTTCGCTTCGTCAAACGAAATCATCCGCACAACGGAATCCTGCGCAAGAGTTGCGCCACCGTGGGTGCGGGTGATGTTATACTGCTGCGTTAAAAAGTTGAGGTCACGGCGGATGGTCATCTCCGATGTATTAAAAGTATCGGCCAGTTCCCCCACCTTTACCTGATGCTGTTTCTGCAACATATCCAGGATCGCCAGGCATCTCGTTCTCGTGTTCATGGCAATCTCCTTACCTCCCGCAGCCCGCGTCTACGAACGCTTTCTTTTCATTTACACCTGAGTGCTTACGTTCGGCCGCCCTATCACTCGGACATAATGTGTGCAATTATTGC
Source organism: Bacillota bacterium (assembly GCA_023395615.1). Classification (GTDB taxonomy): domain Bacteria; phylum Bacillota; class Clostridia; order Christensenellales; family Aristaeellaceae; genus CAXXOK01. Next base: position 25,392 of record JAEWYP010000095.1, read on the forward strand.
ACGCATGATCCTGTAGTTTCGGTTTATTATAAGTCATTTTTCTCGAAACGTATACCCCCATTTTATACTTCCGATGAAAATTGATTCCCTTCTCTCTTCGTGCGCCTCTGTTTCATCGGATGCCCTCATGCCCACCGTACAATGATATGTTGATTTTTTTCTCGCTAATGTTCATTTTTTTCTCATGCCTTCGCCGCTCCGTTTCGGGGTTCTGAGAACCGCCTCACCTCATTCGTTCATTTTCTGTTTGAACGTACATGTTCCTTTTTTCGTTTTAATTTGCTATAATCAGTGTATAGCAGGCCGCCACAGATTGGTAAGACGGGCCTGAAACAGAAACGGGGGATACGATGAACCTGCTGGATACGGAATTTCTCCGGGAGTTTGTGCGTGCCTGCGACGACGGCTGGCATCTGGGCTGGCACGAGTCCCACGGCGGTAATATGAGTTACCGTCTGACCGACGAAGAAAGAGCAGCCGTTCTTTCGGAACTGGATTTTTCCCGCCCGTGGATTCCGCTGGGGGTATGCGCGCCCGAACTGGCTGGCGATATACTGCTGCTGACCGGAAGCGGCAAGTGCTTTCGGGATATTCGTTTCAAACCGGAAGTTTGCCTGGGGATGATCGAGATCGGAGCGGACGGAACCGCCTACCGCCCCGTTTGGGGGTTTGACGGCAACCGGGGCCGCCCCACCAGCGAAACCCCCGCGCATGTGATGAACCTCGCCGTGAAGAAACGGGTTACGAACGGGCGACATCGCGTGATTTACCACGCCCACCCGGCCAATATCATCTCCCTTTCCTTTGTGCTGCCCCTTTCCGACGAGGTATTCACCCGCGAGTTATGGGAGATGGAACCGGAGTGCGCCATGACCTTCCCCTCCGGTCTGGGGGTCATTCCCTGGATGGTTCCCGGGCAAAAGGAAATCGCGGAACAATCCGGGAAGCTGATGGAGCGCTACGACGTGATCCTGTGGGCGCAGCACGGCCTGTTCTGCTCGGCGGAAACCGCGTCGGACGCGCTGGGGTTGATGAACACGGTAGAAAAAGCGGCGGAGATGCTGGTGAAGTGCCTGTCCATGAGCCCCATCAAGCGGCAGGCTGCCAGCGTGCAGAACTTCCGCGATATGGCGGATGCTTTTCACCTGAACCTGCCGGAACGGTTTCTGTACGAAAAATAGAACTGATTCATTCCTCATGATTCACGCTTTCATCTCACTTTGATTCGATAGCGGAAATGAATTGTAATCGTTGGCTTCCCGGTGAAATCGGAAGCAGCTTCCACCGCGTTCGATCACGGCATAAAAAAGCGCCCTTTGCCATATTTTCGGCAAAGAGCGCTTTTTGTGATTTGATTTTACACCAGTATGTTCATCTTTCGCGACGGTGTTGTTTACCGGCTTCGTCGTCCGGGCCTGCGCGCGCGTTTTACGGCTTCGTCTCCGCTCCTCGCCGTATGGAACAGAACCGCTCGCGGAGGACGCCCGGGAATCATTTTATCTCGTTTTTCTCGCTTTCGCGCGGCGTGTGAAGGGCGCGCGGCCCTCGTGCAGCATTTCTTTCTCGCAGAGAATTTCCAAATCGCTCTCGCCATTCAACCGTAAGGTGAGCACGGGCCTGCACCAGCCGTTGAGCCATCGCAGGGAGATGCGCAGGGTGTGTGCATCCACAAACAGGGCCGTTGCCGCGTAATGCTTTAACGGCGGCATTACCGTAGCGGTTTCCTCCCGCCGCCAGCGCCCGTCCAGCCAGGCGTGGAGCACAGTATTCTGATTCAGCGTAAGCGTTACCCGCTCGGCTTCCACTGCCAGATCAAACACCGCAATTTCCGGGCGAATGGAGGGAGCATAGAACAGATGATAAAAATCCTCATCCACCGGCGCGACTTCCAGCCAGGGATTAAACACCCCTTCCGTGATCGCGTAACTGCCGGTAAACGCGGCGGCTTCGGCAGGCACAGGCAATGCCGCGGAAGGCACCGCCGCGCGGGCATCCAGATAGGCTTTCAGCGCCCTGTACGCCTCCGGGTTCTCCGGCAAAGCCTCGTCACGCGCGCCTGCCATCAGCGCCTCGGTACTGTCCAGCACCTTTTGCACACCGTTCGGGTGCCAGCCGCCTTCGTGAATGGCCACTACGGTGTCACGCTGTAAATCCATGATGCAGAACTGGCCCTGTCCACCGTCAAAGCGAACCATCCCGGGTTGTTTGCACATCCAGAGCTGCCAGCCGTACCCGCAAACACCATCGCCCTGTGCGGGGCCTTCGGCAGTTTCAATTTGCTTACGTACCGCCTGCCGCATCCATTCCCGGCTGACGATCGGTTGCCCGTCCGCCACGCCCTGCGCCAGATAGAAAAGCCCCAGCCGCAGATTGGACCGTGTGGTGGCGGCAATGCCGGGCTCCGCAAACCGCCCATTGCCAAACCGCCTCCAGACCAGGTCGTTCGGCCCGATTCCGATTCTGGAGAATAATTTTTCCCGCAGGTAAGGTTCCAGCTCCCGTCCCGTTACCTTTTCCACCGCTGCGCCCAGCATACAGCTGCCGATGGAGTTGTATAAGAATCGCGTTCCCGGTTCGTACTCTACCGGGCTTTGCAGAAAATTCTCCATCCAGTGCTCATCCATGGCAGGCATGCGCGCCATGCCGCAGCTCATGGTCATCAGGTGACGCAGGCGCATTTTTTTCATGTTCTCGTCCGGTTTTGCGCCGAAGCGGGCAATTTCCTCCGCGAAAACATCCACCACCCGGTCGTCCGGTTTCAGCAGTCCTTCCGTGCAGGCGACGCCGACCGCCGTGCAGGTGTAACTTTTCCCCATGGAGTGGCAGGTATGCGGTATCTCTGCCCCGTAAGGGGCCAGATAGCTCTCCGCGAAGATACGGCCATGCCGGGCCGCCGCGAAACCGTGAATTTCATTGCCGCTTGCGTCTAACTCCCGCAGACAGCGCAGTACGTCCGTGCTGCTCAGCCCGGCGGCCTCCGGTGTGCAGAAACCCGTAACCAGATCGTGCGTCATGCGAACGTCTCCTTTTCATTCTTCATCAGGATTCGATATAACCCATAAGCCAGCACCGATACCGCCGCGCACAGCGGAAACAGCACGCCCATCCCCAGCCAGTCCACCAGCAGCCCCCAAACGCTCGCGCCGAAACCCACGCCCACATCCATCGCGGTCAGGAATGTCGCCATCGCTGTGCCGCGCCGTTCCGGCGGCGCCTGTGTGATCGCCGCCGCGTTCAGCAGCGGATAAATCGTACCGTATCCAAGGCCGTACAGCACCGCCGCCAGCCACAGCATCCAGGCGCTGTCCGCAAACCCGATCAGCAGAAACGCAGCCGCGTCCAGCACCGTCGCGTACAGCACCGCGCGTCGCATGGTCAGCCTGCGTGCGATTCGCGCGCCAAAAAGCCTCGCTGCCGCCAGCGCTACGGCGTTGATGGTGAAATACAAACTGATCTGGTCGGTGCCGAACCCTCGCCCGATCGCGAACATCGCCAGAAAGGTGGAGGGCGCCGCCCCGCAAAGGCCCAGCAACAGCATAATCGCCGAGGGTTTAAACGCCTTAGGCTCAAAGAAACGTGCAATTCCCCGGGCCGGTTCTTCCCCGGCGGGCCGTTCGCTCTTCTTGGGTTTTCCCTGAAAAAACAGCAGGGAGACCGTCGCGAGCGCGCCCACCGCAAACGCGGTGGTATACGCCGGGCGATACACCCCACCGCCAATCATGGCCAGCGCGATGGCCGGAGCAACAGCCAGCGAAAGAGAACCCGTCAGCCCCATATAACCGATGCCCTCAGACATTCTCTTTTCCGGCAGCACATCGGTTGCCATAGTATTCACCGCCGTGGTGTGCGCCGAAAACCCAAGCCCCTGAAACGCTTTTACCACAATCAATACAGCGATGGCCGCCGCATAACCGTTCCAGAACGTCGCAAGGGTAAACATCGCCGTGCCGATAATCGCAATCCATTTACGGCCGTAGCGGTCCAGCCATCCACCCAGAAAAGGGCGAAGTACCAGCGACGCAATCGTGGTTACCGTAGTCAGCAGGCCGATGGACGCCGCGGAAAACCCAAGGCTTTTCGCATACAGCGGCGTTACGGTATTCTGAATCTGGTAACAGATACGTATCAGACCCGCCGCGGCAAACGCCAGAATAAAATCCCGGGTGAATATCCGCTGGTCCTTCATTCAATCGTGCTCCCGTCATTGTTAATCATGGCTTCCAGCACTGCCTCCATCGCGTTAGGGCCTTCCCGCCAAACGGTTTGAGCATACAGGGGCTCGTTTCGCAACGCATCGGGATCGCCAAAAACGGCTTCCAAATCCGGCTGATCCGCCAGTTGCCCGGCCGCGTAATGCGCGATCAGGTCCCGGTCCGCGTTTGCCGCTCCGCAGGCACGGAAACGCTCCGGCCAGTGTGCCGCCAGCCGTGCCGCCGCCCAGCCGCCCGCGCCTTCTCCCAGCAAGGCAGGCCTGCCGCAAAGGGGAAACGTCCGCTCCGCATAGGGGAGCAATCCGTTCAGGAGATAGCTTTCCCAGGCAGGGCCATAGGCCATATCCATGAAGCAGCTGTTCTGCCCATCCGGAAACAGAAGAGCTGTCCGCGTTTTTTCCACATAGGATTCCCAGTTTGTTTGCTGCAGCAGCCGTTCGCCGTTCTGCCCATAACCATGCAGACACACCGCATAGGGCAGGCGTTGATCACCGTTTACCGCGCTGTCCGGCAGGACAAGGTGGAACGTATTGGCAATGCCCAGCGGCGCCAGATGTACCCGGCCTGTCATCACGATCATTCGCTTTTTCCCTCCAGCCAGTTCAGAAAATCGGGCAACATCCGATCCCAGCACACAAAATTATGTTCGCCCGGCCCTTCGCGCCAGGTTACGTTCGCCCCCATATGGCGAAGATCATCCCGTGCGATGGTGTTAAGCGCATATCCGAAATCTTCCGTACCACAGCACATATATAACAGCGGCGCCGTCCCTTCAGCTACCCGCTTATTCGCCATTCCGATCACATCGTTCTGGTTGCCCACCAGATTCTGATAACTGCCGAACGCATGATAAAAATCGTCATGCCCAGGCTGAATGCCGCGTTCAAAACGCTCAAAAATCATCGGCATGCCGATGGACCCGGCAAACGCGCCCGCACGGCAGAAAAAATCGGGTCGGTTCATCGCCAGCCGGAACGCCGCGAAACCGCCCATGGAGGCCCCGGCAATATAGTTGCGTTCCCGCCGGGTACTCAGGCATGGCAAAAGCGACCGAACCGCGGGTATCCATTCGTTCTGCAGGTAATCCGCATACCGCGCGCCATGCGCCATGTTTACGCCAAACCCGTTAAAAATTGAGGTAGCCACCACCGCCAGCTTCCGTTCCCCGGCCAGCCGCTGGATCGAAGAATCATCAAACCATTCGTTTGCATCCGCATTCGCGCCGTGCAGTACCCATAATACCGCGCAGTCGTCCCCTTCATCGGGAACGACTGCGCGGATTTCGGCCTGCGAACGCAGTACTTCGGAAGGAAAAGTAAAGTGCAGCGTTGCCATGTGCAGCCCTTTCTATGTCGGTTTATACTCTCGGGATCACCGGCAGAATCACCCGGGAGGGGTGATCCGCGTCATGATAAATCGTCTGATGCGCGACAGTTCCTTCGCTCTCGTAGCCTACGCGGCCGCCGGTGTTCATGTTGCGATCGGCGTCCGGGAAGAGGCTGCTGGTAATATCCACGCGAATCGCCTGTCCCTTTTGCACCAGCAGCGCCGTGTTCGCCGCCTCAATGGTATAGCGCACAATTTCTCCGGGGGTCAGCAGTTCGGCGGTTTCGCCGTGACGGTATCGGGCGCGTACCAGCTTCATCCCCAGCGGGCGGGCTGTGCCATCCGCCATCACCAGACTCACCTTGGCCACAAAGTCCGTATCCACCGCACTGGAGGCGGCGTACAGTTCCACCGTGATCGGACCGGTCAGCTCCGTATCCGCCGTAAAAGCGGGAGTCGTGTATACCAGCACATCCTCGCGCTTTTCGTTGGGGCGCTGATCCTGCGTCATCCAGCGGGTCGGGTCGCCCGTACTGCTGGGGCAGGGGTTCATGGGGTCGTACGCATAGGCGTCGGCAGGCTCGTTCTTCGGCGCTTCCGTTGAAAGGGCGCCGTCGCCTGACAGGGTGTTGGCGTGCCCAATGCTATGGAAGTACCACGGCGTATACTGCGTGCGGGCCAGCGGCCATTCGTCTTCCTCGCGCCAACGGTTTTCACCCATAATAAACAGCTGCACCGGTTTGCCGCTCATGAACGGGCCGGTCTTGCCCTTGGTCCAATGGTCGTACCACTGGATCAGCTTGCCTACCATGTCGATCGAATCGCCAGAGGCTTCGGGGCCGAAGTCAATGCCTTCGATGACCCGGTCCAGCCGGTCACCGTGCACCCACGGGCCTACGATCAGCCGCGCGCCCTTGCGGCAGGCTTCACTGCCGCCGCGTTTGCGGAACTGGATAAAGTTATACAGCGTTTTATCCCGTAAAAAATCATTCCACCCGGTCAGGCACAGAGGCGGAACCATCGTCTGTTCAAAGCCCTCCACCCGGCCGATCGAGGCCAGATAAGCGTGATCGTCGATATGCTCCAGCAGATCACGGTGAAACTGCAATTCCGGCACACCGTCGATGCTGGCGGCGGGCATGTCTTTAAGCGGCAGCCACGCGGCCTGTTCGTCGCCACGCGCGCCGTAATACGCCATTTTGTCCAGCGCTTCTTTGCTGTACTGGCCGGGATAATACTTCTCCCGGTCGCTGCAGCGGCCGTAAATCCAGCCGTACAGCACCGGCGAGAACACGCCGAAATCATAGATGGCGGGGAACTTGGTCCACGAGGTCTGGAAGGGGCAAATCGCCTTCAGGTGCGGCGGGTTGGCCCGCGCGCACGCCAGCTGGGAAAACCCGTGGTACGATTCGCCGATCATGCCCACCTGCCCGTCGCACCAGGGCATCTTCGCGATGGCTTCCACCGTGTCGTACCCGTCCTCGTCCTGATGGCCCGCCGGATCGCAGATGCCCTGGCTGTGGCCGGTGCCGCGCACGTCCTGAATGACCACGTTATACCCGGCGGCGGCAAATTCCGGCGCGTGCATGTACCCGATCACGGGGCCGGGCGCATCCTTAAGGTATGGGTTGCGGTTAACAACCGCGGGATACTTTTCGTTGTCGTCCGGGCGATACACATCAGCATACAGCACCGTACCGTCGCGAAGCGTGCAGGGCACATTGTAAAGGATTTTAATATCCTTCATCATCCGCCCGTTCATTTTTTTAGGCATGGGTACCTCCTTCTTTCAGCAGGCGCGCCGTTTCGTCCGGCACGTCGAAGCCGCCCACCCTGTCCATGGAGGACACCACATCCGCGCCGGTTTCGTCAAACCGGAACGCGAGGCGATGCACACGGCAGCTTTCCAGCCAGCGGATTTCCACGTTCAGGGTGTCGTTATCCGGCATGGCGGCGCTTACCGCCGCGGTGCAGGCGGGACTCACGGAAGATACGGTGCTTACCAGCCGCTGGCCCTTCAGCCCCACGGGGCAGGCGACCGCGCCGCCGTCGGTCATCACCGTAAGCATCAGGTTGCCGTCCAGCGCGTCAAAGCCGAAACCGCGCACCGGCACAACATACCCCGGATTGAAAATTTTCAGATCGTCGGCAAAGAAACCCACGTTCCCCCGCGCGACGGTATATCGCTGATGGGCCAGCCGTTTCAGCAGGCCCGGGTTTTCGGCATAGTCAGGCGCTGCCAGCGCAAGTTTTTTCATTCGCTGCGATAACTCGGCGGCTTCCCACGGCGCTTCCGGAAGCACAGTGTCCGGCAGATTGCGCGCAAAGGCAAACACGGCTTTCATCACCGCGTCGCCCTGTTTGCCGTCGGTAATCGTCTGGCTTAAGGAAACAATGGTATCTTTCGCGGGGAAAAGCATAGCCCACTGCCCCATCGCGCCGTCCGCCATCAGGCATTCCTCATGCTTCCACATCATACCGCAGTAGGAAACCGGCGGGTCCAGATGGGGATTCTGCGTCTGCGTCGCGAACGCAACCCACTCCGGCGATAGCAACTGCTTCCCGTTCCAACGGCCACCCTGCCGGTACAGATCCATCATCCGGGCGTTATCCTCGGTTGTGGAAACCAGACCGCCGCTGCCGTTTTCCATCCCGTCGGGATGCAAGTGCCATTTCAGGCGATCCGCATCGATGCCGATGGGTTCCAGCAGGCGATCGCGCAGGTATTCGCGCAGACCCAGCCCGGTTTTGCGGCGGATGCACGCGCCCACCATGGAGCAGGCCGCGCTGTTATAATAAAACGCCGTGCCGGGTTTGTGTACGATGTCCATCGTGAAAAAATTACGAATCCAGTCCGGGTCGGTCACGGCGGGCTGTTTCTCCATCCCGGCGGACATGGTGGTCATGTGCCGCATGGTGAGCCCGTCCCAGTAAGGTTTCCCCGCGCACAACGGCGCGTATTCCGGAAAAATGTCGATCAGGCGGGTATCCAGGGTAAACAGCCCTTCCAGCATCGCGACGCCGAAAGCGGAGCCCGTCATGGTTTTAGTCAACGATTGGCTGCCGTGTACCTGGCCTGCGGCGTAGGGGGCCCACCAGCCCTCGGCGGCGACCATGCCGTGCCGCAGAACCATCATCCCGTGCAGCTCCGAGCCGGAGGCTTCCAGCGCGTCCAGAAGCGCGTGGACATCCCCGGAGGGGATGCCCACGGCTTCCGGCGCAACGCGCGTCAGCCGGAGAGAGACGCTCATTTCGCGAGGTATGCGGCCAGCTGATCACGGTAATCCTGAACGATTTCGTCCAGACCTGCCGCCTTGCACTGGTCCATAAATTCATGATATTTCGCTTCGGTCTGGTCGCCGTAGATCCCGAAGCAGAAGGAGAAGCGGTATTCGTTGAGCAGCGAGGAGATGACCGCCAGCTCCGCGTCGTACTTGGAGGAATCGTACTTGAAGCCGTTCAGCGGGAAGGTATCCGTAGGCACTTCCGCGGCTTCGTACATATCCTGATAGGCCTGCATCTCGTCGGACATCTTCGGCTGCGGATCTTCGTCGTGCTGCAGGAGGTAGCACCAGCTGCCCCAGCCATAGTCGGCCGCTTCCGGTCCGGCGGAATAGGTGTTGTTCGCCGTATCCAGAATGTAATGGCGACCTTCAACGCCGCCTACCAGCAGACGGTTCACTTCGGGGTCGTTCTTCATGCAATCCAGCGCAACGGCGGCGCGTTCCATCTTCTTGGATGCAACAGGGAAGCACGCGCCATAACCCATGTAATTACCGCGGCGGGTAACGCAGGTGCTGTCCCACAGGGGGTTCATATACACCACGGTGTCATCGGTAATTTTGCTCTGCCATCCCTCGAGTCCGGAAGGCACAGAGTACTGCGTGGCGGACGATCCGGCCTGGAAGTTGTCATCCAGCATGGTGTCGTTGGAGATCACGCTGGACGGGAACACGCCGCGCTTGTAGAAATCCGCCATCTGCAGGCAGAAGGACAGATAATCGTCGGTATCGGCGAACCATTTCAGGTCGTTTACGTCAAACGCTTTACCGGTATCGTACTTCCATACCATCCAGTCGGCGGCGCCGGCGTTCACGTCCATGTAATGGTAGCGGGTGGTATACCACGCGCCGTCCATCGGGTAGGAACCCTGCGGGTTCATCGCGTACACGCCGGAATCTTTTTCACCATCGGCAATCGCGTAGTAGAAATCAATCAGCTTATCATTGCTGTTGATGTCGGCGGCGGTAAAGCCGTATTTGTCCAGCAGAGACTGGCGGGTAAGCACGCCGGTCCAGGAAATGCCGGAATCGTCGCGGGGTACGCAGTAATACTTGCCGTTATACTCCGCTTCCTTCCAGGAGGATTCTGCCTGGGATTTGGCGGTAAGCGGCATGTACTTCTGCACGAAGTCCCAGTCAAAGCCCGCATACGCGCCAGCTTTTACATAGTCGGAATAGTTGCACCATGCCGCGCCGTAGATCAGGTCCACATCCTCATCGCCCGCGAGGAAGAGGGAGTACTTGCTCTGGAAATCGCCCCAGGAAACAGGGATAAAGTTGACCTTGGTGTTGATCTTTTTGATCATCAGCTCGTTGGCCTTATCCACAATCTCCTGCCAGTCGGGGCCCATCACGCCGACCACATAGAAATTGATCTCCTCGTACTGGGAAAGGTCCAGGTTTGCCCACGGATTTTCTTCCGCGGCGGTCGCGTCGGTTGCCACAGCGTCGGTCGCGGCGGGCGCTTCGGTCGCGTCCGTGCTCTCCGCAAATGCGAAGCTCCAGCATCCCAGCGCCATCATCAGAGCCAGTAACAGAGATACCGCTTTTTTCATGGAATTTTTCCTCCTGTTTTATAATGGGGTATTTTAAGAGACAATCCTGTCTCCGGGGTTCGGGTCAGCCTTTGACCGCACCGATGGTCAGCCCTTTCACGAAGTACTTCTGCACCAGCGGGTAAAGGAAGATGATCGGTCCGGTCACCACGCACGTCATCGCCATTTTCATACTGGTCGTCGGCAGGGTAACACCCTTGGCAAGTTCCGAGTTGCCCTGCGCCACCAGCTGCTTTAACGCCTGGATGGTGGAAAGCATATCCTGTAAAAAATACTGCAGCGACTGCATGTTTTCGTCGGTGTTAAACAGCATGCTGTTGTACCAGTCGTTCCAATACCCCAGCGCGGCGAACAACCCCAGCGTAGCCAGCAGCGGCTTGGCAATGGGAATATACAGCCGGAAGAAAATCGTAAGCTCCCCCGCGCCGTCAATTTTAGCGGACTCGCTGATTTCGTAAGGAATTCCCTTCATGTAGTTCTTGGCGATAATCATGTTCCATACCGAGAACATCATGGGCAGGATCAGCGCGCCGTAGGTGTTTTTGAAATGCAGCACCTTGGTGCACATAATGTACCATGGCGTCAGCCCGCCGCTGAAAAGCGTGGTAAAGAAGAAGAAGAACGAGAAGATGTTACGCCACTTAAAATCCCGCCGGGAAAGCACATAGCCCGTCAGGGTGGACATCAGCAGCGATAGAAACGTGCCCGTAATCGTTACGAAAATCGTGTTGAAATATGCACGTTCGATCCGCGCCGGATTGGTGAACACATACTTGTACGCGTCCAGCGACCATTCCGTAGGGATCAGGCGAAATCCATCCTTAATCAGCGAATTTTCGCTGGCGAAGGAGGAGACCACAATCAGGTAAAACGGCACAACGCACAGCATCCCGAAGATGAAAAGCGCCACATACCCCAGCGAACGGAAAGCGGCTTCGTTCGCCGGAAGCCTGCGATGGCGGCGGTGAGTGATCTGCATATCGGCCCCTCCTTAAAACAGCGTATAATCGGGCTGGATCTTCTTCACAATAAAGTTGACCAGCATGATGGTGGCAAAACACAACACAGACTGGTACAAACCCGCCGCGGCGCTCATGCCCAGGTTGGTGCCGGACGACATGGCGCGGTAGACGTACAGGTCCAGAATATCCGCCGTTTCCAGCAGCACGCCGTTGTTGCCCACCATCTGGTAGAACATCCCGAAGTCCCCGCGGAAAATCTGCCCCACCGCCAGCAGGAACATAATCACCATTGTGGGCACCAGATTGGGTACGGTAATGCGGAACACTTTCTGCCAGCTGTTCGCCCCGTCGATCTCCGCGGCCTCGTACATCTCCTGGTCGATACCGGATATGGCGCTTAAGTAGATAATGCTTCCATACCCAACGCCCTTCCACATCCGGAAGAAAACAAGCAGGTACGGCCACGGGGAAGCGGTGGTGTAAATATTGACCATGTTGCCGCCCATGGACTCCACCAGCCGCGTGATCAGCCCGCTGTCGTAGTCCAGCAGGGTCTGGATTACAGCGGTGGCAACCACCCAGGAGATAAAGAACGGCAGGAACATGAACGACTGGAAGGTTTTTTTGAACCACTTGCAGCGCATCTCGTTGATGATAATGGCGAAAGATACTTCCATAAACATGCCGACCGTGATAAAGACGAAGTTATAGGCCAGCGTGTTTCGTGTTAACGTCCACAGTTTGTTGGAGATGGCCAGGAAGCGGAAGTTTTTCATGCCAACCCAGGCGCTGCCGAGGATGCCGGAGGAGTAATTGTAGTTCTTAAACGCGATGACAACCCCGCCCATCGGTATGTAGCAGAAAATCAGCACGTAGAGCACAGCGGGCAATAGCAGCAGCAGATACATCCGGTTGCTTCGCAAATCCTGAAGAAAACCTCCGCGGCGCAGTGTTCTTCCCTGACCGGTCATTTCGTTCCCTCCCTGTCAATATAGATCAGGCGAAAGCCTGTAAGGTTGTAGTTCTTAGTACGCGGATAGGTAGCCCCTACAAAGAAGACCCCGGCGTGGTCGTCCGCGCGGTTTGCCCCGCCGCACAGCGGCGTCGCCTCGCCATAGGTGGTGATCCACCGCCAGCCCAGCCCGTACCCCTCGCGATTATCCTCCGGGTACAGCCCCAGCAATCGGGTCATTACAGGCGGTTCCAGCCCCGGTTCCGCCTGGATATCCCGAAAAGCGCAGTTGCCGATGCCCGGGGAGCGTACCTCACGGCTCAGGCGGATATGCCCGTCCACCGCGTCATACTTAAGCGTTCCGGGCGTTCCCGGCGCTACTGATTCGCCGTTAGCATCCAGCGCGCGCCACAGAGGAGATTCCATCCCCATATCCGCGTCTTTCGACAGCAGGGCTTTCATCGGGATCAACTGAATTTCCCCGTTCATCAGCCGGAAACCCGAATCCCATTCGTTCAGATTGCCGTTCAGGTCGTAGATCCCATTCGGCGTACCGTCGTGCGACCAGGTCAGCGGCCCGCTTCCGCAAAGCGTTCGCCCGTTTTCAGCAGGTTCGCCCTTTTCCTGCGGGCAGAAATAATCCTGTCCGCCATAATTGTTGCCATGCGGCAGAAAACCCTGTTTGCGGCACCACAGCGCGATGGCCATGCGCAGGGCAAAGGGGGTCATGTGCCAGCCGTCGCCCTTTTGGCGGCAGGCGTGCAGCGCCTCGTCGTAGCTTACGCCGGAAACAGGCTGAACCATCGGCAGAGAACAGGCGATACCGTCCGCCAGGCTGGACTGGTACTTGCCCACCAGCACCTCGCCATCCAAGCCGCAAAACGCCGGGCACAGCGCGGCGCTGCCATTGCCAAGCAGATCGTTTTCCGTCATCCGTGGAATCCGTACCATCACGGACGGCAAACCGGAGTCGTCGTAAACAACGGTATTTTTATGATCGGACAGCGCTTCGATCGCCTGTTTCAGCTGATCGCCAGCCGTTTCCGGCGTACCCTGCGCAAACAGCGCCGCTGCTTCCCGAAGCGCCTCCGCCTTTTCCCCGCGGTGATCCCGGACCGCATATTCGTTCGCCAGCAAAGCCTGAAGGCGCAGGCGGCCTTCCTGATCGCGTATCGGATTCATTCGGTTTCACACATCCTTCGCGGTCATTATAATTGACATTCTCCTCTCGTGGGTAATATAATGGTTACCATACAGGCACATGGAACGTATTGTCTGATATTTTTGGAGGATATTATGCCATATCCGTACTTAACCGAATTGCCTATCTGGGTTTCCAGCTGCGGGCAGGGTGTTGTCGGAGCTGCCTTGCCGATCCAGAACGGGTTGGACGACAACTGCATACTACAGGTAAATTCGGGGCGCTGTATGGTTATTTGTAATAGCGAAAGGCGTTCCCTGTCGGCCCGTTCGGTCCTTTTTCTGGGCCGAAACACCAGCGCGGAACTGTTGGGGGACCCGGATCAGGAATGCCGATATACGATGCTGACGTATCATAATGTACAATCTGCACCATACCTTGATTTGAACCGCCTTTGCCTGACCGCCCCGCTGATAGACTCCTTCTTTTCCCAAAAGACCCGTTTCTGCACGCTGGAAGACCGGCAATATATCAACTTCACGCTGGGCGAGATACGCCACGAATGGGAAAACCATCTCAGCGAATGGACAACGGCGTTGCGGGGAGCGATGGAAACCCTGTTTGTAAAACTGGCCCGCTCGTTTCACAGCCAGTACCGCTTCACGGGGGTGCGTTATATGACCGACGCGAAAAACTATATCTTTCATAACTTCCAGCAGCCGCTTACGGTAGAGTCCGTGGCAAGCGCGGTGGGCATCAGCCGTTCCTATCTGGAAGCGCTTTTTAACCGCTACATGCGCGGCAGCATCGTGGACTACCTGCACGCGGTCCGCTGCGACCACGCGGCCCAGCTGTTGACCACCACCGGGTTCCCCATCATCGACATCGCCATGGATTCCGGCTTTACCAACCGCCAGCATTTTGCGCGAGTCTTTCGGGTGATCTACGGTTCCACCCCGTCGGAATACCGCAAGCGCAACGAACATGGGGCGGTGAAGATACGCTGATTTTTTAGTCCGGACAAAATCAATCCCGATGATTATTCCACAGAGCATATAAAAAGAAAAGCCGGCGAAAACGCTGATAACGTTTTCGCCGGTCGCTTGTTTTTCACTCCGGGATGCTGTTTATTTATCCCCTTCGGGGAAATGAAGCCAGGTTATCTTTTTCATGAAACGCATTCAACCCGGGCCGACTGAGCCCAACCCCAGGCAGGCATCCTCGCAAGGTCTCATACGCGGCGCTGTTCCAGTTTGATGGATTTTTTCAGGCCGCCGCGCGTCCAGGCGGTCAGGGTAATCTCACACGGCAGGGTTCCCGCACGCAGGTAGATGACCGCACGCCCGTGCCATGTGGGGCGCGCAGGGCTGGCAAAGGGCGTTAGGTCGGCTGGATTGCCGTTTTCAAAGCCGATCACCGTCGCGTCTCCCGTGATCTGTACCGTGACCGGCTCGTCCGCGTTCATCGGTACGCGCCCCTCTCCGTCTGCCAGTAACAGTTCCAGCGTCGCCACGGTTTGCCCGTCTGCGGGGAGCGACTTGCGATTGCAACGAAGTAACAGCGCCGTGGGCGCATCTGCCGTCTCCAGCGTATCCTCCGCCGTTTCTTTGCCGCGTTTGCAGATTGCATGCAATTGACCGGGATGGTAGGCCACATGCCACACCGCGTGCGCATCTTCCCCCACAGTCACGGTGCCTTGCGCTTCTCCGTTTACGTACAGGGTGGCTTCCGCCGCGTTGGTATAAACGGAAACCGTTATGGTTTCGCTCTCCCTGTACTCCCAGCCGAAGGTTTCGGCATAGATGTCCCCTTCGCGGGATGTCGCCAGTTTCGCATAAATCGGTTCCGTCCACAGGGCTTTGCGCAGGCAATACAAGGGCTTTTCGTGATTGGCGGTATCAAGCAGGCCCGCGGTAGAAACCCGCACCGGCCAACCCCGCGCCTCTCCCAGAAAATCCGCGCCCGTCCAAAGAAACTGCCCTGCAATGTTGGGATTATGCAGAACCGCCCGCCATGCTTCCGGCGATTGATGGTTCTCACTTCCGTAGATGATCCGTTTGGGATATTGACGATGATCCTCCGCGTACCGTTCTTCCATATAGTTATAACCGACCACGTCCAGCTCCTCCGGAAGGTTCACCAGGTTGGAAAGCGCCGGAGCAGCCAGCGCCATCGTAACCGGGCGGGACGGGTCCAGCTGGTGCACGGTCGCCGCCATCTCCCGCGCCACCACCGTAAGGCGGCTGATATCCGGTCGGTTCGGGTCGTAGCGCAGGGCTTCGTCCGGCTTGTTGGCGTCGTTATTACCCGCCAGCGTCGCAAACGCGGGGTGCACGTAAGGATCGTTGGGATAATCAATTTCGTTTCCGATGCTCCACAGGATCACGCTGGGGTGGTTTCGTCCGAACCGCACCATAGCCTCCAGATCCTGCGTATGCCACTGGGGGAAATCATCGGAATAGCCGTAGTGCTGCGGCGGGTACACATTGTGCCCGTTGCACCATTTGTTCTTGCAGCCTTCCCACTCGTCGAAAGCTTCCTCCATTACCATCAGGCCCAACCGGTCACACAGGGAAAGCACCTCGGGGTCGGCGGGGTTATGACTGAAACGCACGGCATTGCAGCCCGCTTCCATCAGCTTTTGCAGCCGCGTCTGCCACACCGATAGCGGCACCGCAGCGCCCAGCGCGCCCGCGTCGTGGTGCAGGCATACCCCTTTCAGTTTGCGGTTCTCCCCGTTGAGGAAAAAGCCTTCGTTCGGGTCGAAACGAAGTGTGCGCACGCCGAAGGGCACGCTCAACTCGTCCATTTTCCTGCCGTGTTCCGTTACGACACAGCAAAGCCGATACAGATACGGGGTTTCAGGCGACCATAACCGGGGAGAAGGAACCTGAAGCAGTGCGGATACGCAGTCGGTTTCCTTCCCCGCCTTCCCCAAAGACCGCGCCACCAGCCGCCCCTCCGCGTCCAGCAGGCGGAAGCTGGCTCTGCCGCACGCTATTTCCGCGTTCACGGCGATCTCGGCCATCTCCTCATCGGCAGTCACCGTGTAGCCGAACAGATCCGACGCGTGAGCAACCGGCACGATGGTAAGCGTTACGCCGCGGTATATCCCCGCACCGGTAAACCAGCGGGAATCCGCCAGATGGAGATGTTCCGCGCGCACGCACAACACGTTCTCGCCCGGTTTCACCCGCCCTGTTAACTCGTAGCGGAAGGTGGAATAGCCGTAGGCGCGCATCCCCAGATAATGGCTGTTGATCCAACACCGGCTGTGTTGATACACTCCCCCGAAGGTGACATACACCTTTTTATCACCGATGTCTTCCGGCAGGGTGAATGTTTTGCGGTACCACCCCACCCCGCCCGGCAGATAGCCCGTGCCGCTGGAACAGGCCGGATCGAACGGAGCTTCGACCGACCAGTCGTGCGGCAGGGTGACGGCCCGCCACGCGCGATCGTCATATCCCTGATAAAATGCGTTCTCCGCTTCACCCGGGTGGAACCGCCAGTTACGGTTCATGTCAATGGTCTGTCGCATGTTGCGCTCTCCTTACCCCGTGGGCAATATCGCCCCGCGTTGCCGGGGGTGCCGGGGGATGCAGGTCCCCGGCAGCGCCTCCGGCGCAAAAGGGACCCGCAAGGCAGGCTTGCGAGTCCCAGGCAAACCAGTAAGTTACTTCTTGTATACCGCGTCGATCTGAGCCTGCACGTTCTCCATCACCTTGTCGATGCCGGCATCCTTCAGCGCCTGACGGAACTCTGCCACATAGGCTTCGGGATCCTCTTCCTTACCGAAGGTGATAACGGGCGCATAGGTACGGAACACGTTGGACAGGTTATCCAGTTCCGCGGAAATGTCGTCGGTGTTGAACACAATCTGGCCGTACGGATAGTCAATCTTCACGGCGTTGTATTCTTCCATCAGCTTGTCATACGCGGGCCAGTCGGTCAGGGCAGAACGCAGTTCCAACGCGTCGTTGCGGCCCCACCAGTAGTCGAAGCTCATGCCGTCCACAGTGTCGTCCTTGTAGGTGTCCGGGCGGGCCATGTAGCCGTTCGCGTCGATGATGTACTGCTGGCCTTCGATGCCGTAGTTAAACAGGCGGTAGAAGGTTTGGTCGTTACGGATCAGGTCGTACGCCATCAGCGCGCGTTCGGGCGCGTCGCTCTGCGCGGCGATCGCCAGGGCGCCGTGGGTGATGTTCAGGGATACGAGGGTGTTGCTTTCCTTGCCAAACCAGAAGAAACCAACATCGCTGCCGGGCTGTTTCTGTTCCATCAGATAGCGCTCGGTCTTCCATGTCTGGGTGTGATGCTGCTGCGCGCCGCTCAGGCCTTCCTCAAGCTCTGCCTTCTGGTCGCCGGTGTAGTTCAGCACGTCTTCACGCCAGTAACCGGCGTCGGCCCACTGCTTCATCAGCTTGGCAAAGTTAACCAGATCATCGCCTTCCGTGTAGAAGGTGGACAGGGTGTACGGGTCAGTCGTGCTCTTGCCGAAGAACAGGGGAGCGGAGAAACCTTCGATGTTGATGCCGCCGGTCTTGCTGGAAATCCAGCCGCCGAACATCTGGTCGCTGTAGGAGGAACCGCTGCCGTCCGCGTCCCACGGGATCACATCCGGTTTGTTATCCTTGATATACTGGAAATAGGTGCCCAGGTCTTCCCAGCTGTTCACACCATTGGTAAGTCCTGCTTCTTTGGCCCAGTCGCCGCGGTAGAGGAAGCCATGGTTGGTCCACTGCGCATAGTTGTCTTCCGGGATCAGGTAAATCTGGCCGTCATACTTGCACAGGTTCCAGTGTTCCGGAGAAACGCTCGCATAAGTCTTGGGGCAGTAGGTTTTCAGCATATCTTCGCTCAGCGGGAGGAACGCGCCGTTCTTGGAGTTGGGCCACGCATCCAGCCAGTCGGTCGCGGTGCCAACCAGGTCCACGGTGCCGTCCTGCATTGCCAGGGCGAGGTTATACTTGGTCTGCCAGTCGGTCCACTCAATCCATTCAATCTGGATCTCGGCGTTGATGGCTTTCGTCAGCTTTTCGTTGAAAACTTTCAGCACATCGTTCGTCTTATTGGTGGGGATGTTGCCGGTAACCAGGAAGGTAAGCACAACGTGCTCGCTGGTATCCACGCCCGGGAACCAACTGGAATAATCCGTGGTCTCGGCCGTTTCCGCCATCGCGGGGATCAGGCACAGAACCATCGCCAGAGCCACCAACAGGGAAACTAGCTTCTTTGCCATGTCAGGGAACCTCCTTTAAAGTCTGTATTTCTTTCGCCGTTATGCAAGCAGCGGCGATGAAATCGGGTTTCAGCCCTTGACCGCGCCCACCGTGAGCCCGGCCACAAAATACTTTTGCACAAACGGGTACAAAAGGATAATCGGGCCGGTGGCAAGCGTCGCGGTCGCCATCTTGAGCGTTTCGCTGGGCAAATCGTCCAGCACCAGTTGCGTGGCAGCCAGCGAGTTTTTCAGCGCCGCCACTTTGTTAATCAGGTTATACAGCCAGTATTGAAGCGGGCGGTACGTCACCTGCGAGCCCAGGAAAAGGGAGGAATAGTACCACTCGTTCCAGTACCCCAGTGCCAGAAACAGACCGATGGTGGCCAGCGCCGGCGTCATGGATGGAACGATCAGGCTCCAAAAAATCCGGAAGTCGCCTGCGCCGTCGATCTTGCCGGACTCGGTAATCTCGTGCGGTATGGCCTTCACATAGTTTTTCATCAGGATGATCAGCCACGGGGACATCAGCAGCGGCAACAGCACCGCCCAGTAGCTGTCCTTCAGGCCGTACACCTTTACCATCAGGTAGTAGAAGGGCACCAGCCCCGCGGAAAACAGCGACGTGAAGTAGATGTAAAACGAGATGCCGTTGCGGAAGGGAAAATCCTTCCGCTGCAGGGCGTAGCCCGTCATGGAAATGATGAACAGGCCGACGGAGGTGCCAATGATCGTCATGACCACCGTAACCACGTACGCGCCGATCAATTGGGCGGGCGAGCGGAAAATCAGATCGTAAGAATAGGTGGAAAAAGAACTTGGCCAAAGGGTGAAACCGGTGCGACGGATCGCAGCCTCGGTAGAAAATGAGGAGGCGACAATCATCCAGAACGGGATGATGCACATCACGGCAAACAGCCCTACGAATAAATAGGTAAACCCGCGGATCAATCGGTCCGCCCCGTCAATCTTCACCTTCGTTGGGTGAAAATTCATCTTTGGTTCCATCTTCAAACGCCTCCCATTAAAACAGCGAGTAATCCGGTTCGATACGCTTTACCACTCCGTTTGCGATCATCACGATGGCGAAGCCCACAACCGATTGGAACAGGCCGACCGCGCTGCCCTGGGAAAAGTTGAAGTTGTTCATCAGCGCCCGGTAAACGTAGGTTTCGATAATGTCCGTTGTGTTAAACAGCAGGGAGTTATTGCCTACCAGATTGTAGAACAGGCCGAAGTTGCCTTTTACGATGCCGCCCATGGCAAACAGCAGCATAATGACCACGGTCGGTTTCAGGCAGGGCAGCAAAATATAACGGATGCGCTGAAAACCATTGGCGCCATCCACACGGGCCGCCTCCAGCATGGAGGTATCAATGCCGGTGATAGCGGCGAAGTAAATCACGGTTCCGTAGCCCGTGCCTTTCCACAAGTTGACCAGCACGATGATAAAGGGCCAAGCGCCAGGCATGGAATAATACTTGGGCATTACGCCACCCGCCGTGCGCACCATGTTGGAAACAAAGCCATAATCGTAGTTGATCAGGTTATATACCAGCAGGCTCACCAGCACGTCGCTGATAAAATACGGCAGAAACATCATGGACTGGGCCGTTTTTTTAAACCACTTGCTCTGCACTTCGTTCAGCAGAATGGCCAGCAGCACTTGCAGAAAATTGCCCAGCAGGATGAACACAAGGTTGTAAAATACGGTG
Source organism: Bacillota bacterium (assembly GCA_023395615.1). Classification (GTDB taxonomy): domain Bacteria; phylum Bacillota; class Clostridia; order Christensenellales; family Aristaeellaceae; genus CAXXOK01. The sequence continues at coordinate 45,757 of JAEWYP010000095.1, forward strand.
TTGCGCAATAACAACAGCAACTGGCCGTTTCCGAACAGGAACTGGAAATTTTTCCACCCGATAAAAGGACTGCCAAAAATACCTTTGTTATAATTGAATTTCGTAAACGCGATGTATGCGCCAGGCATGGGCAGATAACTGAACAGGAAAAAAAACAGAATCGCCGGAAAGCACATCAGCAGCAGCACGCGGCTTTTGCTTACCTTGTGCCAGAACGACTCTCTGTGTACCAGCGACGGCGCGGCAACCTTGCCTGGTTTGGCCTGAAGATTCAGCTGCACGATATCGCTCCTTTCGCATTAGTAACCGGTTACATTTATAAGAAACGAAAAAGCGGCAATTTATACTTCCCTTGAATTTTCAGTTCATTTTCCCACCATTTCGCTTTGCGCAATGGTTGTTTATGGTTTATAAACGTCCAATTCATCAAGTCAAAAAGTAAATTACGCTCGGTTTCAATATGTAACCCGTTTCATGTCTGCATCATAGCATACGCATCGCGAAAATGTCAAGTGCCAATTTTCGGGCGGATTTCCGTTTTCCAAAGCATCACCCTGCATGCTTCCCTGTTAAAACGCAAAGTGCCCGGGGAAACAACGTTCCTCCGGGCAAAACTTTCGAAAACCTGCGTTTTCCGGTGGTATCGGAGGGCCGAAGTCCTCTGATTCAGTTCGGGCGGGGCGTTTGTAGCTTGGTCGCAAGCAGACCCGCAACTCAAAAAAGTGGCGAAGTCCACTTTTCTGACCGTCTCACCCATCCCGGCAGCCGGAGAAACCAATCAATTTTCCACTTTTCGGCAGGATTCTTTTACCGTCAGGCTGGCGGGAATCACGCAGGTACGCGCGCAAGGTTCCCCCGCGATCGCGGCCAGCGCCGTATCAATCAGTTTCCTCGCATAAGCGGCGTAATCGTAATGAACGCTGCTGATGTTCGGTTCCGTCAGGTCTGTAATCAGCGAATCGTCAAAGCCGACGATGGAAAAATCGTTCGGCACCGAATAGCCGAGACGCAGAATAGCCTGCAGCGCGCCCGCGGCCATCAGGTCGTTAATCGCGATCACGGCGGTGGGCGGCTCGGCCAGGCTCAGCAGCCGTTTCATTCCCGCAAGGCCGCTCTGTTCGTTAAACTCACCCGCATCCAGAATATACTCATCCCGAAGCGGCAGATTCTGTTCCTCCATGGTCTTTTTATAAGCTTCCAATTTGTCCTGTGTCTGATAAATATACGAATACCCATGCAGAAACGCGATCCGCCTGTGCCCCAGCGTAGCCAGGTGCCGCACCGCGGCGCGCATCCCTTCCGCATGGTCGATGAACACCTGATAACAGTCGTCCAGAGCAACTTTGCCGGCCACTACCACGGGAATCCGCTTGCAAAAACGCGACAGCGTATCCCGGTAGTGGGCAGGCATGGGCCGCCAGTCCGCCAGACCGCCGCAGATGATCAGGCTTTCCACCCGCTGCTCACCCAGCTTCTCCATAAAGGCGATCTCCAGCGATTCCTGTGTAAAAGTATTATTCAGCACCAGCGTATAATTCTGTTCATACGCCAGGCGTTCGCATTCCATAAAGATGTTGGCGTAATAGGCATTGCGCACATCCGGGCAAAGCATGCCGATCACCTTGCTGCGTGTTTCGCTCAGGCCCCGCGCGATGGCGCTGGGCTTAAAATTATATTTATCCACAAGCGCCTGTACGCGGTCCCGTTTCTCCTGTTTCACCCCCGCCGCGTTGGAAAGAATCCGCGATACCGTGGCGGTGGATACGCCCGCCTCCCGGGCGATATCATAGATTGTAATCTCCTTCTTGGGGCCCATCTGTCACCACTCCTGTACAGCAGTATACACGGTTCCTCCTTTTTTGGCAAGCGGTTTCATGCGCTGCGTCATCTGGTTCCCATGGTTTCCAAGCGTCATTCAAACATTGTTCTTTAATATATTAAACTTGATCATATTTTCCATCTTTTTTCGATTTGGTTGCCTGTGTTATTTCTGTAACCGGTTATATTTTTTCGATTCTCTCTTGAATCGGCGGTTTCAATCCGATATACTGATACAGGGCCTGCCCGTCCGCCGCGCCGGTTCCGCCGGTACTGTATTCGCGGCGGCAAGCCCATCGAAATGTCGCATAAGCAGAACCAAATTTCCATGTTGTCTGTCCGATTCGCCGCCTTCATGGGACGCGCACGGCAGGCCGCGTGGTATGCAAGGAGCGCATATGAACCCGATCGCCTTTTCCCCGGCTTTTCTGACCGACCCGGGACAGTTTGCGGTCGGGCGTCTGCCCGCCGTATCCGACCATGACGTTTACGCAAACGAACGCGAAGCCTGCGAAGGATGCAGCAGCCTGAGCCGACTGCTGGACGGTCACTGGCAGTTCCATTATGCCGAAACCCTTGCCGGGCGGCCGGAAGGCTTTGAAAAGCCTGATTACGACAGTTCCGGATGGGGCGGCATTACCGTGCCAGGCCATATCCAGCTGCAGGGGTATGGGAAGCCGCAATATGTGAATACCCAATATCCATGGGATGGACACGAGGCGTTGCGTCCGCCGGAAATCCCTGCGCGTTTCAACCCCGTCGGCAGTTATGTGACCGCATTTACCGTTCCGGCCGACTGGGAGGGGATGCGCGTCGTTCTTGTGTTGCACGGGGTGGAAAGCGCCTGTTTCGTATGGGTCAACGGTGTTCCCATCGGATATGCCGAGGATGGTTTCACTCCTTCACGTTTTGACCTTACCCCGGCGCTGAAAGATGGCGAAAACCGCCTGGCCATACAGGTGTATCGCTTTTGCAGCGGCTCCTGGCTGGAGGATCAGGATTTCTGGCGTTTTTCCGGCATCTTCCGCAGTGTGGAGCTGCGTGCCGAACCTCGCGCACACGTGGAGGACCTTTTCGTTCACGCCCTCCCGGAAGAGGACCTGCGTTCCGCCACACTGTCGGCAGAGATAACGCTCTCGCTCCCCCGGGAAGAACCCGTTACCCTGCTGGGAACGCTGTTGGACGCAGAAGGAAGGACCGTGGATCGCTTCCCCCTGCCCACGCAGCCCCGAATTGTCTTTTGCCGAAAAATCACCGTTCTACGCCTGTGGAGCGCCGAACAGCCCAATCTGTATACCCTTCGTTTTACATTGTCCGCAGAAAACGGCGAGCCAATCGAGGTGGCGCAAACCGAAGTCGGGTTCCGTCGCTTCGAGCAAAAAAACGGTCTGCTGTGCCTGAACGGCAAGCGCCTGCTACTGCACGGCGTAAACCGGCACGAGTTTAGCCGCAGGCAGGGGCGTGCCCTGAGCGAGCAGGATATGCTGTGGGACATCCGCACCCTGAAAAGCAATAACATCAACGCCGTACGCACCAGCCACTATCCCAACAACAGCCTGTGGTACCGCCTTTGCGACCGGTACGGGCTGTACCTGATCGACGAAACCAATCTGGAAACGCACGGCACCTGGATGGTGATGGGGAAAGTACTTCCGGAAAACGCGCTTCCCTCCAACCGGGAGGAATGGCGGCCCGCCTGCCTGGACAGGGCACAGTCCCTGCTGGAGCGGGATAAGAACCACGCCTGCGTGCTGTTCTGGAGCTGCGGCAACGAAAGCTATGGCGGCAGCGTACTCCACGCCATGTCGCAGTTTTTCCGCACACGCGACCCCGACCGACCGGTTCATTACGAAGGAATTTTCCACGACCGGCGGTATAACGATACCAGCGACGTGGAAAGCCAGATGTATACCACCGCGGCCAACGTGGCCGACTGGCTTAACATACATGACGACAAACCGTTCATCCTGTGCGAATACGCGCACGCCATGGGCAACAGCGTCGGCGGGTTAAAAGAATATCTGGCGCTGGAAGATCGTTATCCCCGCTATCAGGGCGGCTTCATCTGGGACTGGATCGATCAGGCGATCGAAACCACCCTGCCCGGTGGGAAACACGGTCTCGCCTACGGCGGTGATTTTTACGATCAACCGAACGACCGCAATTTCTGCGGCGACGGGCTGGTCTTCGCCGACCGCACGCCCACGCCAAAGCTGGCGGAGGTCAGCGCGCTGTATCAGGACGTGCACATCCTTCCGGACACACAGGGTGTAACCCTGCAAAACCGTTATCTGTTTGCTGATCTGGCCGGATATACCCTCTGGTGGCAGCTTACCCGCGATGGGGTCGCCGTAGCAGACGGTTTGCTTAACGATGTGACCGTGCAGCCGGGCGAAAGCCGCCATTTTCCGCTGCCCCTGCCCGAAATGGAGCCGACAGGCGAATACGCCCTGCTGTGCGAGCTCCGCCTGAAGGCCGATACGCTATGGGCCAAGGCGGGTTACCCGCAGATGCGCGGGCAAACCGTGTTGCGTTCCGCGCCCGCTGAAGCCGCCCCAACCGTTCAACCCTACACCATTGTCAGAGGCGACGTGAACCTTGGCGCGCACGATGAACTGTTTGAGGCGCTGTACAGCCTGGCGGAACACGGACTGGTTTCGTTTGGCCGCGTCGGCGCGCCGCTGATAAATTTTCCGCCACGACCCAGCCTGTACCGCGCACCGCTGGACAACGACATGGGCAACCGTTTCCCGATGGATACGGCGCTCTGGCAGGTTTTCAGCCAGTTGTCACGGGCAAACACCGTCGCCGTGGATACAAAGAACGGTCAGCTGATCGTTCACGGCCGCTACGAATTGCCTTCGCTTACAGACGCGGCGCTGGAAGTGACCTATACGGTGCTGTCGGCAAACCGGATTCGGTTGGATGCAACCATCGCAGCGCCACGGCGGGCGCTTCGGAACTTGCCGGAGCTTCCTGCGCTGGGGTTGAGCTTCCGGCTGCCGCGCGAGCTTGCAAACGTGCGCTATTACGGCCTGGGCCCTCAGGAGAACGAAACGGATCGCTGCGCGGGTGCGCTGCTTGGGATTTACCAGACGACCGCGGAGAAGAACCTGACCCCCTACCTGAAACCGCAGTATTGCGGCAACCGTACGGGCGTACGCTGGCTGGAGCTCAGCGACGGAGCCGGGCGCACCCTGCGCATAAGCAAAGTGGACGAATCGTTGATGGTTTCCGTGCTGCCATACAGCCAGGCAGAACTTACCAGCGCGCTGCACCGGCAGGAACTGCCCGATCCGGCGTATACCTGGCTGGACGTGGCGGCGGCTCGCTTCGGTGTGGGCGGCGACGACACCTGGGGCGCGCCGGTGCTGCCCGCCTATCGGCTGAAGGCCACGGAAACGCGCAAACTTTCTTTTGTTCTGGAAGCCCTGTAATACGGTTTCAGCACAATAACTCTCCGATTTCTCAGCGGATCAAAGGATTGAAAACGTATTTCTGCCAGCCCGTGCATCAGTTTGCAGCCGGCTTTGCGGCTCCCGGAAAGAAGCTGAAAAGCACAAAACACAAGGTAAAATAACACAACCGGGCACATCGCTGGATATGCGTCCGGTTGTATTATTTAGCGCAGGCGCCGCGCACGGCCCTTTCGCACGGCATCGTTCCCAGTGCTCAGCCTTCAATAAACTTTTTCACTTTTTTGGGTTCCGCGTTCGGGTTCAGCCGCAGTACCTGCGCGGCGATCCGGGCAATCGCTTCTTCCCTGCCCATTTTTGCAGCCTGGGTTAGCACCGCTTCGCCCCAGAAATCCTCAACCGTGCAGAACACCGTGGAGGACCACCCGTATTCCTTCCCCGCGGCGGATGTTTTCTGCTGCCTGCCGCACATGGTAAGGTACATCTTCATTTGCAGCTCCACCAGCGCCCGCTCAAAACGGGAAGCATCCTCTTTGGCGATACCCGCCAGCGGTTTGATGGCATGCAGGGGCAACACGCCCTGACCGGCAACCGTTTCGTAAACCCGTTTGGCCAGATGGCTGATCCGCCCCGCCGCGTACGCCTCCGCAAGCGTTTCTCCTCCACGGCGGACAGCCAGAAAACTGGGAGCCCATTGTGCCGTAACATACCCGCTCGCATTGAAAAACATCTTGGCGTACGCAATGTCTTTTCGCTCGTTCAGAACGCGCATCCGCCATTCCCACGGATCGGTTTCCGGGTCGCCTGTATGCCAGCGAACCGGCGTATCATAGGGTGGCGTTTCGTCCCAGCTCCACGGTATAATGGAAAATATCCCCTTGTTGTTTCCGCCCCCCATGGAAAAGCCCGAGTCCAGTAAAACGCGGATAAAATCTTCATACCCGGCGATGCGTTCGTTCTTCATCCCTCTGTTCTCCTTTCGGGCACGGGCCGCACCCGCGCGTCGAGCTTACCACTGTTCGGCGTTCCACCGCTTCAAAGGACCCGTCGCGCCTGTCCCCCGCGTTTCCGGCGTTGCATCAACGATCCCCGTTCCATTTTACGCAAATTGGGCAGACACCGCAACCGAAGATTATTCTGGATGCTTTTCTCTCATAATTTTTCGCACCATTTTACTAAAATTCTTACCAGATAGCCTTTTGATTTGTTGTTGCTTTTTTCACAAATCTGGTATTATGGGGGTTGGCATTTACTCATAAAACTGTTAAAATATACCTGTTGTTATCCATACTCTCTCTGGAAAAAAAGTGAATCCATATCCCGCGTGCTCTTGTGAAACGAGCTCCGTATTTTATGTTCTTAATGCGATTTCGCAGTTCACGCTCGTTCACAGGCAGCAACGATACCCCCGCCGGGGCGATCATCTATCGTGGAGGAAAAGGCGTTGGCAAAGGTTTCGATCATCATTCCGGTATACAATGGGGAAGCTTATCTGGCCCAGAACCTGGAGAGTCTGGCATGCCAGACCTGCGGTGACTTTGAGGTGATCTACGTAGACGACGGCTCCACGGACCATACCCCGCAGATACTTCGGGATTTTGGGAAGAGTGACCCCCGCTTTACTCTCCTGCAACAGCCACATTCAACCGCCGGAGACGCTCGCAACCTGGGCCTTAAGCATGCCACAGGGGAATACTGTCTGTTTCTGGACGCGGATGATTTTTTCGATCCCGACCTGCTACAGGCGTCCACTGCCGTTGCGGATCAGACCGACGCGGATATAACGCTTTATACCTACGACCGTTACCATAATGCGGACGGCACGTTCATCCCGCAACCCAACGGGCTGCAAACACGATGGATCGGTTCCCGTCCCGTTTTCTCCCGATGGGACCTTCCGGACCTGATCTTCAATGTTTCCACCGTCAGCGCCTGGACGAAGCTTTTCCGTCGTTCCTTCCTCACCCGTAATATGCTAGCTTTCCAGAGCCTGCACAACTCCAACGATGCGTTTTTTGTGTTGCTGGCTATGTCCAAAGCAGATCGGATTGCCTGGGTTGACCGTCCGCTCGTCCATTACCGGGTCGGTATCAAAGGAAACCTGCAAAGCAACAAGCACAACTCTCCCTGCGACTTTGTGTCTGCCTATCTCGCGCTGGGCGACGCTCTTCGGCGGGATGGGCTGTATGAGCAGGTTGCAGTCAGCTACCACAAAGCGATGCTCAGCAGTTTTGCATACAACGTTCGCGGCGCGCAACTGGCCACCATTCGGGACGCGATTTATCACCGTTTTCTTCAGCCGGATGTTCAGGCGTTACACTTGATTGACTGCAGCGATCAGGAATGCCTGTATCCGGATGACCGAAACGTTATCGCCGGTTTTATGCTGGGCATGAAGCGGCAGGAGACTACTGAAACGCCTGCTGTGCCCGTAAAAATCCTGCGGGCAGCCGAAAACGTTCATCTCCCGCATGTATCAGTTATCGTGCCGGTTTACCGAACGGAAGCCTATCTCCGCGAATGTCTGGACAGCCTTATTCACCAAACGCTTACCGAAATTGAAATCATCTGCATCAACGACGGCTCTGACGACAGAAGTGAAGAAATCCTGTTGGAGTACGCGGCCGCCGATCCCCGCGTTGCCGTGCTGTCGCAGAGTAATCGTGGGTTGTCCGCCGCCCGCAACCGAGGCATGGAACACGCGAAAGGCGAGTACCTGTATTTTTGCGACAGCGACGATTACCTTGAGTTGGACGCGATGGAGAAACTATACCGGGAAGC